>CAIQQQ010000268.1 GCA_903873995.1 uncultured Rhodospirillales bacterium
CCAGATGGGCCACAGATAACCGCCACTTTTCCCCTTTCCTTTACCGGCCAATCGTAGTTTCCGGCAGCCTCCGGTGCCTTCGATTGCATCACCAGCCGTAGGGTTTAGTGCCAAAAAATCGATTAACGATCGGACCTCAGCTTCCGACATCTCGGAATCTTTAGCCGCCCTTATAAAGCTCGATAGTTCGCAGACCGTGTGCATACGAGACGATATGAGTGTTACACCTACTACGTCAACCACGTAGATGTAATTTCATTCTCGGGCCAGCCTACGAGCGTCGCCAAAAGCCTGACATCTTGGAAACGCTTGACGGATTGAATGACTACCAAATTCCTCGATCATTTGGGAAGTTATTCCTGAATTTAACGTTTACGCAACCGCACCCCAGCCCCGCCCCCATTTTCCGCGATAAACTCGACGCCGGCCGCTTCCAGGGCTGCGCGGATCGCGGCAAGCGTGCGCTGCTGAGGCGCGCCCTGGCCGAGCTCCAATCGGGCAAGCGTGCGCTTGGGGACTCCGCTCGCAAGGGCAAGCTGATCCTGCGACCAAGCTAGCAGGCCACGGGCTGCGCGGACCTGTGCGGAAGAAATGGCGCTTTTGATGCCGTTTTCTGTTGCATCCATACATAACAATGTCACTATTGATGCCACGCATCAAGGATGATGCGTTAAACCGTCTCGCCTGATCACAACCCAATCCCTGAGGAGCCTCGAATCATGAACGATTCCGAGAACACCCGAACTATGCCCATCGCGACCGCGCCGGATTTCCTGTCGCTGATTGACGAGATCGACACGGCGGCCCGCTTGGTTCGCGGCACAAGCCGGACGCTGAACCACTTTCAAGAAAGCAACCACACCATCCAGGCCGATGAATTGAACGCGCTGGCGCATCTGCTCGAAGACGTGGAAAGCCGGATTGAGGACGTGCGGGATGGCGTGAAGGAGAATTGGGACGCGGCACGCGCTCGTGAAGCGCAACTCCATGCCGAGCTCGCCACCCTCAAAGTGCAGCTCGACAACACGCCCCAGCGCAACCTCGATCGGCTGCAAACCTACTCGGATTTGCTTGGCGCGGCTGCCAGGGCAACGATTGGAGAGGTGGAGCGGGTGGCGCGCGGTGAGCCTGCCCCGTCGGTCCTGTCGCTGCTGCAACAGGCTGCCAGCTTTGCGAGGGAGGCCGCGCAATGAGACGGGAGATCGCCAGCGCCGGCAGCCCGGCCCCGAACCCGGCCATCATCAAGGCCACGAGCCACATCTTCGGTATCGAATCGCACGTTCTCGACCTGGGGAGCGTGTACAAGCTCCTGGTCTTCCTGATTGGCAGCCCGGACGCAATCGACACGGATGCGCTGGTGCCGATCCGCGATGCCGTCGGACGCGCCACGGACGGGATCGAGGCGCTCCGGGCGGCGGCTTACAGTCTGCTGTGGCCGCTGCAGGGGCTGCCCCCCGTGCCGAATGGGGAGGCTGTGCAGGAGAACGAAGCCGAAGCCTGACACCCCATCGCCCGAGCACCCACCAAGCCGCCTCGGTCACCAGCTGGGGCGGTTTTCGTTTGTGTCCGCAGTCGTGTCCGCACGGGATCGGCCGGCACTGCTACCCGCGAGCACTACCCGCCACGTTCGGGCCGCTCCGCCGGTCCCTGAGGCCTCGCCTGCCGGGTCTTCGACCAACGCCACCACGACAGGGAGACCACCGCACACACGGCACCGCAGACGCCTCAGAACGGCTCTGATGGGCGTTGCCGATCCTTGGGCACCGGACAACATGCGGACGGGCAGATAGACCACACCACGGCAGCACCGCACCTCCAGCCATGTCGCGTCCAGCTGATCGAGCCGCGCCGAGAGGATGAGATCGCGAAGGCCTAGCATCCCGGCACCATAACGCGGCCGGGCAGGAGAACGAAGAAGGAACACAACCCGCTGGCAGGCCAATCAGGCCAGCGAAAAAAATCTTTGCGGGGAGCTGATGGCGAGAAACCCGCCGCTGATGTTACCCCCCACGTTACCCGTGAGGAGATCGGCAAGCTCAAGTTTTTTATTAAGTCGTTGAAAACGTTGGCGCACCCGGAAGGACTCGAACCTCCAACCCCCAGATTCGTAGTCTGGTGCTCTATCCAATTGAGCTACGGGTGCAGCAGCGGGAGGCAGCGTGTAGCGGAAGGCTTAGCAGGGGGCAACCCCCGTCTCCGCCGATTTTACGCCGCCTGCTTGTCCAGTTCGCGGATCACCGCTTCGCCCATCACATGGGTGCCCACCTTGGCACAGCCGGGCGCCATCACGTCCGTCGTGCGCAGGCCGCTGGCCAGCACGCTGGTGCAGGCGCGCTCGATCATGGTGGCGTCCTCGTCCATGTCAAATGAGTAGCGCAGCAGCATGGCGAAGCTCAGGATCTGCGCCAGCGGGTTGGCGATGCCCTTGCCGGCGATGTCCGGCGCCGAGCCGTGGATCGGCTCATACAGCGCATGGCGCCGCCCGCCCGCATCCACAGCGCCCAGGGTGGCCGAGGGCAGCATGCCCAGCGAGCCCGTCAGCATCGAGGCGAGGTCGCTCAGCAGGTCCCCGAACAGATTGCCGGTCACGATCACGTCGAACTGGCGCGGGTTGCGCACGAGCTGCATGGCGCAGTTGTCGGCATACATGTGGGTGAGCGCGATGTTGGGGTATTCGCGCGCGGCCAGCGCCGTCACCACCTGGCGCCACAATAGGCCGCTTTCCATCACGTTGGCCTTCTCCACGCTGCACACCCGGCCCTGGCGCTTCGCCGCCAGATCGAACGCCACGCGCGCGACGCGCTCGATCTCGTGGGTGCTGTAGCTCTCGGTGTTGAAGCCGCGCTGCTGGCCGTCCGGCAGGGTCTCGATGCCGCGGGGCTCGCCGAAATAGATGCCGCCGGTGGCCTCGCGCACGATCATGATGTCGAGACCCTTCACGACCTCGGGCTTCAGCGTGCTGGCGCCCACCAGCGGATCGAGCACGATCGCGGGCCGCAGATTGGCGAACAGGCCCAGCTCCCGGCGCAGCGTCAGGATGGCGAGCTCGGGGCGCTTGTCAAAGCCGTGGCTGTCCCATTGCGGGCCGCCGACCGAGCCGAACAGCACCGCATCGGCCGCGCGCGCCTTTTCCACGACCGCGTCCGTGATCGGCACACCCGTCGCGTCGATCGCAGCGCCGCCGACATAATCCTCGCCGAGGTTGAACGACACATGCCGCCTACGGTCCATCCAGTCGATCAGCCGGCGCACCTCGTGCATGACTTCCGGGCCGATGCCGTCACCCGGCAGCAGCAGCAGGTTCTTGTTGGACGCCATGAACAGGGTTCCTCAGGCTATGGAAATCGCGGGCATCCAGGGTTTTTCGGCGGCCCGGCCGGTCTCGTAACGGTCGATCGACGGTTCGTGCTGAAGCGTCTGGCCGATATCGTCAAGACCCTCCAGCAGCAGATGCTTGCGGAACGGGTCGATTTCGAAGGCGATCTCCTCGCCGTTCGGCCGCACCACCACCTGGCGCGCCAGATCGATGGTGACGCGGGCGTTCTCGCCGAGCTGCGCGTCCTCCATCAGCAGGTCGCACATCTCGCGCGGCAGGGCGATCGGCAGGATGCCGTTCTTGAAGCTGTTCGAGTGAAAGATGTCGGCAAAGCTCGGGGCGATGATGCAGCGGATGCCGAAATCCAAAAGCGCCCACGGGGCATGCTCGCGCGAGCTGCCGCAGCCGAAATTCTCGTGCGCGATCAGGATCTCGGCGCGGCGATACGGCTCGCGGTTGAGCACGAACTCGGGCCGCTCGGCGCCCTGCTCGTCATAGCGCAACGTGTCGAACACATGCACGCCGAGCCCGGTGCGCTTGATCGTCTTGAGAAACCGGGCCGGAATGATCTTGTCGGTATCGACATTGGCAACCGGCAGGGGCGCTGCAATGCCGGTGAGCGTTGTGAAAGCATCCATCAGACCAGCTCCCTCACATCGACAAGCCGCCCGGTGACGGCCGCAGCGGCGGCCATCGCCGGCGATAGGAGATGCGTGCGCCCGCCCGGCCCCTGGCGCCCCTCGAAATTGCGGTTGGACGTGCTGGCGCAGCGCTGGCCGGCCGTCAGCTTGTCCGGGTTCATGCCCAGGCACATCGAGCACCCGGCCTCACGCCACTCAAACCCGGCCTCGAGGAACACCGCATCCAGCCCCTCGGCCTCGGCCGCCTGCTTCACCAGGCCCGAACCCGGGACCACCAGGGCGCGCACCCCCGGCGCCACCTTGCGGCCCTTGGCCACCGCAGCCGCCGCCCGCATGTCCTCGATGCGGCCGTTGGTGCAGCTGCCGATGAACACCATGTCGATCGCCACCTCCGCGAGCTTCTGGCCGGGCGTGAGGTCCATATAGGCCAGCATGCGCTGCATCTGGGCGCGTTTCGCCTCGTCGGGCTCGGCCATCGGATCGGGCACCATCCCCGTGATCGGCGCCACCGTCTCGGGGCTGGTGCCCCATGTCACCTGTGGCACGATCTCCGCCGCGTCCAGCACCACCACCGTGTCGTACTGCGCGCCGTCGTCGGATGGCAGCGTCTTCCACCACGCCACCGCCTGCTCGAACGCCTCGCCCTGCGGCGCCAGCGGACGGCCTTTCACATACGCAAACGTCGTCTCGTCCGGCGCGATCATGCCGGCCCGCGCGCCCGCCTCGATCGACATGTTGCACACCGTCATCCGACCGGCCATGTCCAGTGCCCGGATCGCCTCGCCGGCATACTCGATCACATGCCCGGTGCCGCCCGCCGTGCCGATCCGCCCGATGATCGCGAGAACAATGTCCTTCGCGCCGCAGCCGGCCGGAAGCTGGCCATCCACCCGCACCAGCATGTTCTTCGCCGGCTTCTGCAGCAGCGTCTGCGTCGCCAGCACGTGCTCGACCTCGGACGTGCCGATGCCGAACGCCAGCGCGCCCAAGGCGCCATGCGTCGAGGTGTGGCTGTCGCCACAAACGATCGTGTGCGCCGGCAGAGAAATCCCCTGCTCCGGCCCGATGATGTGCACAATGCCCTGCCGCGCATCGAGCAACGGAATATAAGGCACGCCGAACTCGGCCACATTCCGCTCCAAGGTCTCGACCTGGATGCGGCTCTCCTCTTCCTGAATGCCCAACCGCCGGTCCGATGTCGGCACGTTGTGATCCACTACCGCCACCGTCGCCTCCGGCCGCCGCACCCGACGCCCCGCCAGCCTCAACCCCTCAAACGCCTGCGGACTCGTCACCTCATGAACAAGATGACGGTCGATGTAGAGAACACACGTGCCGTCCGGCAACGTCTCCACCACATGCGCATCCCAAACCTTGTCAAACAGCGTCCGTGCCGTCATGGCGTTCCCCAGTAAAATAAGAAAGGCCAGGGCTCTGCCCTGGACCCGCCAAGGGCCGAGCCCTTGGAACCCTTGAGTCTTCGTCCGTCTTGTTGAAGGGGGGTTGCCCCCGGGTCAAGACCCGGCGGCACCCCCCCTTCAACAAGACGGACTAAAAACTTATGAGTTCCAAGGGCTCGGCCCTTGGCGGGGTCCAGGGGCAGAGCCCCTGGCCTTCC
>CAIQQQ010000269.1 GCA_903873995.1 uncultured Rhodospirillales bacterium
CAATCCCTAATGTGACTTAAAAACTTATTCCCTAGCCCCTGGCCTTACTTCGCTACCCACCCTCAAGACTGTGCGCTGGGGGAGAGGATGATGCAGGAGGTGTGGGTTTTGGAGAGGCGTTCGCAGGCTTGGGTTGCGGTATCGTGGGTGAGGCCTGTGATACGGGCTCGGTAGAGGGTTGCGTTGGCTTGTTTGGTTTCGCCGACGGTTGGCCGTCCGCCTGGGATGCTGGCTTTGGCCTGGGCGGTTTCGGCGGCGGCGCGGGCGAGGTTTGGGTTGCCGAAGGCGCCGACCTGCACAGCCCAGGTTGGGCTGCCGCCGTGGGAGGCGGGGAGGGTGTCGGCGACGGCGGGCGTGATCAGGTGGAAGCCGCCTTTGACGAGGGCTGCGGGTTGCGGCAACTGGGCGGCGGCCAGATTTTGCGGCAGCGGCTGGCGTGGCGGTTCGGGGAGGGTGGTCTGCTGCACTGTTCCGCGTGCGAGGCCGCTGCGGCGGGTGTCGGCGAGCAGGACGGGCTGCTGGCTGCGGCTGTGTGGGTAGCGCGGGCCGGCGGGGATGTTCATCGGCAGCTGGTTCATGGCGTATTGCTGTGCGGGCGATAGGCGCTGTGGATAGACGCCAGCGATCCGCGGGGCGATCTTGGCGACGTAGTTGCGGGTTTCGTTCGGCAGGCCGCGGTTGTGGGTCAGGTAGTCGTCGAGCCGCCCGGGGCCTGCGTTGTAGGCGGCGAGGAAGCCGGGCGAGCCGTAGAGGTCGTACATCTCCCGCAGATAGGCGGTGCCGGCCATGATGTTGTCGTGCGGGTCGTAGGCGTCGTCATCGAGGCCGTAGCGGTCGCGCAGGGTGTCGTAGGTCTGCGGCATCACCTGCATCATGCCCATGGCGCCGGGGCCGGAGGTTTCCAGCACCTTACCACTCGATTCGGCGCGCATGACCTCGCGGATCCAGCGATCAGGGATGTCGTATTTCGCCGCGGCTTCGGCGATATAGGGGCCCCAGGGATCGCCCGGCGGGCCTGGCGGCGTATAGTCGCGTTTGGCGTGCGCCTTGTATTGCGCGGCCTCCTGAGGGGGGCTGAGCTCGGGCCGCTGCGCGGAGCAGGCGGCGAGGGCTGCGAGCAGACTGAGAGACGCCAACCGGCGAACCGCCTGCCGATCAAACAGCAGGGTGGCCACAGACGCTCGGATCATGTGATCGCGCCCCTTTCTTCAACACACTTCAGAGGAATACCTGACAACCCGTTAAAGGGAAACTATGTTTTAACGATGACGGAAATGTGCTTCAGCGTTGCAACCCGAAAGATTCGTAACCTCTCTGAATTTTTGGCCATGGGATGCTATGTAAATGACATTCCCGCTTGTTGGAGATCCTCGCAACATGTCCGCCCTTCGCGCGTTCACCGTCTTTGCCCTGTGCGTTCCTCTGGTGCTTGGCGCATGCGCGCCGGAACGTACCAACACGACCTACTCGGCCGGTGAGATCGGCCGGACGGCAGAGGTGTCGTTCGGTCAGATCATTTCGATGCGCCAGGTTGCGGTGCAGGGCCAGCAGTCCGGTGTCGGAACCCTTGGCGGCGCCGTGGCTGGCGGCGCGGCGGGCAGCTATATCGGTGGGCGTGATCCGCGGGCCAACATCCTTGGCGCGGTTGCCGGTGCGATCATTGGCGGCGTTGCGGGCACGGCAGCCGAAGGCGCATTGAGCAGCGGCACCGCCGTGGAGTTCGTCATCCGCGAAGACGACGGTCGGACGATCACCGTCGTGCAGACCAACGAAGACAATTTCCAGCCCGGTGAGCGGGTTGTGCTCAGCCGCGGCGCCAGAACCCGCATCGCCCGTGCCGCACCTGGTGCGTAGAACATTCTGAATTTGAATCATTTAAGGAAAGAGTGGCACGAGGCTGACCCTGGCCTTTCTTTTGCCCGCCGGTTCTGCTTCACCGTGATGGCTGTTCCTTTGGGGTAAGCAATGGCGGACGGTACGGGTGTGACCGAGGGCAAGCCGGTTGCGGAGGTGGACACTCCATCCTCTTGCCCGTGGCTCGCGTTCGACCCGTCATGGTATCGTGCGACCCATCTGCGCAGGCCGATTGCGGGCGAGCCTGAGACAGCTTTTGAGCATTACACGCTGGTGGGTGCCGCCGCGGGGTTCAGCCCAAATCCGTTCTTCAGCGAGCGCTTCTATCTGGACAGCAATCCAGGTGTCCGACGCGCCGTGCTGCGGGGCGAGATACCCAGTGGCTTTGCGCATTACTGTGCGTTCGGACACCGCAGCCGTGATCCGCATTGGCTGTTCAGCGAGACCTACTACCGCACGTTACGCGATGACCTCACGGATGAGCAACTGGCCCAGTACGGGCTGCGCAACGGCTACCACCACTTTCTGATCGCCGGGCAGTACGAAGAGGCGAGCGGATCACCGTTTTTTGACAGCGCCCTGGCGCGCCGCGCGACCGGCGTGGACAGCACGCCATTCACGGCGTTGCTGAGCGGGCGGTTCGATCCGGAACCAGAATTGTCGGTGTATTTTGACGCACCCTGGTATCTGGCGATGTATCCGGTGGCAGGCGACCTGATCGCGAGCGGCGAATACGGCTCGGCGCTGCATCATTTCCTGGCGAATCCGCGGCCTTCGATCTTCAATCCTAGTCCCGATTTTGATGAGGAATTCTACCGCACCACTAATCCTGACGTCGTGGGTCTGATCGAGGCAGGGCGCCACCGGTCCGCGTTTCATCATTTCCTGGCAGTGGGGCGGTTTGAGGGGCGCCGGCCCAGCCTGTGGTTCGATCCGGCGTTCTATGCCGGCCAGCCATCCGTGGCAGCCGATCTCAGGACCGGGCGGGCCGCCACCGCGTTCGATCATTGGCTGCGGATCGGCCGGAAGGCCGGCCTTGAGGCCACGCCGCCTGCCCATCTCGTGCCGGTGGCGGAGCGTGACGCCAAGGCGCTGTTCGCCCGCATGGCGCGGCTGATGTCGCGGCAGAAGGTCAGCTTCGATCTGCCGGGCGGCCCCTTGGGCGACACGGCCCCGGATGTCAGCGTCGTGATCGCGGCCTACAACCAGTTCGACCTTACGATGCAGACGTTGCTCAGCCTGTCCGGCAGCACCGGCGTGCGGTTCGAGGTGATCCTGGTCGACAATGCCTCCCGCGATGAGACGCGGCGGATCGAGGCACATGTCTCGGGCCTGCGCCTCGTGCGCAACGCGGCCAATGACGGGTTCCTGCCGGCCGCCAACCAGGGCCTGGCGCTGGCGCGCGGGCGCCATGTGCTGCTGTTGAACAACGACGTGACCCTGGCGCCGGATGCGCTGGCGCAGGCGTTGCGGCGGCTTGACGGCGACCTCGGCATCGGTGCCGTGGGCGGCATGGTCGTGCGCGCTCATGGCCTGCTGCAGGAGGCGGGCAGCATGGTGTTCCGCGACGGATCATGCCTCGGCTATGGCCGGGACGGCGATCCCTGCGCGCCGGAATACAACTTTGTCCGAGACGTCGATTACTGCTCCGGCGTGTTCCTGATGGTGCCCCGCGCGGTCATGCAGAGCCTTGGCGGGTTCGATGGCGCATATGCGCCGGCCTACTACGAGGAGACCGATCTTTGCGCCCGCATCTGGAGCAAGGGGTTACGGGTGGTTTACGATCCGGCCGTGCGGGTGGTTCATCTCGAATACGGATCGAGCCGCAACCCCTGCGCGCCGCGCGCGCAGATGCAGCGCAACCAGGCGGTGTTCGCCCGCCGCCAGCGCGACTGGCTGGAGACCAAATGCCTGCCTGACCGCGCGCTGGTGCTGCATGCGCGCAGCGCCATACGGAGGCCCCGGGTTCTGGTGATCGAGGATGTGATCCCCTATCGCCACACCGGCTCCGGCTTCGGCCGCACCGCAGACATCGTGCAGAGCCTGACAGAGCTTGACTGCGACGTGACGGTGCTGCCGCTCAATCCCGGCATCGACAGGCCGGCCGACCCACGCCAGGGTTTTGCCGAGACGGTGGAGGTGCTGTGGGACCGTGACATCACTTGTGCCGCCGCGTTTCTGGCCGAGCGCGAAACGTTCTACGACGTGGTTTGGGTGTGCCGCGCCCACAACCTCGGCCGGCTTGCTGGCGTGCTGAACGGCAGCTGGGGCCCGTTGCGCCACGCCCATGTCGTGCTCGACACGGAGGCGTTGGGCGCCAACCGCGACGCCGTGCGCGCCGACCTCGAAGGCACGCCGTTCAACATCGAGCAGGCGCTCCTGCGCGAGCTGCGCGACAGCCACCTGGTCCGCACGGTCTGCGCGGTCAATGAGGCCGAAGCAGCACAGCTGCGGGCCGCGGGCCTGCGGCAGGTCCATGTGCTCGGTCACGCCATGTCGCCATCTCCGACGCCGCGCCCGTTTGAGACCCGCAAGGACATTTTGGCCATCGGATCGCTTCACGGCCCGGCCACACCCAATTTCGACGGGCTGCGCTGGTTCATCGCCGAGGTCTGGCCGATCGTGTCCCACGCGCTGCCGGAGGCGAGGCTGCGCATCGCGGGTTTCGTGGCCGACGGGCTGGACGTGGCCAGCCTGCTGGCCGGCCCGATGATCGAGACGCTCGGCTTCGTTGAGACCACGCGCGGGCTGTATGACGAGACGCGGGTGTTCATCGCACCGACAAGGTTTGCGGCCGGCATCCCCTTCAAGGTGCATGAGGCGGCGTCGCATGGCCTGCCGGTGGTGGCCACGCGCCTGCTCGCAGGCCAGCTCGGCTGGGACGACGGCGCCGTGCTGGCCTGCGACGCGGCAGATCCTGCGGCGTTCGCCGCCGCGGTGGTGGAGCTCTATCGTTCGGAGACGCTGTGGCAGACCACGCGAGACCGGGCTCTGGCGCGGATCGCGCGCGACTGCAGCCCCACGGCGTTCAAGGACCTCGTTGCTGGGATCATCGGGCTTGCGGCGCCAACCGCGTGAACCAGGATTCCGGGATCATGCCAAAGAGATAGGCGGCACAGCCGACCCCCGGCAGGATCGCCTGCAGCCAGATCAGCGGGATGAGCACCGGCGCCGAGGCCGCGAGATTGACGATTGCCAGCCCGATCGCCAGCAGCGCCACCACGGCGCCGATGGCGATCGCTGGCCGGATAATCCCGCCATGCCGCCGGAACGTTCCGGTCAGCACCGCGACGAGCGCAATCAATGTGAACGACAGCGCCGTGAATGGTGCTGCCAGCCTGCGATGCGCCTCGACGACGAACTTGCCGGCGTCACGCGGCGACTGGATCGCGCCGGCCGGCGGGTCTAACAGCTCGGACATCGACATCTCGCCGGCGTCGCGAAAGCGCTGCTCGTCTGCCTTCGCGTCCTGCGTCAGCTCCACCGTGGTCTCGTCGAAGGTGAGCACATTGAGCCGCCCGGTGGCGCGGTCGATCTCCTCGCGCGAGCCGTTCACCATCAGCATTCTCGGTGCCTCGGCGGTGGAGATCAGCCGTCCGTGCTCGGCGATGATGATCGCGTGGTTCGCCGGATCGCGCGCGTCGTCCACCAGGATGCCGCGCAGCGTACCGTCGTTGTCACGCGCCCGGACATAGACGGTGAGGCTGTCTGACACCGTGGTGAACACGCCCTCCTGCAGCAGGAAGGCAGCGAGGCGGTTGCGGATCTCCCACTGGTATTGCCGGAACGCGCTGAAGCTGGCCGGCACGATCTGCACGTTGAGCAAGAAACACGACGCCATGACGACGCAGCCCATAATCAATGCCGGGCGGGACAAGGCGATCGGCGACAGGCCGGCGGCGCGCATCACCGTCAGCTCACGGTCCGACGACAGCCGCTGATAGACGAACTGCACCACCACGAAGGTGGTGATCGGCAGGATCACGGCCACGAAATTCGGGATCAGCAGGCCGGTCAGCCCGAGGAACACCCCCATCGACAGCCCGCGATTGACGACCAGCTCCACGAACCGCAGCGACTGAGTAAGCCAGATCAGCGCCACCAGGCCGCTGGTGACTGCGAGCAGGGCGAAGCTGAGCTGTCGCAGCAGGTAGCGATCGATGCGGGTGAGCAAGAGACGGTTCATCGCTCAACACCTAGACGGGATCAGCGATCGGCAGAAGGGGTGAGGTCAGCAAGACGCCGCGCGGAGCTTTGCTCGCGGGATGGGCATCGTGACGTCTATCTCCAGGATCGACGACTCGCCGGTGCGTTCCACCTTCACCTGCACCTGGTCGCGGTCGACCACGACGTGCCTTGCGATCACCGCAAGGATCTCTTCGCGCAGCGTGATGATGAGCCCTTCCTGTCCGGCCGAGGCGCGCTCATGCGACAGCAGGATCTGCAGCCGCTCACGGGCGAGGTTGGCGGTGGGGCGCCTGCGGAAAAGGTCGAGGATGCTGCTCATGCCACGCGCCGCCCGAACAGGCGCGCAACCAGGCCCACCCTGTCGGAGGGAATGCTCATCTCCACGGTCTCGCCGCGCAGGCGCCGCACGGCATCGGTGTAGGCACGGGCCGGAGCGCTGACCGGCGCGTTGAGGGTGACGGGTGCGCCGACGTTTGACGCGCGCAGCACCTCCTGGCTTTCGGGGATGATGCCCAGCAGCGGGATGGACAGGATGTCCAGCACGTCTTCCACCTTCAGCATGTCACCCCGCTCGGCCCGCGCCTGGTCATAGCGGGTGAGCAGAAGATGGCGTTCGATGCGCTCGCCACGCTCGGCGCGCTCCGTTTTGCTGTCGAGCATGCCGATGATGCGGTCGCTGTCGCGCACCGAAGACACTTCCGGGTTGGTGACGACGACGGCGATGTCCGCATGGTGCATGGCCAGCAACGCACCGCGCTCGATGCCGGCGGGGCTGTCGCACAGCACCCAGTCAAAGCTTTGGCGCAGTTCGGCGATCACGCGGGCAACACCTTCGCCGGTCAGCGCGTCCTTGTCCCTTGTCTGCGAGGCGGGCAGCAGAAACAGGCTCTCCAGCCGCTTGTCGCGGATCAGGGCCTGGGTGAGCTTCGCCTCACCCTGAATGACGTTGATCATGTCGAACACCACGCGGCGTTCGGCCCCCATGATGAGATCGAGGTTGCGCAGACCCACGTCAAAATCGACGACGGCCACGCGCTCTCCCCCTTGGGCGAGTGCCGCACCGAGGGCGGCGGTGGAGGTGGTTTTGCCCACGCCTCCCTTGCCGGATGTGACGACGACGACTTTGGCCATGTCCTGTTTCCTTTGTTCAGCCAAGCGGCGTGATGCTGATGGCATCGTTAAGCAGGCGGATCTGCACGGCGCGGCCGCGGAGTGTGGGGTCGAAATCATCGGCGGTGCGGTAGCCGCCCGCGATCGAAACCAGCTCGGCTTCGAATTTCTGGCAGAAGATGCGGGCGTTGGTGTCACCCAGTGCGCCGGCGACGGCGCGGCCACGCAGCGCGCCGTAGATGTGGATCGAGCCGCCGGCAAGGATCTCGGCACCCGACGAGACGAAACCGTTGACTGTCACATCGCCCTCCAGGAACAGCACGGACTGGCCGGACCGGACCGGATCGTCGAGCGTGAGGGAGGCCGGCTGTGGCGGTTCCTCCACTG
>CAIQQQ010000270.1 GCA_903873995.1 uncultured Rhodospirillales bacterium
CCGCGCGCTCGACCGACGATGCCATCTTTCGGGAAAATCCTGAGTGGGAGGCGGCCCACGGCGCGTTCCATGCCGCCCTCATCGCCACCTGCCCGTCCCGCTTCATGATCGGTTTCTGCCGGCATCTGTCGGACCACGCCATGCGCTACCGCCGCCTCGCGATGATCACCGCCTATCCCCGCCGCGACATCACCGCAGAGCACCGCGCGATCATGGATGCAGCCATCGACGGCCGCACCGATGACGCGATGGCGGCCCTCGTGCAGCATTACCGCACGACCGCCAGCCTGGTGCTGGCCACACCCACGAACGACCCAGGAGAGACGCCGCGATGAGATTGATGAGCTTTTCAGCCGACAGCACCGCGGCCTGGGGCGCGAAGGCTTGGGGAATTGTGGACGGGCATAACGTGATCGACCTGAGCCCCCGCGCCCCTTCCCTTCGCGCCGCATTGGCTCGGCCGGAGGTTCTGCAGCCGCCCTATGACGGGCTGCGGCGCATCGAGCTGTCTGACGTCACGTTCCTGCCGCCGATCCCCAACCCAGACAAGATCATCTGCGTCGGGCTCAACTATCTCACGCATATCCTGGAGGGCGGGCGCGAGGTGCCGAAGCATCCCTCCATCTTCACGCGCTTCGCCAACAGCCAAATCGGCCACAACCACCCGATGATCCGCCCCCATGCCACGCCGAAGCTCGATTTCGAGGGCGAGCTTGCAGTGGTGATCGGCACCGGCGGGCGCCACATCGCCGAGGAGGACGCACTCACCCACGTGGCGGGCTACAGCTGCTACAACGACGGATCGGTGCGGGAATTCCAGCGGCACACGACGCAATGGACGCCGGGCAAGAACTTCATGGCGACCGGCGGCTTCGGGCCCTGGATCGTGACACCGGACGAGGCCGGGGACATCTTCCGTGCAAGCCTCGTCACCCGCCTTAACGGTGAGGAGATGCAGCGCGCGACCTTGGACGATCTCGTGTTCACCATCCCCGCCCTGATCGCCTACTGCTCAACCTTCACGATGCTCGAGCCGGGCGATGTTATCATCACCGGCACGACCGGCGGCGTGGGCGCCTATCGTGAGCCGCCGGTCTGGATGAAGCCCGGCGATGTCGTCGAGGTCGAAATCAGCGGCATAGGCACGCTGCGCAACACCGTCGAACAGGAAGCCTGAACTCTTAGGAGACATCACATGGTTGACCTTACCCCGGACACCGTGACCGACGCCGTGCTGGCCCAGATGGCGGACACGCCTGACGCCCGTCTGCGCGAGATCATGACCGCCGCCGTGAAGCATCTGCATGCCTTCGCCCGCGAGGTTCAGCTCACCCCGCAGGAATGGCTGATGGGCATCGCCTTCCTAACCGAGGTCGGGCAGACCTGCACGCCGAGCCGGCAGGAGACCATCCTGCTGTCGGACACGCTTGGCCTGTCCGCCCTCGTCAACCTTATGCATGACAGCACGCATGCGCATGACGCGACGGATTCGAGCCTGCTTGGCCCGTTCTATCGCGACAGCTCCCCCAAACTCGCGCTGGGGGACAGCATCTCGTCCGAGCCCGACACGATGCCGGTAGTCTTTCTCGGCCAGGTTCGCGACCAGGACGGACACGGCATTGCCCATGCCAGCATCGAGGTGTGGCAGACCGACGCCCATGGCTCCTATGACATGCAAATCCACGGCGAGAGCCGGATGGACCATCGCGCGCGCTTCGAGGCGGACGCCAGCGGGCATTTCCATTTCCGCACCGTCCGCCCGCTCGCCTACTACATCCCGCTGGACGGGCCGGTCGGCCGCATGGTGAAGGCGCAGAACCGGCATGGCTGCCGCCCGGCGCACATCCACTTCCTCATCACCGCCCCCGGCCACCGCGAACTGGTGACCGCTCTATATCTCGGCGATGACAGCTACATCGACAGCGATGTCGTGTTCGGCGTCTCAGAGGCGTTGGTGATCACGCCGCAGCCGGACAGCACCACGCCGTTCCCCGAGCTTCCGGCCATCCGTTACGACTTCACGCTGGCCCAGGATGCAGGCATGGCCGCAAGCCGCGTCGGCGCCGATCCGTCCAAGCTGATGCAGACCGCTCACTGATCATGACACCAAGGGGAAATGCCTGATGGACACCAAGATCGCCCTCGTCACCGGGGCCGGCAGCGGCGTCGGCCGCTCGGCCGCCCTCGCACTGGCGGCCGACGGATTTCATGTCGTGCTCGCCGGACGCCGAACGGATGCGCTCGCCGAGACGATCGACATGGCGAGCAGCGACCGCATGCGCGCCGTGCCGACCGACGTCACGGACCCGGACAGCGTCGAGGCGCTGTTCGCCACGATCGCCGCCAAGTTCGGCCGGCTCGACGTGCTGTTCAACAACGCCGGCGGCGGCGCACCCAGCACCAATTTCGGCGATCTCACGCTCGCGCAATGGATGGGGGTCGTCTCCGTCAATCTCAACGGCGCGTTCATGGTGGCCCATGCCGCCTACCGCATGATGCGCGACCAGACGCCGCAGGGCGGGCGGATCATCAACAACGGCTCGATCTCCGCCCACGCCCCCCGCCCCGGCTCGGCGCCCTACACATCGACCAAGCACGCCATCACCGGGCTCACCAAATCCATCTCGCTCGATGGCCGGCGCTACAACATCGCCTGCGGCCAGATCGATATCGGCAACGCCGTCACCCCCATGACCGCCCGCATGGCCAAAGGCGTGCCACAGGCCAACGGCGATGTCGCGATCGAACCCACCATGGCCGCCGACAATGTCGGAAAGACCATCTCCCTGATGGCCGCCCTCCCCCTCGACGCGAACATCCAGTTCGTGACCGTGATGGCGACCCAGATGCCGTTCATCGGGCGGGGGTGAAGGGGAGAAAAGCCAGGGCTCTGCCCTGGACCCGCATGAGTCTAGTGTCCCGCACCAGAAATTCGCAAGGCGAATTCCTGGTAAAGCGGGCCACTAACCTATTGATCCTAG
>CAIQQQ010000271.1 GCA_903873995.1 uncultured Rhodospirillales bacterium
CAAGGGTTCCAAGGGCTCTGCCCTTGGCGGGTGTGGGCAGAGCCCATTCTTCCTTACCTTTACCCCCCCCCAACCAAACGGGTCCGGCCCCAGGCGGTAGCGTGACGTTATTGTGCGGTGCGATGTTCCGCTTGCGGGCGGCGGTTGGTTGCCTTAGCTGAACGATGCTTGGTGGGGATGAGCGCGCGCATGTTGAATATTGTGATCCCGATGGCCGGACTTGGCAGCCGCTTTGCCAAGGCGGGCTACACGATCCCCAAGCCGCTCATTCCGGTCCATGGCGTGCCGATGATCCGGCTTGTTATCGAGAATGTCCGCCCGCCCAGCCCGCATCGTTTCATCTTCATCTGCCAGCGCGCCCATGACGCGACGTATGGGCTGACCGAGCAGCTCTCCGCCTGGGCGCCCGGCTGCGGCATTGTCCTGTTGGATGGGCTCACCGAGGGCGCCGCCTGCACCGTGCTCACCGCGCGTGACATCATCGATCCCGATGCGCCGATGATGATCGCCAACTCCGATCAATATGTGGACATCGATATCGACCCTTATGTCGATGCCATGGGCGAGCGCATGTTGGACGGCCTCATCATGACGATGCAGGCCGACGATCCGAAATGGTCCTTCGCGGGGCTTGATGGCAACGGCATGGTGACGCGGGTGGTGGAGAAGGAGGTGATCTCCAGCCATGCAACGGTCGGCATCTACAACTTCGCCCGCGGGCGGGACTTCATTGCGGGCGCGGACCGGATGATCGAGCGCAACCTGCGGGTCAACAACGAATTCTATGTCGCGCCGGTGTACAACGAGATGATCGAGCGCGGCGCCCGCATCGGCGTCTACGATATTGGCGCGGAAGGCAGTGGCATGTACGGCCTTGGCATTCCCACCGACCTCGATCTGTTCCTGGGGCTTGAGCTGTCCCGCACCGTGACGGAGAGGGTGTCGTGATCATCATCAGCCATCGTGGCTACTGGAAGGACGCCGCCGAGAAGAACCAGCCGGTCGCGTTCCACCGTTCGTTTGACCTGGGCTTCGGCACCGAAACCGACGTTCGCGACCTCAAGGGCGAGCTGGTCATCTCCCATGACATGCCGACCGGCCACGAGATCACCCTCGAAGCGATGCTCGACATCCTGGCCGGGCGCGATCTGCCGATGGCGATGAACATCAAGGCCGATGGCCTCGCGAAGCCACTTCAGGCGCAGATGAACGCCCGCGGCCTCACCAAATGGTACACCTTCGATATGTCGGTGCCGGAGATGGTGGTGCAGCACCGCCTGGGCCTGCCAATTTACACCCGCGCCAGCGAATACGAGACGCCGCCGGCGCTCTATGAGCAATCGATCGGCGTCTGGCTCGATGCCTTCGTGTCCGAATGGTATTCCGAAAGCGATATCAACGCCTTCCTGCAGGACGGCAAGCATGTCGCGATCGTCTCGCCCGAGCTGCACAAGCGCGACCATCTGCCGTTCTGGACGCGCCTGAAGGCCTCACAGATCCTGCACCACCCGGCCCTGACCCTGTGCACCGACCTGCCGGAAGATGCGGTGGCCTTCTTCAGAGAGACGCCATGATCAAGGCCATCGCCTTCGATATGGACGGCGTGCTGATCGAGGCCAAGGACTGGCATTACGAGGCCCTCAACCGCGCGCTGCGTCTGTTCGGCTACGAGATCAGCCGCTACGACCATCTGACCACGTTCGATGGCCTGCCCACCAAGAAGAAGCTGGAGATGCTGTCGGCCGAAGGTGATCTGCCGGTCCAGCTGCACGGTTTCATCAACGACATGAAGCAGCGCTACACGATGGAACTGGTGAACGCGCTGTGCAAACCGAGATTCAACCACGAATACGCGCTCAGCAAGCTGCACGCCCGGGGCTATAAGCTCTGCGTCTGCTCCAACTCCATCCGATCGACGATCGAGATGATGATGAACCGCGCGGCGCTGGAAGAATATCTATCGTTCATCGTCTCGAACCAGGATGTGTCGAAATCCAAGCCCGATCCGGAGATGTACAATCTCGCCATCGGCCGCTTCGGGGTTACGCCGGCCGAGGTGCTGATCGTGGAGGACAACGAGAACGGCATCCGCGCCGCGCGCGCCTCGGGCGGGCATGTGCTGGAGGTCGCCGATGTCGAGGAGGTCACCTACCAGGCGATCGCCGCACGGATCGCCGAGATTGATGCCGCTTCACAGGGACAAGCCGCATGAAGGCCCTCATCCTCGGCGCCGGCGCAACCGCCCAGGACAGTGACGCGATCTCGGTCTGGCTCGCCGAAAACGGCGGCCGGCTGCTGGTCGAGCGCTTCGTGGCCGGCTGCAATGCCATCCGAGCTGAAATGGTGTTCGCGGTGCGCGACGCCGAGCTCAAGCGCTTTCGCATCGACAGCGTGATCCAGCTCGCCGCCCCCGGCTCGGCCCTGGTCCGTATCACCGGCGAGACCGCGGGGGCGGCCTGTACCGCCCTGCTCTGCGTCGCCCATATCGACCCGGAGGACGAGCTGCTTATCCTGAACAGCAACGAATACCTCGACATCGACTACACCGCCCCCATCGCCGAGTTCCGCACCCGCCGGCTCGATGCCGGCGTGGTGACCTTCCCCTCCATCCATCCGCGCTATTCCTATGTGCGGCTTGACGAGGATGGCTTGGTGGTCGAGGCGACCGAGAAGAACCCGGTCTCGCGCCATGCAACCCCCGGCTTCACCTGGTTTGCCAAGGGGGCCGATTTTATCGCCGCCGCCCAGAGCATGATCCGCAAGGACGCGCAGGTGGACGGCCGCTTCTATATCAGCCTCACCCTCAACGAGATGGTGCTGCGCCAGAAGCGCATAGGCGCGTTTGCCATCGAGGCGCGCCGCTATCACCCACTGAAGTCTCAGCGCCAACTCGCCGCCTATGAAACCGAAACGATGGACATCCCCTGATGCGCCACGCCCAGCTGAAGGACATGGTGAAGGGCTGGTTCGTGGGCGATTTCTCGCCCGCCGTGATGCACAGCACGGCCTGTGAGGTGGCGGTGAAGCATTATGCCGCCGGTGATCGCGAGGATGTGCACCATCACCGCATCGCCACCGAGATCACCCTGATCGTCTCGGGCGAGGTCGAGATGATGGGGCGGCGCTGGGGCGCGGGCGATATCGTGGTGGTCGAGCCCGGTGAGGCCACCGACTTCGTGGCGCACACCGATGCCGTCAATGTCGTGGTGAAGCTGCCGAGTGCCGCGGGTGACAAATATCTGGGGACACTTCCGCAAGATTAAGGCAAGAGTTCTTTTTTGAAAAAAAGAACCAAAAAACTTTCAATCCCTGAGCCCACCTTGACATAGAGAGCGTGCACAATATTACGAAAGTCTTTTGCTTCTTTTCTTCAGAAAAGAAGACCTTTTATTTCGCTGGCTCAATCATATGCCCAGCGGCCGCCTCGTGCAGGATCAGCCCTTCCAGCGCGCCGACCTTTTCGGTCCAGGGCGCCTTTGCGACCACCTCGGTCGTGTGGTCATGCCCGGCCTTCCAGCGCTCGGCGATTCCGGCCGGGCTGAAATCGATGTCCTTCAGATGCGTCTCCCCGGCGAGGCCTGGGGCCAGCAGACGCACAATATGCATCTGCGTCAGGCAGCCAAAGCCCGTCATCTCCCGCACCTCTGGCTTCGCGCGCTCGGCTGCCGGCAGGCGCGCCGCCAATTCGGCGATGATATGGCGCAGCCGGTGCAGCTGCTTCTGCCGGGTCACATGGCTGCGCGCGCGGCTGCTGTACTGCACATCCTTCATACGGTTGGACACCTGCGGCAACGTGGCTGGCTCCGGTCCACTCGGGTTCCAGATATGAACGACGAACACCACAGCACTCTGGCGTGGATTGTCGTCAAACACCGCCTCGACCGGCGTGTTGGAGAGGATGCCGCCATCCCAGTACAGCTCGCCGTCGATGCGCACGGCGGGAAAGCCGGGCGGCAGCGCGCCGGATGCCATGACGTGGCGCACATCGAGCCTGGTGTCGCGGCTGTCGAAGTAATGCATCTCCGCCGTCCGCACATTGGCAGCACCGACTGTGAGGCGGCATGGCCCGTTGTTGATCAGGTCGAAATCGATCAGTTCGGACAGCGTGTCGCGCAGCGCGTCGGTCGAATAATAGGCGGCCTTCTCGGCGCCGAGCGGCCAGTTCTGCCCGAGGAAAGCGAGCGGGTTGGGCTTGAAAAACGCGGGCAGGCCGGAGGCCATCGTGGCCATCGAGGCGAGCTGCGGGCCGATGAACGGCATCGCACCCAGCGCGCTCACCATCGGGTCATGCTCCACGCGCTTCCAGAACGCGTGCATGCGGGCCAGGCGATTCGCGGGCGCGTTGCCGGCGATCAACGCCGCGTTGATGGCGCCGATCGAGGTGCCGATCACCCAGTCCGGCTCGATGCCTTTCTCGTGCAGCGCCTGGTAGACGCCGGCCTGGTAGGCGCCGAGCGCGCCGCCGCCTTGGAGCACCAGGACGACGCGCTTGGGCAGGCCCTCCGGCGTCGAAGCGACGTCGTGGTCAGCGGCGAGATGTGTGTTGTCGGTCATCGTGCAGGTTCCATCATGACAGTGCGCAGTCCGAAGGCGAGAAGGGCAGCGATCACCAGCGAGATCCCGATGCCGGCCACGCAGGCGGCCCAGCCGGCCTGCTCGAACACCTGGCCAAGCACCAGGCTGCCCACGAGGCCGCCGCCAAAATAGCTGGCGAGATAGATGCCGCTGGCCGAGCCGCGATCCCCCATTGCGGCGCGGCCGACAAAGCCGGTGGCGATGGCCTGCGCCAAGAAGGTCCCGACGGCGACCAGCACCATGCCGGCCAGAACCGCCGGCAAGGATGGCAGCAACAGCAGCGGCAGGCCGATCAGCGCGGTGGCAAGACCTGTCCAGGTGGCCCGTCGCGTCCCCAGGCGCCGCACCAGCTGACCCGCCAGCGGCGTGGTCAGAATGGCCGGCAGAAAGACGAAATACGCAAAACCCACCTGCATCATGCCCAGCGACAGCGGCGCGCGGACTAGCACGAAGTTCACGAAGGTAAAGGTGCCGATGAACGCAAACAGGATGCAGAAGCCAATGCCGAAATCGGCCAGCAGCCGCCGGTTGCGCAGATGCGCGACCCAGTCGAACGGTCCTGGCATCCGCATGCCTGCAGGCGGCCTGGTGCGTCTCACCGTCAGATAGACCAGCAACGCACCGGCGATGTTCAGGGCGGCAAAGACCTGGAACACCGCGCCGAGACCGAAATCGTCCGCAACGCCCGCGGCCAGCAGGCGGCCCACGAGATTGCTGCCGACATTGCCGGTGATATAGGCGGCAAACGCCGCAGCCGTCGCAGCTCCCGTCGTCACCTCGCCCAGGTAGGCGAGCATCAGAGTGAACGCAACCGCCATGCACAGGCCCTGCGCCACGCGCAGCAGCGAAAAGATCCCAAGGGACGGCAGCTGGCCGAGCAGCAAAGTCGGGATGGCCAGAAGCAGAAGGGCGACCACGATGCCCATGCGCCGCTCGATGCGGTGGCTCAGCAGGGCCGTGGCGAAGCCGCCGATCGCCATGCCGATGGTGCAGGAATTGACCGCGGCACTCATCATCGCAGGCGTCGTGTCATAGCTCGCACGCAAGGCCGGCAGAATCGCCTGGGCTGCGAACAGGTCCACGACCGTCACGAAGGCGGTGAGCGCGATGACCGCAAAACGAACGCCGCCAAGGCTGGCCATGGCGGCCGGCGCTGCGACCCTGGATCCTGAGTCTGACACTGGCATGACCTTCCTTGGGGAGAGGGGGAGGCGGCGCCCCCTCATCATGTCGAAGGGGCGCCCGATCCGTTACAGCCCGAGATCACATCATGTGTTCGTCATGCTGGCCCTTGGTGGACAGCAGGTCGGCGGAGAACAGCACGACCGTGGTCTTGCCGAGGTTCTTCCACCAATGCGCGGTGGTGTGGGTCTCAGACGTGCTCTCGCCGGCCTTGTGGACGATCGGCACCGCGCAGGCGCTGGAATATTCGACGATCTCACCCGTGACGATGGTGATCAGCGCCGGACGGTCGCCATGGCTGTGCCAGGGCACGATGCCGCCGGGTTGGATCGTCAGCTTGCGCAGGCGGAACATGCGGTCCTGGATCGCGGCCGGCTCCTTCGCGACATCGATGGAGGTCACGACGACGTCGGTGACGCCCACGGCCTTCGCATCGCTCATCGGCTGGCCCTTGCCAGACTCGACGACCTTGTTGGCCGGGCAGGTGCCGGCGAAGGCGGGGGCCGCGAGAGCGGAGGCCAGGGCGCCTGCGAACACGATTGTGGCGAGAGATGTCTTCAGCATGCTGGGTTTCCTTTTCGGTGATTGGCCAGAGTGATGAGGGGTTGTTACGCCGGCTTGGCGTTGACGGCCGCGACGATCGAGGCGACGACCGGCTTTGCGGTAATGGTGCTGGTCATCGTCGTCCCCCGTGTCAGCGTTCCGTTTCGGTGAGGCCAAGTTGCGGGAACGGAAAGCACAGGGCCAATATTCTATGGCCATCAATCTCATCGCCGCAGGGCATGTAACTTTGACCACAGATGTTCTGTCTCACGCCGATGTGCCTGGGCGCCTGTTGCGCTGAACGATGGCGGGGTTATGGTCTGATCATGGAAATGAACCAGATCCGATACTTTCTGTCGGTCGCACGGCATCTGCACTTCACGCGCGCGGCAGCCGCCTGCAACGTTTCGCAACCGGCGCTCACCAAGGCGATCCAGAAGCTCGAGGAAGAGCTTGGCGGCCTGTTGTTCTTTCGCGAACGGGCCACAACACAGCTGACCGAGCTGGGGCGGCTCACCTTGCCGTCGCTGGAGCGCGCCTGGATGGCAGCCCAGGAGGCCAAAGAGCAGGCGGAGCGGTTCCAAAGCCGCGGGTCCTCGCCGCTGCGGATCGGGATCGAGCTGTCCATCCCGACCCTGCTCGTCCGCCCGGCGCTCGCCGTCATCTCGCGCCATTGCAGCGATGTCGATCTGTCGATGCGCCAGGACGGGCAGGCCGATATCTGTGCAGCCATGCTCGCCGGCGAGCTCGATGTCGCTCTGCTGGTGGAGACCGAGGCGTTGAACGAGCGCCTGCATCGCTGGCTGCTGTTCGGCGAGAGCTACGTCATCGCCTTCCCCGACGATCATCCGTTCGCGCGGTTCGATCAGGTCGATGTCCACCAGCTGGAGGCGGAGTGCCTGCTGCTGTCCCATCGCGCCGACTGCCCGGCCAGGCGTGCGCTGCACGCACTGATGAAGCAGAACAACGTACAGGCACGGCGCGAGCATCTGGTGGGCAACCAGGAGCAGCTGATGGAGCTGATACTGGCCTCGTTTGGCGTATGTGTGGCGGGCGAGCAGATGCCCCTGCCCGCCTCCGTTGCCTCCCGCCCGCTGACACCCGATCCCGGCGCGCGGCGCATCATGCTCGTGGTGGCCGCCGGACGGCCGCTGGGTCCGACGCCGGGCCTGTTCGTCAAGCAGATGCGCAGCCGGGCCTGGCCGCAGCCCCGGGCCCTGGAGACGGGCGTCGCGGCGTGAGCGAGCGCCTCGTGCCGCGCCTGCGCGAGATGATGCAGACGCGGCCGGACTGGTATCGCACGATCCTGGCCGAGCTCGCGTCCCGCCTGGACAGCGCTGCCGTGCCGGGCGCGCTCGGTGTGGGCGACATGATGCCGGATTTCGTCCTGCCGGACGGGGAGGACGATCTTGTGTTCTCCGCCGATCTGCGTGCGCGCGGTCCGCTGGTTGTCTGCTTCGTCCGCGGCGGCTGGTGTCCGTTCTGCACCACGACGCTGTCTGCGATGGACCAGGTGCTGCAGCGGGTGACTGATTCCGGCGGCACGATGCTGGCGCTGACGCCAGACGCGCTCGGCTATGGCGTTGACATGCGAACGCGGCTCGGCCTGGGGTTCAAGGTGCTGTCCGACGTCGATTGCGGCATCGCCCTGCAGTTCGGAACCGCCTATCGCGTGCCGGAGGCGTATCGCGAGGCCCTGCTCACGTTCGGCATCGACCTGCATGGCCGCCACGGCGACGGGCCTGGGCTGTTGCCGATGCCCGCCGCCTTCGTGTGCGACCGCGCAGGCATCATCCGCTTCGCCCATGTCAGCGGCGACATCACCGAACGGGCTGAGCCGGGTGTGATCGCGGCACTGGTTGAGGCAATCTGCGCGTCTACCTAGTGTCCCGCACCAGAAATTCGCAAGGCGAATTCCTGGTAAAGCGGGCCACTAACCTATTGTTTCTAGTGTCGACTGATTCTGAAATTCGCCCTGCGAATTTCAGAATCACGACACTAGAATTTCCCAGAGAGCCGCACCATCGCGTTGGTCTCGTCAAACTGCGGCGCCTGGTCATAGCGCAGGCCGATCCCCAGGCTCAGCGCCTCGGTCAGCTGATAGGCCAGATCCACCCGCACCCCGCCCACGAAGCCATTGCGCGTGAGCGCGGGGTTGTGGGTGGACAGCAGCGTGTTGGTGAGGGCCGCGGTGGCGAGCTGGCTTTGCAGATCCGGGTTGCGGGGGAACACCGGGCTCTCGTTCTCGCGAAAGCTCGCATAGCCGACCGTGGTGCCCACTCGGTAGGTCAGACGGCCGGATTTGGCGCGGTAATCAACCGGGATGTTCAGCGCACCATAGCTCTGCGGGCTGAAATACCCGCCATTGCCAAGGGTGAAGGCGCGCTGGTTGTTGGCGAAACCGAAATACACGAGGTCCATCCCCGCGGTCAGCGTGGCGTCCGGACTCTTGATCACCGGATAGGAGAAGCCCGCCCCCGCCTCGGTGCGGTTGTTGGGTGCCACGTTCTGTCCCGTCAGCACGGCATAGCCGCCGCCCAGATAGGCCGAGCCGGCGCCGATCGGCACCTCGATCTGCCCGCGCCCGCCGGTGCTGACCACCGAGCCCCAGGTGGTGCGGCTCACCGGGTCGGTGAGACCCGCCCAGGACAGCAGGCTGTCGGTCACCGCATGCCGGTTGCCGGTGATTCGCAGGCGCAGATAATCCGCAAGCTGTGGCGCGAACTCGAAGCCGGCGGTGATGTTGGAGGTGTGAAACCCCAGCGGCGTGGTGCCCGCGGATACCTTCAGCGTGTCGCCCAGCACATAGCCGAGATCGAGCCCGACGCCGTTGGCCGTGACGTTCTTCGGCGTGACGGGCGCTGTGCCGAGCAGCGGGTTGATACCAAACTTGTACAGCGTCTGCACACCGCCGCCGAGCTGGCCGCTGTTGATCAGCACCGGCTCGACCTTGGCCGTGAGCTGTCCGCCGATGCCAGGGGTCGGCACCGCCCCCTCGATGGTGGTGGCCACCTCGGACAGCTGGTCGAGCCCCGCGCTGCCGGATCGGGTGTGCACGATCGGCGCGAACGCTAGCGTCGGCGCGTTGGCGGCGCTGGCGGCCGCAAGGTCCTGCACGATCTGCCGGCTGAGCGGATCGCGCGGCAGGCCGGAGCTGACGCTGAGACCGGCCTCGCCCGGGCGCTGGAACGGATTGGCGGCAGCGGACGCTGTCGACGCGCCAGGTGCCGCCGCATCCTGGGTGGCGGCATCCGTGCCCAGTTCGCTCCGGCGCAGCGCCAGGGCCTGTTGCAGCAGCCGCTCCGCCCCCGTGCTGTCGCCGCCGCTGCTGGCGATGCGGGCCTGCATATAGAGCATCCGGCTGTCGGTGCCGCCCAGCGCCTGGGTGTCGGTGGCAAGGATGCGGGCGGTGGCGCGGTCCCCCATCGCCAGCGCCGCCTCAACCGCGCCCTGCCGGGCCGCGAAATTGCGCGGGTCGCGCGACAGCACGTTCTGCGCGAGCCGCAGCGCCTCGGCCGGCTGGCGCGCGCCCTGGTAGAGCCTTGCCAGGGCGAGCTGGCCATCGGTGTTGTCCGGATCCTGCGCCAGCACCGGGCGCAGCTTCTCGAACGCCTGCGCCTGCGCCCCGCTTTCGTTGAGCCGATCAGACCCGCGGATCGCGATGCCGGTGCGCAGCGAGGCCAGATCGCGGCGCTGATCGGGGCTGAGGACGGATTGGCTGACCTGGTCGGCAAGGCTGCCCGCCTCGGTATCCGCGCCCGCGGCGAGCAGCGCCCCGGCGATCGCGATCCGGGCGGACGCACCGTCGACGCGCAGGTTGGCCCCGGTCAGACTGCCGGTCATGACGATGCCGGTCAGGCTCAAC
>CAIQQQ010000272.1 GCA_903873995.1 uncultured Rhodospirillales bacterium
CGCGATCCAAGGGGATCGGCGAGCGGGCCGTGATCACGGGGCATGTGGTGCGCAACGCCATGATCCCAGTCGTGACCCTGGTGGCATTGCAGCTGCCGACGGTGTTCAGCGGGGCGATCGTGACCGAGCAGATCTTTCGCGTGCCCGGGATCGGCTCGCTGCTGATCGCATCGATCCTGGCGAACGACACGCCGGTGGTGATGGCGGTGTCATTCGTATTCGCAGCCCTTGTGATCCTCTTCAACCTTATCGCGGACATCGTGTATGGCTGGCTCGACCCTCGCATCGCCTATCGCTGAGGCGGCAGGGCGCGCGGTCGCCCGGCCTTCGAAACCGATCTCGCCCGGCCGCGAGGCGTGGCGGCGGTTTCGCAGGCATCGCATGGCCGTGCTGAGCCTTGTGGTCCTTGCCTTGCTGATCCTGGGCATCGCCATAGGCCCGATGCTGTGGACCATTCCGATCAACGACATCGATTTTGGCGCCCAGCTCAAGCCGCCGAGCTGGGAGCATCCCTTCGGCACGGACGATCTCGGCCAGGACCTGCTGGCGCGGCTCATCCATGGCGGGCGGATCTCGTTGGCCGTCGGGCTCTCGGCCATGGCGGTTGCGATCAGCGTGGGTGTTGCGGTGGGGGCGGTGGCCGGCATGGCGCGCGGCTGGGTCGATACCGTGCTGATGTGGCTGACCGACCTGTTCCTGTCTTTGCCGCAGCTGCCGCTGCTGTTGCTGGTGATCTATCTGTTTCGCGAGCAGTTGAAGGCAATCTTCGGCGCCGAGGGCGGCGTTTTCGTCCTGATCGTGCTGGTGATCGGCGGGCTGCGCTGGATGCCGGTGGCCCGCCTGGTGCGGGCGCAGTTCCTGTCGCTGCGGGAGAAGGAGTTCGTCGAGGCCGCGCGCGCGCTTGGCGCCTCGAAGCTGCGCCTGGTGGTGAACCACATCCTGCCCAACGCCCTCGGCCCGGTGATCGTCGCCGGCACGATCGACGTGGCGGCCGCCATCATCGCGGAATCGACGCTCTCGTTCCTGGGCCTCGGCTTCCCGCCGGACATCCCGACCTGGGGGCGCGTGCTGTTCGACGCGAAGGACTATCTCGACATCGCGCCCTATTGGGCCCTGTTCCCGGGGGCTGCGATCTTCCTGGCCGTGCTGTCCATCAACTTCGTGGGCGACGGGCTGCGCGACGCGCTCGATCCGCGGCGGGTGCCGTGATGGACGGCGCGATCATGCCCCCCGAGACGCTCCTCGACATTCGCGGCCTGAAAACCTGGTTTCGCACCGATGACGGCATGGTGCGGGCCGTCGATGGCGTGAGCCTCACGATCGCGCGCGGCGAAACCCTCGCCGTGGTCGGCGAAAGCGGCTGCGGCAAGACGGTGACGGCGCGCAGCGTGCTGAAGCTGATCGACATGCCGCCGGGGCGGTTCGAGGCGGGGCAGATCCTGTGGCGCGGGCGCGATCTCATTCCGCTGGCGAACGCCGAGATGGACCAGATCCGTGCGAGCGAGATCGCGATGGTGTTCCAGGAGCCGATGACCTCGCTCAACCCGGTCTACACCGTGGGCGAGCAGATCGCGGAATCGCTGCGCACGCACGAACAGCAGTCCCGCAAGGCCGCGATGGACGGTGCTGTGGACATGCTGCGCCTGGTGCAGATCGGCAACGCCGAGCGTCGCGTGCATGATTATCCGCACCAGTTCTCCGGCGGGCAGCGTCAACGGGTGATGATTGCCCTCGCCCTCGCCTGCAAGCCGCAGCTGCTGATCGCCGATGAGCCGACCACGGCCCTCGACGTTACGATCCAGGCACAGATCCTGGAGCTGATGGAGGAGATGAAGCAGCGCTTCGGCATGGCCATCATGCTCATCACCCATGCCATGGGCGTGGTGGCTGAGAACGCCCAGCGCGTCGCCGTGATGTATGCCGGGCGGGTCGTGGAGGAGGCGCCGGTGGAGGAGCTGTTCGCCAATCCGCGCCATCCCTACACGCAAGGCCTGATCCGCTCGATCCCACGCGTCGATATGGGCCATGTGCCCGGCACCGCGCGGGCGCGCCTTGCACAAATCCCGGGCTCGGTGCCCAATCTGCTGCAACCGCCGGAGGGTTGCCGCTTTGCCGCGCGGTGCGGCCTTGCCATCGATGCCTGCCACAGCACCGATCCGATGCTGCGCGCCATCTCCCCCAACCATGCCGTGGCGTGCATCCTGTGAGCGAAACCCAGCCCCTGCTGTCCGTGCGCAACCTGCGCAAATATTACGGCATCACCGGCGGCCTGATGGGCCGCAAGGTCCATGACGTCAGGGCTGTGGACGGAGTCAGCCTCGACATCCACCCCGGCGAAACGCTGGGCCTCGTGGGCGAATCCGGCTGCGGCAAATCCACCACCGGCCGCTGCATGATGCGCCTGATCGAGCCCAGCGCCGGCGAAATCCGGTTCAACGGCAAGGACGTCACCAAAACCGAAGGCCACGAACTCCGCGCGCTCCGCCGAGACATGCAGATCATCTTTCAGGACCCGTTCGCCTCGCTCAACCCGCGCCACACCGTGCGCGACATCATCGCCGAGGCCCTCGTCATCCACCGTCTCGCCGCCACCCGCGCCGAACGCGAGGACCGGGTGATCGAACTGCTCGAGACCGTGGGCCTGCGCCCCGACCTGCGCACGCGCTTTCCCCACGAATTCTCCGGCGGGCAGCGTCAACGCATCGGCATCGCCCGCGCCCTCGCCGTCCAGCCCAAGCTCATCGTCTGCGACGAACCCGTCTCCGCCCTCGATGTCTCGATCCAGGCCCAGGTCATCAACCTCCTGGAAGACCTGCAGGAGCGCTTCAACCTCACCTACCTGTTCATCGCCCACGACCTCTCCGTCGTGGAACACATCAGCGACCGCATCGCGGTTATGTATCTCGGCCGCGTCGTGGAAATCGCCCCCGCCCACGACCTCTACCGAACCCCGCAGCACCCGTACACCGAAGCCCTGCTCTCCGCCGTGCCGATTCCGGACCCGAAACTCAAACGCAAACGCATCGTCCTGAAAGGGGAACTCCCCAACCCGATCCGCCCCCCCACGGGATGCCACTTCCACCCACGCTGCCCTATCGCCCAACCCATCTGCACCAAAGAAGCCCCACCCCTTACCCAAACCAACGCCAACC
Organism: uncultured Rhodospirillales bacterium; assembly: GCA_903873995.1. Taxonomy (GTDB): domain Bacteria; phylum Pseudomonadota; class Alphaproteobacteria; order Acetobacterales; family Acetobacteraceae; genus CAIQQQ01. Next base: position 3,153 of record CAIQQQ010000272.1, read on the forward strand.
ACCATGTTGCTTGCCATCTGAGGGTGGCGGTTTGAGGGGAAAGGAAGGCCAGGGCTTTGCGCTGGACCCACCAGGGGGCCGAGCCCCCTGGACCCTCACGGGTTAAGCATTTCTGGGTCGTGAGAGGGCGGATACACGACTGGTCCATCGACCCGTCGTGTATCCCCCCCCCCCTTTCACGACCCAGAATTTTTAAAACTCATGAGGTTCCAAGGGGCTCGGCCCCTTGGCGGGTCCAGGGCAGAGCCCTGGCCTTCCTTTCCCTCAGACCACCAACAACCCATGGCGCAGGCCGCGGGTGACGGCTTCGGCGCGGCTGCGGACGGCGAGTTTCGCGAAGACGGCTTCGAGGTGGTATTTGACGGTGTGGGCGGAGATGTTCAGGCGCCGCGCGATGGTTTTGTTGCTCATGCCTTCGCCGACAAGGGCGAGGACTTCAAGTTCGCGGGGGGTGAGCAGGGGCCGGTTGGTGGTGTCGGAGGGGGCGAAGCCGCGGCCGTCGGGCTGGCCCGGCAGGCGGACGGCGAGGCCTTCGTTGAGGGCTGCGATGGCGGCGGTGAGCCGTGTTGTGAGGGTTGCCGAGGGGAGGACGCCGGCGAGGCTGGTATCGGCCGCGATGGCGGGATCGTCTGTCAGGATGAGGAGCGGGCCGTCGAAGCTCACGATGTCGGCGGATGGCAGGGTGCCTGGCGCGAGCTGGACGAGCAGCACGTCTGCCTCGGCCTCGGCGTGGGTGATACCGTCGAGGTCGCGTTCGAGCTGCCGCCGGCGTAGCGGATCTGTGACGCGCAGGGCAACGCGGGGAATCGCCCCGGGGGCAGCCCCAGGGGGCGCAATTGTGTCTTGCGTGGCCATGGCAGTGATCATGCAGGCCTCGCGGCGATCGTGACAGGGCGGATTGTCATGACCCCGCCGCGCAGCAGGTGAAATTCGATGGTGGTTCCGATCGATTCGGGGCCGAGCAGGCCGGTGAGCGCGCGGGGCGAGACCAAGGGGACGCCGCTTGCCGAGACCAGGATGTCACCGGGGAGCATGTGACCGCAGGCGGGGGCGCTGTCGGCGATGTTGAGGACCATGAGGCCAACATTGCCGGGGCCTTCGAGCGCGATCTCGCGGGGGAGCTGCACGGGCTGTACGCCCGCACCGAGCCAGCCGCGGGCGATCTGGCCGTGGGCCAGGAGTTGGGCCACGCCGCGATCGATGGTGGCGGCGGGGATCACCAGCACCTGGCGGCGCGGGCCGAAAGTGGACATGCCGAGCAGCCGGCCTTCGGCATCGATCACGGGCCCGCCTTCGGCAGCACCGCCGAGATTGATGTCGAGGCGGATGAGATGGTCGATCCGGCCGCCGCATTGGCTTTGCCAGGCAGGCCCGAGGGTTTCGATGATCCCCATCCGGGCGCGCACGCTGCCGGCGCCGTCTGATCCGAGGGCGAGCGCGATTTCGCCGACCGATTGCGGAACGCCACGCGGCATGGCCGGCGCATCGGCCTCGAGGCGGAGTGCTGCGATGTTGGTGCCCGGATCGCGGCCGGCGGGGATTGCTGCGATGCGCGTGCCGCCGGGCAGGATGGCGGTCGCGGACTCGATCTCCGGCAGGGCCTGCTCGGAGGTGACGATCACCCCATTGGCCCACAGCACAGCGGAGATCTGCTGGCGGGTGCCCCATTCCAGGCCGACGGAAATCGGGGTGGCGGCCTGGACCTGGGCTGCGATGGCGTGGGACAGCTCGGCGAGAACATGTTTCATGATGCGGCCTGTTGGGCGTCGTTGATGATGGGAGGGTGCGCGCTTGGAGGCAGCACTGGTATCAGGCGGATGGCCGGGAGCGGCCCCGGATTTATGGCCTGGTAAGGGCCCGTGTTAGATCTCCGGCCATGACCTCTTTGCGGGCGCGTCTGTTTCTGATCTGGCTGCTGTCGCTTGCGGCATCGGTGGCGCTCGGCGTGCTGTTGCTGGGGCTGTATCGCCAGTCCAGCACGGCGCAGCAGGGCCGTGCCGAGGTGGAGCTGGCGCGGATCTGTGACCGGATGGCGGACCGGTATGCGTATTACGTGGCAGGATGGTCAGGCCCGGTGCCGCCGCCAGGGGATCGGGAGCTGCAGCGCGACCTCGATGTCATCGCGGGGCTTGCGGTGCCGCCGCGTGCGGAGCTGGAGGCGGGCGTGGTGCGCGCCCCGCGCGAGGATGGGCGGGCGCCGCAACCGCTGGCAGCCGCCGCACTTGTTGCGGGCACGCCGTTGTCCGATCGGGCCGAGCAGGCTGGCGTCACCCGGATCACCTTGGCCTGTCCGCTGCGGGGGCCGATCCCGGATCTGGTGGGGTGGAGCAGTGCGACCGTGGAGACGGCGGCGGGATATGACGATCTGCGACATGGCGTGGGGGTGTTGCTGGCGCTGATGCTGGGGCTGTCGGCAAGTCTCGCGGTGCTGGTGCGCGCGTCTTCGCGGCGGATCGGGCGGATCATCGATGCGCTGGCGACGCCGGACGGCACCGCCCTGCCCCGGCTGGCGCTGACGGGGGCTGTTGATTTCGACCGGATCGTGACCGCGCTGAACCGTGCGGGCGAGCGGCTGGCGGCAGCTGTGCAGGAGGCGGAGCGGCAGACGCTGCGCGCGGTCGCGTCCGAGCGCATGGCAGCGCTGGGCCGGGTGGCGGCCGGCGTGGCCCATGAGATCCGCAACCCGATCGCTGCCATGCGGCTGCGCGCGGAAAGCGGTCTTGCGGGCGACGATGCGCGGCGCCGCGCGGCGCTGGGCGCCATTCTGGGGCAGATCGACCGGTTGGATCGGCTGAGCGCGGAGCTGCTGGCCATGACCCAGCGGACCGAGCCGATGGCGGAGGAGGTGGATCTGGCGGCGTTTCTGGAGAGCGTGGCGCGCGATCACGGTGGAGCGGAGGCGGGCATCGCGGTCTCGGCCTCGCCTGGGATGGGCCGCTTCGATGTGGCGATGCTGCGCCGGGCGATGGACAATCTCGTGCTGAACGCGCTGCGGATGGTGGAGCCGGGGGGGCGTGTGATGCTTGCGGCGGAACGGAGCGCCTTTGGCCTTCGGATCACGGTCAGCGACAGCGGTGAGGGGGTTGATCCGGCGCTGCGAGAGACCCTGTTCGAGCCGTTCGTGACTGGACGGCCGGACGGCACCGGGCTTGGGCTTGCGATCGCGCGCGAGATGGTACAGGCGCATGGCGGCACGCTGGCTCTGGCCGAGACCGCAGGCGGCGCCACGTTCGTGATCGAGATCCCACAGCCATGAGCACCATCCTCATCGTCGATGACGACCAGGATCTGCGCGAGAGCCTGGCCGAGGTGCTGGCCGATCTCGGTCACACGCCGGAGATGGCGGGCGATGGTGCGCAGGCGCTGGCCAGGCTTGCACGTTCGCCCGTGGATGGCGTGCTGCTCGATCTGCGGATGCCGGGAATGGACGGGCTTGCGGTGCTCGCGCGCATCCGGGCGATGCCGTCCCCACCGCCGGTGGCGGTGCTGACCGCGGTGCCGACGGCGTCCAACACGATCGAGGCGATGCGGCTGGGCGCGTTCGATCATCTGGCCAAGCCCATCGGGCGCGCCGAGCTGGCATCCCTGGTGGCGCGGATGGTGCCGGCCCGGGCGTCTGTCGCAGCACCGGTGCAGGAGGCGGGCGCGTCGCTGGTGGGCAGCTCGCAGGCGATGCGGGCGGTGCAGAAGGCGATCGGCATGCTGGCCGATAGCGACGCCTCGGTGCTGATCACCGGCGAGACCGGCACCGGCAAGGAGGTGGTGGCGCGGGCGATCCACCAGCACGGCCGCAGGGCCCGGGCGGCGTTCGTCGCCATCAACTGTGCGGCCATTCCGGCCGATCTGCTGGAGAGCCAGCTGTTCGGCCATGCCCGCGGCGCGTTCACCGGCGCCGTCAGCGACAGCCTTGGCTCGTTTCGCGCCGCCGATGGCGGGACGTTGTTTTTGGATGAGATCGGCGACATGGCGAAGGCGTTGCAGGCCAAGCTTTTGCGGGTGCTGCAGGAGCGGGTGGTGACGCCGGTGGGTGGGAAGCCGGTGCCGATCGATGTGCGCATCCTGTCGGCCACCCATCGCGATCTGACCGCCGAGGTCACGGCCGGACGGTTCCGCGAGGATCTTTATTGGCGGCTCGGTGTGGTGCCGCTGGCGCTGCCGCCGTTGCGCGAGCGGCTTGCGGATATCGTGGAGCTGGCGGAGCATTTCCTGGCCATTCTCGCAACGCCGCCCAAACGCTTGTCAGCCGACGCCGCCGCCTTGCTGATGGCGCATGGCTGGCCGGGCAATGTGCGGGAGCTGCGCAACGCCATGGAGCGGGCCGCGACCCTGGGGCGCAGCGCCGTGGTGGCGGCAGCCGATCTTGCGTTTCTGCAGGCCGGCCGTTCGGCTGGTGTGGATGAGGCGCCAGGCACCGACCTGCCGGGGGCCGTCGAGCGGCTGGAGCGGGCGATGATCACGCGGGCCTTGCGGGAGGCTGGCTTTGTGCGCGCGGAGGCGGCGCGGCGGCTCGGCATCCATCGCCAGCTGCTGCATGAGAAGATGCGCCGCTACGGCATCGAGGCGTCCTGCAAGGCGACGGAGCCTGTCCGGATTTCGGACGTCGAAGAGCCGAGCAACGTTAAACTATAAAGCGAAATCAATGGAGTAACCCCTGGCACGGGCTATGCAAAGACACTGTCACGGGCGCTTTCCCCGTGTTCCTCAGGAGTTCAACTCATGACCCGCTTCAAGACCGTTCTGCTCGGCAGCGCCGTGGCCGCCGCGTTCGCCGCCACCGCCTTGGCACAGCCGGTTCCGTCGCCCGTGCCGGCCGGCGCTCCGATGCATGGTCCGCACGGCCGCATGGCGCCGTTTGGCAACATCGATCCGTCCCAGCTGCCGGAGACCCGGGGCAAGGTTGCGCAATATCTGATCGGCCCGCGTGGCGACGTGGACGGCGTGCTGCTGGATGACGGCACCGAGATCCATGTGCCGCCGCATCTGGCCACCGCGCTGGTGTTCGTCGCCCGTCCGGGCGACATGGTCAGCGTCCGTGGCCTGAAGGCGCGCAACGCCGGCATGGTCATGGCCGTCACACTCACCAACACCGCAACCGGCGTCACAGCCGGCGGGCAGAGCGAGCCCACCGCGCGAACCGTGACGGGGCGCGTGAAGGCTGACCTGCACACGCCCCGCGGCGATGTGGACGGCGCGCTGCTGGACAATGGCACGATCCTGCGCCTGCCGCCGCCGGAGGCCGCCCGTCTTGCAGCCCTGATCGCCCCGGGCCAGACCGTGACTGTGCAAGGGGACGGCGTTGCCGGCCCGCTTGGCACGCTGGTGATGGTCCACATGATCGGCGCCACGCCGGACAGCCTCACCGAGGTGAAACAGCCGCATTTCGGGGAGCATCACGGCCCGCATGGCAAGCCGGGCGAGATACCGCTGAAGCCCTGATCGTCGGATAAGTCCCTCACCTCGGTGCGCTTCACGTTTCGTTAGTCGATCGCGCGTATCTCGGGGGGCATGCATGTCACGCCCCCCGAGTTCCGTTCTGCCGGCAGCACGTCATTCGGTGCCGGCATCATCGACTCGTCCGATCGGACGAAGCAGTCCCAGCCGGCGCCACGACGAGGGCACCGCATTCGCGTCGGGCGCATCGCCAAGATCCTGGCCGCCCTCGTCGTACTGTGCGCCGGGGGACTGGCCGAATTGGGCAGCCTGGTGCGCCTGCAGAGCACCAGCGCCGTGGTCTCGGCGCCGCACGCGGCGTTGCGCGCGCCGATCGGCGGTGTGGTGGAGGCCGATGCGCCGGCCGTCGGCGCCCGGGTCCGGCGCGGCGAGGTGCTGGTGCGCATTGCCGATCCGCTGGTCTCGCGCCTGCCGGTCGAGGCGCTGCGCATCCAGGCGGAGCAGCAGCGCGCGGCCCTGGCCGCCACGGAACGGCAACGCGCAGCACTGGTCACTTTCCGGGACACGCTTCAGCATCGGGCGGAGGCGCATCTGGGGCTGCTGATGGTCCGGCTGAACGCCGAGATCGAGGGAGCCGCCGCCCTGCGCGCGTCCGGCGCCGTGCAGCGCGATCAGGATCGGCGAGATCTGGCGCGGCGGCGCGCCCTGACCAATGATGGCTTTGTCTCCACCTCCGATCTCGAGCACAGCCAGGCCGCGTTCGAGGCCGCGGCGCAGACGGAGGCAGCCCAGGCCGCCGCACGCCGCAGCCTGGAGATTCAACGTGATTCAGCTGCCGCAGGCATGTTCGCCGAGGCCGGCCCCAACGAGGCAAGCTACGCCGTGCAGCGGCGGGACGAGGTGTCCATGCGGCTTGACGACCTCGATGCGGCGCTTTCAGCGCAGGCGGCGGATCTGGCCCGCACGACCGAGCTTGCGGCCGCGACCGTGGCGGACCTGAACCGGCGCAGTGCCGCCGAGATCGTAGCCCCTGCGGACATGATCGTCTGGCGCAACGGCGTCCAGCATGGGGACGTGGTGGTGGCGGGTGACACGGTGATCGATCTGGTGGCCTGCGACCGGGCGCTGGTGATCGCGGCCATCCGCCAGCGCGATCTGGATCTGATCGCGGTCGGCGGCACCGCGACCGTTCGGGTGACGGGCGAGCAGCAGGACCGGCACGGCCGCGTGGTCGGCACGCTGGCGGCTTCCGAGGTGGACGGCGATCCGCGCGGGGCCGCCGTGCCGGCGGGCGATCGCGCCGCCAGCGCCATGGCGCTCGTCCAACTCGAGCAGGATCCGGCGGACGCTGCCGCCACGCCGCATGGCTGCGTGGTCGGGCGCACCGCCCGGGTCCAACTGCCACGGGTCGACATGGGCCCGCTGCGCAACCTGTTGAACCAGGTCCTGTAGGTGGCGTTCGCGCCGGTCTATGCCGCGATCGAGTTTCTCGACGGCACCGGGCCGGTGCTGCTGTGCATGGGGTTGCTCTGGCTCGGGCTGATCTGCCGCGGGCGTGACGATCCCTGGCTGCGCGCCGGCGCCGCCCTGCTCTGTGCGGCCCTCGCGGTGCGCTACCTTGCCTGGCGGCTGACCGACGGGGTGCCGGAGTCGCAGGGCCTGCTGGTGGATGTCTGGGTCGGGCTGTTCCTGGTGGTCGAAACGGCCAGCATGGTGAGCGCCCTCATCAGCCACGGCATGCTGGCCCGCACGCGAGACCGGCGCGAGGAGGCGGACATCCATTCCTGCCATCCGGTCTGCCAGGCGCCGATCGATGTGTTCATCGTCACCTACAACGAGGCGCTGCCGATCCTGGAGCGCACGCTGGTCGGCGCCGTGGCGATTATGCATCCGGACAAGCGGATCTGGGTGCTGGACGACGGCGCACGGGACTGGGTGGAAGCCCTCGCCGCCACACACGGCGCGCAGTATGTCCGCCGCGTGAAGGGGCGACACGCCAAGGCCGGCAACGTGAACAACGGCCTCGATTTCGCCCTGCGCACGGGGCGGCCGCCGGAGTTCATCTTATTGCTGGACGCCGATTTCGTGGCCGGGCGCAGCATCCTGCAGCGCACGATGCCGTTGTTTCATGCGGCCGATGTCGGGATCGTGCAGACGCCGCAATATTTCTTCAATCCCGATCCGATCCAGATCAACGTGTTCTCCCCCACCGTCTGGCCGGACGAACAGCGTTTCTTCTTCAACGTGCTGATGCCGAGCATGGACGCCTGGGGCATCGCGTGCTGCTGCGGCACCTCCGCCGTGTTGCGCGTGGCGGCGCTGCAGGCGGTGGGCGGCATGGCGACCGAGACCGTGACCGAGGACATGCTGACCAGCTTCAAGATGATCGAGCATGGCTATCGCACCATCTATCTGGACGAGCCGCTGAGCCTTGGGCTCTCGCCTGAGGGGGTGGGGGAATATGTGACGCAGCGCAGCCGTTGGTGCCTGGGCGGCATCCAGCAGTTCCACACGCGCTGGTCGTTTCTGGGCCGTGGCAAGCTGCGCTGGGTGGACCGGGTCAACCATCTCAGCTCGATGCTGTTCTGGGGCGTCAGCTTTCCGTTCCGGCTGATGCTGCTGTCGGTACCGGCAATCTGGTGGTGGACCGGTGCGTCCGCCTTCAACGCGACGGCATCTGACCTGTGCGTGGCCGTGCTGCCCTACACCGTCGCCTCGCTGGCGTTCAACGCGATCTATTCCAAGAACCGGCTGGTGCCGCTGCTGTCCGACATCAACCATCTGGTTTCCAGCGTGGGCATCATCCGCGCGGTGTTCGACGGGCTGTTCCGCCCCAACGGCCGACCATTCAAGGTGACGGCGAAGGGCGTGCGCGAGGACCAGCTGCTGTTTCACTGGTCGCTGATGGCACCGTTCGCCGTGCTCGCCTGCGCCACGATCTCCGGCATGGTGATCAATCTCGGCCTCGGCAACGAGCTGCGCAACGAGGCGAGCTACCAGCTCAACGTGATCTGGAGCCTGCTGGACACCGTGATGCTCGCCCTGACCTGCCTCGCCTGTGTGGACCAGCCGCGCCGGCGGGTGGATGAGCGGTTCCGGTCCGGCGAGCGCGCCATGGTGCTGGTGCCAGGCGCGCGGCCGATCCCCTGCACCGTCTTTGACATCGCCCAGGGCGGCGCGGCGCTGGACTGTGCGCAGGACTGGCCGGCTTCCCTGACGGAGGCCATTTTGTGGCTGGATGACGGGCGGCTGCAGGTTCCGGTGATGAAACTGCGGCAGGCCGGAACGCGGATGGCCGTGCGCTTCAACCTCGACCGCGCGCAGCGTTCGGCGATGATCCTGAAGCTGTTCGACCGCCGCTACAGCCAGCCGATCGAATGGGTCAACCCACTCCAGGCGCTCACGGTCGCCTTGCGCCGCCTGATGGCCTGACGCGCCGTTACCCTGGCAACAGTGGCCGCCAGCTGCGCAGCTCCTCGGCACCGTGGCGCAGGTCGCGCTCCAGGTTTGCAAGTCTCGGCTGGTCGGCCAATTCGGCCACATTCAAGGCAGCGCGAGCGGCACGCATCAGCCCCAGGGATGCCGCCTCCTCCGCCAAGGCCTGGGCGGCGGCGGAGGAGGCGGCGGCGGCCTGGGGGGTCTGGTCTATCTCGGCAAGGCTGCGCACACCCGCGAGGTGCCTCGCATGGCCGCGCAGAAACAGATCGACCCTTGCGCCCACGGCATCCGCACCGATCGCACGGCTGAGACCTTCGAGCACGGCGGGATCGAACACCCGGTTTTCGGCCGGCAGCGGCTGTGTCGCGGGGCTCGGCGCCGGCGCGTCCTGGGCCGGACGATCCGGAAACACGGCTACGATCGCTGCCGCCAGACGTTTGGCGTTGATCGGCTTGGACGCAAATCCGTCCATCCCCGCCGCCCGATAGGCAAGCGGGCTGGCATGCCTGTCGTCGGCACTCAGGCCGATGATCTTGACCTGGGACTGGGGCGCAGCGAGGCCGCGGATTTGCGCGGCGGCGGCCAGGCCATCGAGCTCCGGCATCATCACATCCATCAGCACCAGATCGAACGCGCCGCTGGCGGCCGTGGCCACCGCCTCGCGCCCGTTGACCGCTTCCGTCACCTGGTGGCCCTGGCGGATCAACATGCGCGACAGTACGAGCCGATTGGTGGCGTTGTCGTCGGCAACCAGAATCCGCAGCGCTGACGGGGCGGCGGCAGGGACGACGATGGGCCCTTGCGGCGTGGCGGCCTCGCGTGGCGGGCCGCGTCCATCGTCCGAGGCTCGGCGGGCGCGCAGCGCGACATCGAAGCGGAACACGGTGCCGGCGCCCAGCTTGCTGGTGACGGAGATCTCGCCGCCCATTTGCTTTACCAGCCGCCGGGAGATCGTGAGACCCAGCCCGGTGCCGCCGAAACGGCGCGAGATCGAGCTGTCGGCCTGGGTGAACTCATCCCAAATTCGCGCCAGAGCCTGCGGACTCATGCCGATGCCCGTGTCCGACACAGTGAAGCCGAGCCGAAGCGCCCCGCGGCCGGCCTGCGCCGGCACCGGCAGGCGTGTGACCTCGATCCGCACATGCCCGGCCTGGGTGAACTTCTCCGCGTTGCTGACCAGGTTGAGCAGGACCTGCCGCAGCCGCCCGGGATCGCCGGCCGCTCGTCGCGGCACGTCCTCGGCGACGTCGATCTCCAGGGCCAGGCCCTTGGCGCGTGCCTCCGGCTGCATCAGCTCCACGGCCGATCCGACCACGGAGCGGATGTCGAACGCCGTCTCCTCCAATTCGAGCCTGCCGGCATCGAGCCGCGAGAAATCGAGGATGTCGTTGATCTGATGCAGCAGGTGCTCGGCGCTGTCCTGGATGACGCGCAGGGAGCGGCGATCGACCGGCTGCGTCTCATCGTCCGTGGCGGCATCCAGCATCAGGCCGGTCATGCCGATGATGCCGTTCAGCGGCGTGCGCATTTCGTGGCTCATCACCGCGAGGAAGTCCGCCCGCGCGCGGCCGGCGCGGTCTGAGCTCCGTCGCGCCTCGGCGAGCGCGCGTTCCAGCGACTGCACATGGCGCCAGCCCAACAGGAGGCCGCCGCCGATCCCGATCGCGGCCAGGCAGGCGAACAGCTCGACCATCAGTGTTTCCTTGCGGACGCGCCACGGTTGGCCATCTCGGCGATCCGGTTTGGCGCAGTGCTTTGGATGTTGTCTAATCAATGACGCATAAAGAGGAAACCGAGATGTCCCTGTTCGATCTCACCGGCCGCGTGGCCATCGTCACCGGCGGCAATGGCGGCATCGGCCTCGGCATGGCGAAGGGCCTTCAAGACGCCGGCGCCCGCGTGGCGATCGCGGGGCGGAACGCCGCGAAGGGCGCTGCGGCACTGGCGGAGCTTGGCGGCGATGCGATTTTCCTCACCGTCGATGTGACGGAGAAGGCGCAATGCGTGGCGATGGTGGAGGCCGCTTTGGCCGCGTTCGGGCGGCTCGACATCCTCATCAACAACGCCGGCACGACGGTGCGCAAGGCGCCGCAGGACCTCAGCGAGGAAGAGTTCCGCATGGTGATGGATGTGAACCTCACCAGCGCGTTCCTGGCCTCCCAGGCCGCCTATCCGGCGCTGAAGGCCTCGGGCCACGGCAAGATCATCAATATCGGCTCGGTGATGTCGCTGTTCGCCTCGCCCTATGCCGCACCCTATGCGGCGAGCAAGGGCGGCATCATGAATTTGTCCAAGGCGCTGGCGACGTCCTGGGCGGTGGACAACATCCAGGTCAACTGCGTGCTGCCGGGCTGGATCGAGACGGATCTGACGGCCGGCGCCAAGGCGCAGGTGGCAGGGCTGAACGAGGCGGTGCTGGCCCGCACGCCCGCCGCGCGCTGGGGGCAGCCGGCCGATCTTGCGGGCATTGCGGTGTTTCTGGCCTCGTCCGGCTCGGATTTCGTGACGGGGGCGGCGATCCCGGTCGATGGCGGGTATTGCGCACGCGCCTGATGCGGCCCGGCTTCATCACTCCGATCTATATCACCAGCGAGATCTATCGCGGCTCGACCTATGGCCCGAAGCACCCGCTGGCGATCCCGAGGGTGTCGATCTGCACCGATCTTGTGCGCGCCATGGGCTGGCTCGACGAGGCGCAGGTCCTGACGGCGCCGATGGCCACCGAGGCCGAGTTGCTGCGGTTTCACGACGCCGGCTATCTCGCAGCACTTCGCCAGGCCGAGGCGGACCAGGCGGTGAGCGAGGACGTGCGCGCGCGTTATCGCATCGGGGCCGATGGCAACCCGGTCTATCGCGAGGTGTTCCGCAGACCCGCGACCTCGGCCGGCGGCGTGATGCTGGCCTGCCGGCTGACGATGGAGGGCGGTGTTGTGCATTTCCCCGGCGGCGGCACCCATCACGGCCGGCCGGACCGGGCGAGCGGGTTCTGCTATCTCAACGATCCCGTGCTGGGCATCCTGCAATGGCTCGATGCCGGGCTTGAGCGAGTGGTCTATCTCGACATCGACGCCCATCACGGCGACGGCGTGCAGGATGCGTTTCATGACGATCCACGGGTGCTGACGATCAGCCTCCACGAGCACGGGCGCTGGCCGGGCACCGGTGCTGTCACCGACCGCGCCGGCGGGCATGCGCGCAACCTGCCGGTGCCGCAGGGGTTCAACGACAGCGAGATGCGCCATCTGATGCAGGGCGCCGTGCTGCCGCTGATCGCCGGCTTTCGCCCGCAGGCGATCATGCTGCAATCCGGCGCGGACGCGTTGGAGGAGGATCCGCTGGCGCGGCTGGCGCTGTCCAACAACGCGCATTGGGAGGTCGTGGCGGCTCTGCCCGCGCTGGCCCCGCGACTCGTCGTGGTCGGCGGGGGCGGCTACAATCCTTACACCGTCGGGCGCTGCTGGGCCGGCATCTGGGCCACGCTGTCCGGCCAGCCGATCCCGGACATCCTGCCGGACGCGGCGCAGGCGGTGCTGCGCGGTCTGGTGTATAACCGCGCCGCCGGCCGCAATCCGCCGGCCCACTGGCATACGACCTTGCGCGACGCACCGCGGGAGGGTGTGGTGCGCGACGAGATCCGCAGGCTTGCTGAGATCGTTTTGGAGAACTGACCATGATGCATCGTCGTGCGCTGCTGGCCGCCCTGATGGTCCTTACGCTGGCTGCGCCCGGCCGCGCCGAGGTGCCGCTTAACCCCACCCAGGCGCAGCCCACGCTGCCCACCGAAAAGCTGGTGATCGTCACGCGTGGCGGCAAACGGCATGATTTCAACGTGGAGATGGCGATCGATGAGGCGCAGCAGGTGGTGGGGCTGATGTTCCGCCCCGCCGTTCCCGCCGGCACCGGCATGCTGTTCGACTGGAAGCAGCCGCGCGAGAGTGACATGTGGATGCGCAACACCGTGGCGTCGCTGGACATGCTGTTCATCAACGCGGACGGCACGATCCGCCACATCGCCGAGCACACGGTGCCGCAGAGCCTTGCCGTGATCAGCAGCGGCGGACCGGTGCGCGCGACCTTGGAGATCGCGTCCGGCACGGTCGAGCAGCTCGACATCCATGTCGGCGACCATGTGCTGAACCGCATCTTCGGCAACGCGCCCTGAGATTGTCGGGTCGGGAGCGCAAATTATGCCCGACTACGATCTGTATTACTGGTCCGTGCCGTTCCGCGGCCAGTTCGTGCGGGCGGTGCTTGCGTTCAGCGGCAAGAGCTGGAACGAGCGTGGCGACGCCGCGATCCTCAACCTGATGCATGGGCCGGTGGCGGGCATGCCGGTGCCGTTCATGGGCCCGCCTTTGCTGGTCGAGACCGGGACAGGCTTTGCGAGCGCCCAGATGCCGGCGATCCTGCTCTATCTGGGTGAGACCCTGGGCATGCTGCCTGCCACCCCGGCCCTGCGCGCCATGACGATGAAGATCGTCAATGACGCCAACGATGTGATCGACGACATCACGCTCGATGGCGGGCGCGTCATGTGGACGCCGGCGCGCTGGCGGGATTTTGTGCCCCGTCTGCGGAAATGGACGTCGCTGTGGGAAGACATCGGACGCCGCCACGGACTGACGCCTGACAGCGGCTTTCTGCTGGGCGGTGACGCGCCGGGCATGGCTGACATCGTGACCGCGATCCTGTGGTCCACCCTGAGCGACCGTTTCCCCACGATCGATACGATCCTCAAGGACGCCGCGCCGCTCACCGCCGCCCTGACGAGGCGGGTCTCTGACCTGCCGCCGCTGGCAAGGCTCGCTGCGAAGGCGCGCCAGGACTACGGCGACACATATTGCGGCGGCCGAATCGAGGCCTCCCTGCGGCGCGTGCTGGGCGGTTGATCCTGTCCGCCACATCCTGGCGTCGTTGCGGCAGCCTTCCTTCGGTAAGACTTGCAACACGCGCCTTGCCCTCATAGGGTCCGCCCGTTCGGGGCGTGGCGCAGCCTGGTAGCGCATCTGCTTTGGGAGCAGAGGGCCGGAGGTTCGAATCCTCTCGCCCCGACCAGCCTCTTGATCCGGGATCACCGCCAATGTCACGCGCGCGCATCTTTCACACCCCCAAATCGGCCATGCAGTCCGGCCGCGCACATGAGCCGTGGGTACTGGAATACGAGCCCTCGCGGCATCGCATCGCCGATCCACTGATGGGCTGGACCGGCGGCACCGACACGCAGTCTCAGATCCGGCTGACCTTCGCCACACGCGAGGCGGCGATCGCCTACGCCGCGCGCGAGGGCATAGCCTTTGATCTGGAGATGTCGCATGACCGCGTGGTGCGGCCCAAGGCCTATGCCGACAATTTCAGGTTTGGCCGGTCCGAGAACTGGACGCATTGACCGCGGCCCCGCTGCGGCGGGGCCTGTCTGTACTGCAGAACTTTGCTATGATCATGATGGGCGTCCGTAGCTCAGATGGATAGAGCAGTGGATTTCTACTCCACGGGCCGGGGGTTCGAATCCCTCCGGGCGCGCCAGATCCCCTCAGCCGTTTCACGCAGCTGCACGTCTTATGAGACGGTGGCAGCTCGGCCCAGCATGTAGAGTTCGCTTGCAGGCAGGCCTGCGCCCGGTCCGCCGGGCCTACGACGCGAAGATGAGCCATCGGATGATGCGATCATTGCCTGACGAGCAGCCTGGCGCGGTCGGCTGCGCCGCAGAGCCGATCCATATCCCGGGACGGATCCAGCCGCATGGCATGCTCCTGGCCGTCGATGCCGATGCCATCGTGGTCTTCGCCAGCGACAATCTGGAGATCGCCGGCTGCCAGACCAGCGAGCAGGCGTTGGGGATGAGCCTGGCCGATCTCGTGGGCGCGGCGTTGGCCTCGCAGATCATGGCCTGCCCCGAGATCGGCCGTCTGCATATCAACGAGCCGCTGCATATCGGAACACTTCCGACCGACACGGCGCCGAGACAGGCGATCCTGTGGGCGCATCGCCACGATGGCCGGGTCATCCTGGAGATCGAGCCCGATCCGTCCCATCAGGTCGGAGCCGCGCTGCCCGTCAACTGGATCCATGACGTGCAGCAGGCCATGCAGGCCACTCGAACCACGGCAGAGCTCGCCGCCAGCCTGGCGGACAGCGTGCGCGCGGCGACGCAGTACAGCCACATCATGGTGTATGAATTCGACTGTGGCTGGAACGGCGACGTGGTCGCCGAATCCCGAGCGCCTTGGATCGATGTTTCGTATCTCGGTCTGCATTTCCCGGCGACCGACATCCCATCCCAGGCGCGGCAGCTTTATCGCCGGCAGCTTCTGAGGGTCGTGGCCGACAGTCACGAACCGGGAGTGGCGGTGCTGGGCCTGGGTGACGCATCGCCGTTGGACATGAGTTTTGCGTCCCTCAGATCGGTGTCCCCGATCCATCTGGAGTATCTGCGTAACATGGGGGTGCGTGCGACCATCGTCTCCTCCATTCTGGTGGGGGACGCGTTCTGGGGGCTTGTGGTCGGACATGAGCGCTCCGCATCTCGCGTTCCGACGCTGGTCGAGCGCAAGGCGTTTCAGATTGCATCGACGCTTGCCGGCGGGATCCTCGCGGCGCAGGCGGTGGTTGCGACGCTGGCGATGAACCGGATCATCGAGGCGTCGATCGATCGCATCGCGGGCAGGCTTGCGGTTGCGGGCCCGGTCCGGGCGATCGCCTTGGAATATCCCGCGCTGGCTCCCGCGTTCGGACTGGATGCGATGGTGGTGCAGATCGATGGCGAGACCCTGTCCGAAGGTCTGGCGACACCGGCGCTGGCACCGATGGCCGATCCTGAGCTGTGTCTGATCACAGAGCGGTTCATCGATCGCTTTGCTTTGGCGCCGGTCGCAGACCAGGATCTGCCGCGCCAAATCGTCGGCGGCTGCCTGTTTCGGATCGGGGATGATCCGGGCTCGCTGCTGCTGCTGGGACGGGCGGAACACGAGTATGTGGTTCACTGGGGCGGCGCGCCGCAGACGCCCGATGGGGGGAGCGCTCAGGACCTGGCCGAGAGCGCCGGCCCGTTGCGCCCCCGCACCTCGTTTGCAGCGTGGAAGCAGGTCGTCCAGGGCCGAAGTCAGGCATTCTCCCGCACCGAAAGCGCAGCACTGGAGCAGTTCCGCCAGCGTCTGACCGGCATCCTGCGGGCCGATCGTGACAGGCTGCGGCGCGAGCGCGCGAACTTTGACGAGCGCATGGCCGCGATCGGGCGTCTGGCGGGGGGCGTGGCGCACGATCTCAACAATTTTCTGGCGGTGATCGGCATCAACCTCGATATCGCCCTCGACCTCGCCGCAGACACGGAGATCGAAGAGCTTCTGGAGATCTCCCAGCGCGCGGTGCAGAACAGCGCCGAGGTGACCGCGGCCTTGCTGACCTTTGCGCGGCGGCAGCGGCTGTCGCCGACCGCAATCGACGTGCGTCCCTTCCTTTTGAAGTTCCAGGCCATGGTCCAGCCGCTGATGGGGCGGCAGCTCCGGCTGGTGGGCGAGCCCGGCGATGTGGCGTTGCGCTGCCGCGCGGATGCGGGACTGCTCGAGACCGCCATGCTGAACATCGCCACCAATGCGCGTGACAGCATTCACACGGGCGCAGGCGAGATCAGGATCTCGGTGGCCGCCCTGCATGCCGTCCAGCCGATAGCTGGCCTGGGCGGGGAGATCCCGAAGGGGGAGTATGTCGTCTTCTGCATCTCCGACAGCGGCGACGGCATGCCGGCGGACGTGCTGGCCAGGGCCGCCGAGCCGTTCTTCACCACCAAGGAACAGGGCCAGGGCACCGGGCTGGGGTTGCCGATGGTTCTGGGGTTCGCGGCGCAAAGCGGCGGCACCGTGACGATCGAGAGCAAACCCGGAACCGGCACGAAGGTCTGCATCATCCTGCCGCGCGTCATGGATGACGCGACGGGCCAGGCATTGCAGCCGGACATCGAGGCTCCGTCCGTGCTCCAGGGCCTGCGGCTGCTGGTGGTGGAGGACAACGAGACGCTGGCGCAGGCTTTGCGGACGATGGCGCTGCGCGAGGGGATCCTGGTCAGCGTGGCGGCATCCGTGCCGGAGGCGCAGGCCTTGATTGAAACATCCAGCTTCGATGCGATGCTGTGCGACTTCATGCTCGGCGCCACCGGGACGGCGCTGGACGTGATCGCAATTCCCAGGGCCCTGAAACACGACATCCCGACCGTGGTGATGACCGGGTATTCGAATGCGTCGACCGATCAGCTGGAGCGGCTGGCGCCTTATCGAATCCTGCGCAAACCGTTCAAACGCGCAGACCTCGTGGCCGCTCTGTCAGCTGAGCTGTCCCGGGTGCAGTAGAGCATACCGATCCTTCGGGATCACCCACCGGATAGGTATGCTCGCCGGGATATGGGAAGAGGGGCGGCGCCTACGCACCGCCCGTGCCCCTACTCCGCGGCCACCGCCGAGGTCTGCGGCTGGCGGGCACACAAGAACAGCAGGCCGGCGACAGCGGCATAGGCCACTGTCACGGTCGGGCTTTGGGCGATCCCCAGGCTTTCGGAATGAATGAAGCCGAAAAACGTCAAGACCCCGCCGGCGAGCGCGAACACCGCCGCCCGCTCCAGCGTCTTGTCGATGATGCAGACCGCGATCGAACCGAGCACGATACCGCCCAGGGTCGCCCCGCCGCCGAGCACCTCGAGGCCGTGATACAGCACGCCGACCTGCGCGAGCTTGGGCAGACCCACCGCCGCGGCATTGGTGCCGGCCGCGCCCAGCGCGCCGTCGATCAGCGTCTTGCCCCAGGCGGCGAGCTGCGGCAGCAGCGCCAGCACGATCGCGGGGGCATGGCGGTGCGGGCTTTCGGAGAACGCCTGCGCTCCGATCAGCATGCCGATGTAGAGCAGGATCGGCAGGATCGCGACGACCGGGATCAGGGCGGACAGCACCGATATGATCCCAAGCCAGGTCAGCACCAGCATCACCAGGCCCGTGACCGCGGAATAGCCGATACGCCCGCCCATCGCCTTCCAGCCGGGATGGCCGATATAGACCGCGTTGATGAACGGGTTGCCCATCAGGCAGCCGATCAGGCTCACCACGCCATCGGCCGTCAGCACCCGGGTGGTGGGATAGCTGTCGCCGGCCGCCTCGGCTGACTCGACATTGTCCAGCGCCTCGATCAGGTCGTAGATGCCGAACGGGATGGCGGTCACCAGGATCACGCCGAGAAAGGCGAAGCCGCCGAACACGTGATCGACCGCGGGCAACGGCACCGAAAACCCGAACGTTGCGAACGAGCCCGTGAGATTGGCCAGCGTGAGCCCGCCATAGCCAAGGCCCGCGGCCGTTGCGACCCAGGCGATCGCGGTGCCTGTGGCAATCGCGATCAGGCCGCCGGGCACGCCGCCGAAATACTTCACCTCGCCGAACCAGGACGCGAGGATGATGGCAAAGCACACCACGCCGATCATCGGGGTGGAGAAGATCTGGGCGGCCGGGCTCATCGAAATGAACGTCACCGAAATGCCGGCGAGCGAGCCCAACAGGGCCGCCCTTGGCGTCACGCGGCGGATGGCGGGGCCGACGAAGCCGCCGATCATGAGGACGAAGCTTTGGATGAACACCCAGGTGAGGCCCGCCTCCCACGCCTTCACCGGATCGTTAGTGGCCAGCTTGATCGGCAGCATCACCACGAAGGTGACGACGAACATATGCGGCACCGAGATGCCGGAGGGCAGAGCGCAGACATCGCTCCGCCCGGTCTTGCGCGCGAGGTTCCAGGCGAGGAATGCGTAATACCCGGTGCTGAGGCACAGCATCAGCCCCAGCGCCGGCAGGATGCGGCCGAACACCAGGCTGTCCGGCATCTGTATGACGAAGCGCAGCAGGCCGGTGAGCACCAGCACATTGACCAGGATGTTCGTGCCGAAGCCGAACAGCGCGTTCCAGTCACCCGGGACCCAGAATTTCGGTTTGGTCGCGATCATCATGCTGCTCCGCTGGTTTGGGGTTGGATTGCCGCGATGACATCCGCCGACTGGCCGACCCAGCCGAAGATGCCACCCTGGGCTGCGATCATCCGCAGGCCCTGCTCGTGAAACTCGGGGAAATAGGAGGCGCAGCAATCGGCCACCACGAGGCAGTCAAACCCCCGGTCATTGGCCTCGCGCACGGTTGTATTGACGCAGACCTCGGTCGTGACGCCGGTCACAACCAGCTGCGCGATGCCGCGGTTGGCCAAGATGGCGGCGAGATCGGTTGCGTGAAATGCGCCCTTGCCCGGCTTGTCGATCACCGGCTCGCCCGCCACCGGCGCGAGATCGGCGATGATGTCGTGCCCCGGCTCGCCGCGCACCAGGATACGGCCCATCGGCCCCATATCGCCGATGCGCACATCCCCGCCACGGGCATGCTTCGCCGGCGGCAGATCCGCGAGGTCCGGCCGATGCCCTTCGCGGGTGTGGATCACCAGACCGCCGGCCCGCCGCCATGCCGCCAGCAACGCCTTGTTGGGTGCAATCGCTCGCCGCAGCAACGACACATCGTTGCCCAAAGCCGCGCCAAAACCACCGGGCTCCAGAAAGTCCCGCTGCATGTCGATTAAAATCAGCGCAGCCTGCCCGAATTGGAGCAAGAACGGTGATGGTTCAGCGGCAACAGATGCATAATCAGAGCTCATGCCCAAAGGCACAGCAACTACCGGGCCATCGTAGTGCCTAAAGAAAGGTCATGGCTCTGCCCTGGACCCACCAGGGGCCGGGGGCCGTTGGAACCCCATGTTTTTGCCCTTTGGCATAGGGCGTGGGGGACGTGGGGAAATTCACGTCCCCCACGCCCTATGCCAAAGGGCACAAGAATGAGATCGCGGGGCTCGGCCGTCACACCCAAGCGTGCTGACGCACGACGCGGGTCCAGGGCAGAGCCCTCGCGTTCCTTATGACCGACGCGTCTCGCTGTGGCGGTTGGACGGCGGCAGGAATTTGCGCAGATAGGTCTGCCAGGCGCCGCGCTCCTTCAGGACGGCGCGGGCGCTCCTGTAGCCGGTCTCTTCGTGCGCAAGCGTTGTTGCGTCCACGTCGGGGAACACGATCGTCTCGGGAAACAGCGGCGCAGCGTTCTGCTGGTTCATGGCGGCAACCTTTCGGAACGGTACCCCGTCTTTGGGTACCCCGTCACACTACGGATATCGTCTCCAAACCCTAGGGTCTGAAACTACTTACGCAGGTCCAGGTTTCCTGGATGTGACCGGCGCCACAAAAGATTGCGCGAAAATTGTCAACAACACGTGAATTCCACCGCCACTATTCACCCGCCAGGGCCACCACCTCCCGAGCACCTGATCGTTCTTCACGCACCCGAAAGCCGAGCGCGTACAGCGCCGGCAGGAACACCAGGGTCAGCACTGTCGCGACCGCCAGCCCGCCGATCATCACGAGGGCCATTGGACCCCAGAACACGTTGAAACTCAACGGAATGAACGCCAGCATCGCGGCCAGTGCGGTGAGCACCACCGGGCGGGCGCGGCGGACCGTGCTTTCCACCACCGCCTCGCGCAGGCTGCGCCCGTCCGCCAGATCCTGGCGCACCTGGTCCACCAGGATGATGGTGTTGCGCATAATCATGCCGGCGAGCGCGATCAGGCCCAGCAGGGCGACGAAGCCGAAGGGCTGATCGGTGACGAGGAGAGCCAGCACCGCGCCGATCAGGCCCAGAGGGGCCGTCGCCAGCACCATCAGCGTGCGTGGCAGGTTCTGGAGCTGGATCATCAGCAGCAGCAGCATCGTGGCGACCATGAGGGGAAATACGCCCAGCAGCGCGCCGTTGGCCTTGGCGGACTCTTCGGCGGCACCGCCCATCTCCACCCTGACACCGGCCGGGAGTTGGATCTGCGCGATGCGCGGGAGCGCGGCCGCCGTCACGTCCGGCGCCTGCAGCCCGTCCTGCACCTCGGCACGCACCGAGAGATAGGGTTCGCGGTCGCGGCGCCACAGGATCGGCTCCTCCGTTTCGGCCACCACCCTTGCGACCTGTCCCAGCGCGACCGGCCCCTGCTCCGTGGGCAAGGACAGCTCTTGCAGCCGCGCCAGGTCGAGCCGTTCGGATGGCACCGAGCGCAGCACGACATCGACCAGCTTGGTACCCTGGCGCAGGCTGGTCGCGACCTCGCCGGACAGCAGCGCCTGCAGGCTGTGGGCGATGTCGCCGGGGTTCAGGCCGAGCTGGTGGATGCGCGCCTGGTTCAGCTCCAGGCGGACGGACGGGACGCGGTCACCCCAGGCGAGTTGGGCATCACGCGTGCCGGGGGTGGTGCGCAGGGCTTCCAGCACTTGGTCGGCGGCCTTGCGCACGGCGCCGAGATCCTGGCCCACGACGCGGAACTGCACGGGGTAGCCGACCGGCGGGCCGAGTTCGAGGCGGGACACGCGGAACCGAGCTTGGGCGACGATGCCCTGGTCGTTGAGCGCGATCAGACGCTGGCGGACGCGCTCGCGTGCCTCGCTGTCTTTCGTGTTCATGATGATGGTGGCCTGCGCCGCATTGGGCAGAGCCGGGTTGAACGGCAGGAAGAAGCGGGGCGGGCCGCTGCCGAGATAGGAGGTGAACCAGCGGATGTCGGAATCTTTCGCCAGAACCTGCTCGATCTGCGCCACCGCCTCGGTCGTGGCTCCCAAGGTGGCGCCCTGGCGCAGGGTCAGATCGATGAGGAGTTCGGGACGGGAGGAGTTGGGGAAGAATTGCTGCTTCACAGCGCCCATCAGCATACCGGCGCCGAGGAAGAGCACGATCGTGCCGGTGACCACGATCTTGCGATGATCGATGCACCATTCCACCACGGCGCGGAGCGCGCGGAACGGGCCGGTGCGATAGATCTCGTCGTGATGCCGGCCGACCTTGGGCTTGGGCAGCAGCAGCACGCCGAGATAGGGCGTGAACACCACGGCGACCACCCAGCTGGCCAGCAGGGCGATCTCGACCACCCAGAAGATGCCGCCGGCATATTCGCCGGTGGTGGATTGCGCGAGGCCGACCGGCATGAAGCCCGCGGCCGTGACCAGTGTTCCGGTGAGCATCGGGAATGCGGTCGAGGTCCAGGCGAAGCTCGCCGCGCGCATGCGGTCCCAGCCTTCCTCCATCTTCACCACCATCGTCTCGATCGCGATGATGGCGTCGTCCACCAGCAGGCCGAGCGACAGGATCAGCGCGCCCAGCGAGATGCGCTGCAGCTCGATACCCATCAGGTTCATCATGATGAACACGACGGCCAGGGTGAGCGGGACGGCGAGAGCGACGACGATGCCGGTGCGAAAACCCAGCGAGACGAAGGAGATCAGCAGCACCACGGCAAGGGCAACCACGAATTTCAGCAGGAACTCGCCCACCGCCTCGCCGATCACCTCGGGCTGGTCGGAGATCTGCTGCACCTCGATGCCCAGCGGGATATCGGCGCGGGCAGAGGCCATCGCGGTTGCCAGATCCGTGCCGAAGGTGATGCCGTTGGTGCCTTTCTGGGTGGAGATCGCGAGCACAACGGCCGGCTTGCCGTTGTGGCGGATGGTAGCCTGCGGCGGGTCCTGATAGCTGTTGGTGATGGTGGCGAGATCGCCGAGGCGCAGGCTACGGCCGTCGCTGGCCACCGGGATGTCGGCGAGCTCGCGCGGTCCGCGCGGCGCGCCGTCCACCCGCAGCGGCACGCGGGTGACGCCGGTCTCGACGATGCCGGCGGCCGCGAGATCGTTTTGCTTGCCCAGGGCGGCGCCGATCTTCGCAACCGTGACGCCGAGCGAGGCGAGACGCGCCTGGCTGAACTCCACGAACATCGTGCGCGGCACCTCGCCGGCGACGGTGATCTTCTCGGCACCCGGCACGCGCAGCAGCCGGTCTCGCAGGCGTTCGGCCTGGCGCACCAGTTCGGCGTTGCCGATGGTGGGGTCGGACGCAGTCAGCGCGAACATCGCGCCGTAGACGTCGGCGTATTCGTCGTTGATCTGTGGCCCTTGCACGCCGGACGGCAGGCTGGGCTTCAAATCGTCCATCTTCTTGCGCGTCTGGTAGTAAAGGGCGGGGACGTCAGACGGTTTGGTATTGTCGCGAAAGCTGATCTGCAGCGCTGCGAAACCGGGCTGGACGAAGGTGTCGATATGGTCGAGCTGGGCGAGATCCTGCAGTTTGCGCTCGATGCGTTCGGCGACCTGCTCCTGCATCTCCTGGGCGGTGGCGCCGTTCCAGCTGGCGGTCACGACGACGACCTTCACGGTGAAGGCCGGGTCCTCGTTGCGGCCCAGCTTGCTGTAAGACAGCGCGCCGGCGGCGAACAGCAGCACGACCAGGAAGCCTGTGAGCGACCTATGGCTGACGGCCCAGGCGGACAGATTGAAACCGCCCATGCGGCTTACTCCGCCATCGTGCGGCGATCGGCCACGCGCACCCGTGCTGCCGGATCGATCTTCTGGACGCCCATCGCCACCACGTCGTCGCCGGGTTGCAGCCCGGTCACGACCGCGGCGTCCGCCCGCAAGGCGCGCACCGCGACCGGCCGGGCCACCACGCTGCCGTCGGGCTTGACCAGCCACACCGCCTGCCCCAATCCCCGATCGGCAAGCGCTGCGATCGGCACCAGCGACAGGCCCGGCTCGGAGCCGGTGGCCTTGAGAGTGACCATCGCGGTCATGCCGATGGCGAGATAATCTGGCTGTGTGTCCAGCGCGAAGCGGCTGGTGTAGGTGCGCAGCTTGCCGTCGGCAGCCCCTGCGCGTTCGCGCAGATGCGCCTTGATGGCGAGATCGGGCCGTGCCCATAGCGTGACGGTGGCGGTGGCGATGCCGGCTCCCAGGGTCTGTTCCGGAAGGGCCACCTCCGCCTCCAGCTCACCGGCCTCGGCCAGGTGCAGCACTGGCTGGCCTTCGCTGACCACCGTTCCCGCGTCGGCGAGCACGCCTGTGACCACGCTGTCGCGCGGTGCGCGCAGGACGGCATAGTCCAGCCGGTTGCGGGCGAGTTGCAGAGCGGCTCGGGCGGTGTTGGCCTTCTCCTGGGCAGAGCGGGCGGCGGCCTGCTTGAGCTCGTCATCTTGCACGGAGACCCAGCCCTGGCCGCGCAGGGTTCGGCTGCGGCCGGCATCGGAGACGGCCTGGGTCTGCTGTGCCTCGGCCGATGCCAGATCGGCCTCGGCCTGGCGCAGTTGCAAGGCGAGGTCTGCCGGATCAAGCCGGGCCAGAACCTGGCCTGCGCTGACCCGGGCGCCGATATCGGCCTCGCGCGCGACGATCCGTCCGCCGGCGCGAAACCCGATATCGGCCTCGCGGCGCGGGCGGATGATGCCGGCATAGGCGCGGGTGGTCGTGTCACGCGCGGGCATGACGCGGACGACCTGCACCGGGGTGTCGGTGTTCTGAACGGTGGGCACGGCCCGCTCGAAACAGCCGCCGAGCGCCAGGGGGGCCGCGAGGGCCATCGGAATCAAGCTGCCTGCGCTGCGCATCATAGGGTCTCTCCACCAAACTGGGTGGGAGATTGATTGACGTTATGACGAATGTCAATATTCGTCAGGCTGCGATTTAGGGTCGCAAAGCTCGCAGGACGAACTCGGCCATGCCGTTCGCCAGTGCGGCCAGATCGTCATCGGCGCATTGGCTGACCAGGGTCGGGTGGCTGAAGCCGATCATGGTTGCGTGGATGAGGCGGGCGGTCTCGTCCGGCGGCATGGTGGCGAATCTGCCGGCGCGCTGCCCGTCCATCAGCACGTGCCGGATCGCGGTCTCGCATTGCTGGATGAACCCCTCAATCACGCCCCAATGCTCGGCCATTGCGGCATCGACCATGTCATGGAGGCGTTTCTCTTGGAAGAACAGAGACTTGGTCTGTTCATAGGCAGTGTGGAAGAGTCCTCGCAGCCGATCTTCCGGGGATTGCGGACCGCGTGCGATCGCCCACAGCACGTCTGCATAGACGCCGAGAATGCGGGCGCAGATCGCCTCGTTGATGGCGGCCTTGCTGCTGAAGAAACGATAGACGTTAGCCGGCGACATCGATAGCTCGCGCGCGATGTCGGCCACCGCGGTCTTCTGATAGCCCATGGTGCGGAACAGCCGCTCCGCCGTCTCGGCGATCGCCGCACGGGTGGCCGCGGCACGCGCAGAATCTGCGGCCTGGGTGTCAGGCTGGGTCGGGATCTTCAGGATCGACATTCCGTCTCCTTATAACGAATTTCGGATTTCGTCACGGTCCCATTGGCTCCCACCTCTGGAAATCTCAGGGTCAGGTAAGGAATCGGAAAGTTTTTGAGACCAAGGATCAAAAACGAACTCCACCGCGATTTCCGCTGTGGTTCTGAGACACCCTCGCTTGGGTCACATCGACGGCTTGTCCGTCCAGAGGGTCCAACATGTCCATCCTTCGCTTCAACCGGCCGGTCCAGACCAACAGTCGAACAGACAACGGCGGCAACACCGCGCCGGATCTGAGCGGCACATATGGCACGTCCCTGCCGGCTCGCGCCTTGTCCCGATCCGGAATTGTCGCTGCCCTGATCGCGGGGCCGGCTGTGATCGCGGCCACGACGATGAACTGGCCGCAGGGCGCTTTGCCCGAGGCGGGCGGCACAGCGCTGTCGATCCTGCTGGCCGTCATCACCGCGTGCCTCGCGGCCCTCGCCATCGAGCGATTCGGCGTGAACAGCCGCACGCGGCGCCTTGCGGAGGTTGTGGGCGTCATGTCGCGCATGGCCGAGCGCCAGACAGTGGGCCACATCCCAAGCCTGTCCGACCCGGATGTGGTTGGCGATATCGCCCGGGCCGTGGCCGTGTTCCGCGACGAGACCGAGGAGGTCGATCTTCGCGGCGCCGAGCTCGACGAGATGCATGCCCGGCTGGATGCCGCTCTCAACCACATGGTCCATGGCCTGCTGATGCTCGACCGCGAGCGCCGCGTGGTTCTATGCAACGCCCAGTATCGCGCGCTGTTCCATCTCGATCCCGATATCGTCCGCCCGGGCGCCACCCTGGCCCAGGTGCTGGCCCACAGCGTGGCGGTCGGCAACCATCCCGGTCGCAACCTCGCTGACGTGTTGCAAGACACCGAAACACGCCTTGCCTCCGGGGAACATGTGGAAACCCAGAGATATCTCCCCGACGGCCGCCGACTGGGTGTGAGCTGCCAGCCGACCGCGGATGGCGGGTGGGTCTGCACCTATGAGGACATCACCGCCCGCGAGACCGCCGCCGCTCGCATGGCCCACATGGCGCGCCACGACCAGCGCACCGGCCTGCCCAACCGGGACGCGCTCGGCGAGGCGCTCTCAACCTTGCTGAACGAGCCGGCCGCCCAGCCGTTCAATCTCCTGTGCATCGATGTCGATCGGTTCGACGCGATCTGTGACACCCGCGGCCATGCCGTTGCAGATGCCCTTCTGTGCGATGTCGCTGACCGCCTCTCCAACGCGATGCGTGACAGCGACGAACTTGCCCATCTCGGCGGCGCCAGCTTCGCCGTCACTCAATCAGGCCTGGCCGCGTCCGGCGAAACAGCCGCCGATGCCGGCCGGGCGATGGCCCAGCGGCTCGCCGCCGTGCTCGCCGATCCATATGAACTCAACGGCCGGCGGATGGTGATCAGCGTGTCCATCGGCCTTGCCTGCGCACTGCCACCCTTCGCCATGACGCCGGACGAACTGCTCCGCAATGCCGGCCTCGCCTTGCACCAGGCTCGCAACGAAGGCGGCGGCACGTTCCATATGTTCGATGCCAAACTCGACCAGGCCGCCCAGGCGCGCCAGGCCCTCGAGCTCGATCTGCGCGCAGCCCTTGCAGCGGACCAGTTCGAACTGTTCTACCAGCCGCTGGTCAGCGTGGCCCGGCGGCGCGTCTCAGGCTTTGAGGCACTGCTGCGCTGGCGCCACCCCACCCGTGGCATGGTCTCGCCCGCCGTCTTCATTCCGCTGGCCGAAGAGCTTGGCTTGATCGGCACCATCGGCGCCTGGGTCCTGCGCACCGCGTGCCGGGAAGCGGCCACCTGGCCTTCCCCCGGCGGGCAGGATGTCTCCGTCGCCGTCAACCTCTCGCCCCTGCAGTTCGGGCTGCCAGGCCTCGTCGAAACCGTTGCCGAGGCGCTGCACGACAGCGGACTGCCCGGCCACCGGCTGGAACTCGAAATTACCGAATCCCTCCAACTGCAGGAGGACGCGGCAACCCTCTCGATCCTTCACAGCCTCCGCAGCCTCGGCGCCCGCATCTCACTCGACGATTTCGGCACCGGATACTCCTCGCTCAGCTATCTGCGCAGCTTCCCCTTCGACAAGATCAAGATCGACCAGTCCTTCGTCCGAAGCCTCCCCGCCAGCGACAGCGCCGCCATCGTCCGCGCCATCGCCGGCCTCGGCCGCAGCCTCAACATCATCACCCTCGCCGAAGGCGTCGAAACGCCCGAACAACTCAACGCCCTCGTCGCCGAAGGCCTCCAGGAAATGCAGGGCTATCTGTTCAGCCGCCCCTGCCCCGCCTCAGATATCCCCGCCCTCATCGCCGAAACGCCAGCACGGCTGATGGTTGCGGCTTAGGGAGAGGCCAGGAAGGCCAGGGCTCGGCCCTGGCCTTCCTTACTCCCATCTACCCCCCAA
>CAIQQQ010000273.1 GCA_903873995.1 uncultured Rhodospirillales bacterium
AATGCCCGAACAGGCCGTAGCGGGACCGGTTTGTGAGCCCCTGGGCGTGCAGCCCCGCGAACACGATCTGATCGACGTTGTAGGTCCACTCGCTGCGTGGCGTCAGCGCGCCGTCGGGCACGATCCGGTTGCCGAAATTATAGGGCTCGGCGCCAGGAAAGCCTGCGGTGGGGAACTCCGGCGCGATCGCCATCACATCCGCCTCGTCCACAAGCGGGAGCCAGTAATCGCGGTATTCGTCACCGTTGCGGCCCATGCCGTGATGGACGAACAGGATCGGCGTGTTCTTCGTGATCCGCGCGGGACGCGCGCTGTGCAGCTTCATGGCGCGGCCGGGCAGCGCGGGCAGCTCCCAATCAATCGTGTTGGCGCCGGCATGGGCGAACAAAGGGGCCAGATCGGTCATTGCGGGCGGCCTTGGCAGTCGTGGATGCGCCATCATTGCAGGAGACCGTCGCGGCAGCATAGGGTCGGGGTCTTATTTGCGTGAGGTCCCGCATGAGCCAGACCGCCTCCGGCCAGATCGTCAGCTTTGCCAGGCCTCGCGACGATACAATGTGGGCCGTGGTGGCGTCGGTGGGACGAACGAGCAGGATCGCAGAGCTCTATCCGAGCCGGGACGCAGCACTCGCCGACCGCGCCTGGCGGGAGGCGGAAGTGCGGGCGCATGCCGGTTTCCTCAAGACCTGCAAACAGCCGCCGCCGCGCTACAGCGTGGCGCCAATGCGGCGCGCAGACCTGCCGAAAGGCTGGAAGCCGCTGCCGGCGTTGGGCTTTCTGCGCGGCCAGTTCATATGAACGACCGGCTTACCATCGAGGCCAGCGGGATCTCTGCGACCATTCTGGCGCAAGGGGCCGAGTTGTGTTCGTTCGCAGGACCTTACGGCGAGATGCTGTGGCAGGCAGGCCCGGTCTGGCCGCGCCACGCGCCGGTGCTGTTTCCCATCGTGGGGCGGCTCGCGGGAGACACGCTGCATCACCGCGGCCAGGATTATCGCCTGACCCAGCATGGTTTCGCCCGCGACCGGCGGTTTGACTGGGTGGAGACCGCGCCTGATCGCTGCAAGTTGCGCCTGTCTGACGACTCGGCGACACGCGTGCTGTATCCGTTCGCATTCCAGTTGACGATGACTTTTCAGACCGTCGATGGCGCCCTGCTGGTGACGCACGAGGCGCTCAACACCGGCAGCGAAACCCTGCCCGTCAACATGGGTGCGCATCCGGCGTTTCGCTGGCCGCTTGCGGACGGTGTCGCAAAGGATGCGCATCGGCTGGAGTTCGAGGCGGCGGAGATTGCGCCGGTGCCGGTGCTGCACGCAGGCCTGCTTGGCCCGGCCACAGCGCCCTCCCCGATCGACGGCCGGAGTCTGGCGCTGTCCGAGCAGGTGTTCGCCAACGACGCCGTGATCCTGAGCGCACCCACAAGCCGCGCCGTGCGGTTCACGGCCCCCGGCACACCTGGGATCGAGATGCGCTGGGACGGGTTTCCGTCGTTCGGCATCTGGATGCGCCCGCCCGGTGACTTCCTCTGCCTAGAGCCCTGGCACGGTATGGCCAGTCCCGTTGGATGGGACGGGGACATCAACGACAAGCCAGGGATCGCCCTGGTGGCGCCCGGCAAGAGTTTGCGCGCCTGGTATTCCGTCCGTGTTCTCGATCCGGAGACAGCATGACGCGCTGGTTGTTCGCATTATTGCTGCTGGCGCCGCTTACGGCCCGTGCGGCCGCCATCCCGCCAACGTTCTACGAGGGGCGCGCCATCGTGACCGGCACGCGCGAGGAAACGCGCGGTGACGCACTGCTGGAGGCGTTTCGCCGCGTGATGGTGAAGGTGTCCGGCAATCCGGCGTGGATGGACGACAACCGGTTACAGGCCTTGTCCCCGCTGATCGGCGCCATCACTCTGGACATGGCGTATCTCGACCGTGAGACGGATACGCCCCATCACGACGAACAGGGCACACGGGATCGGCCTTACGACCTGATCGCGCATTTCGATCCGGCGCGCGTGGATGCCGTTCTCGTGCTCCTCGGCGATGCGCCTTGGACAGCGTCACGTCCCCGGGTGTCGGTGCGTGTGGTGATCCGCGATCACGATCTCACCTTTCCGCTGACGGCCGATGCTGAAGCCGATGAGCGCCACCGCCAGGCGCTGGTCGCAGCCGCCGAGCGCTTCGGCCTGCAGGTCGCGGTTGGGCTCGACGGGCAACCGGCGCCGGATGCGCCGGTGGTTCTGACGGGTGTGCTGGCGTGGAGCGATGAGGCGGCCGGCTGGGTGGCGGAGTGGCGCAGCGGCGGCGCTGCGGGTGAGGCACGCTGGGGTGTGCGCGGCGTATCGTTCGACGACGCCTACCGGTCGGGTATCGGTGGCGTCGCGGCGCGGCTGTCAGGCCACTGAGAGCCTTCCGTTCCACACCGCGTGGTTGAGCGGCCCTTGGCCAGCGCCGTAGCCTGGGGCCGCGGCAATCGCGTCGCGGACGAAATCGCGGGCGCGGGCCACCGCATCCAGCAATGACAAGCCCTGCGCGAGACCGGTGGCGGCAGCACTTGCGAGCGTGCAGCCGGTGCCGTGGGTGTGGCACGTGGCGATCCGGCGGCTGCGGAACACCGTCTCGCCGTCACGTGTCATCAGCAGGTCGACCAGGTCGTCGCCCGGCAGATGGCCGCCTTTGAGCAGCACCGCCGCCGCGCCGAAGCCCAGCAGGATCGCAGCGGCCGCGCGCATCGCCGCCTCGTCCGCGATCGCCATGCCGCACAGCGCCTCTGCCTCCGGAAGGTTCGGGGTCAGTAGATCGGCCAGCGGCAGCAGCCTGCTGCGCAGCCTTGCCACGGCCTGATTCGCCAGGAGGCTCGCCCCCCCCTTGGCGACCATCACCGGATCGACCACGACGGGGATGTGCCGCACCGTCTCCAGTATCTCTGCCACGGCATCGATCGTGGCCGCGTCACCGAGCATGCCGGTCTTGATCGCATCCGCCCCGAGATCGGCGAGGCAGACGCGCAGCTGGGCCTGGATCATATCGGTCGGGATCGGAAGGACGCCATGCACGCCGAGCGTGTCCTGCACCGTCAACGCGGTGATCGCCGTCATGGCGTAGCCGCCCAGCGCCGAGACGGTCTTGATGTCGGCCTGGATGCCGGCGCCGCCGCCCGAATCCGAGCCCGCGGCGATCAGCACCCGGCCCTTCATTCGGCGGCGAGCGCCATGGCGGCCGTGGCGATGCAGCCACACAGATCGTCCACGATGCGATGAACCAACGCCTCGTCCTCGCCCTCCGCCATCACGCGGATCACCGGCTCGGTGCCGCTTTTGCGGATCAGAAGACGGCCAAATCGGGCGAGCTCCGTCTCCGCCGCCGCGATCTCGGCCTTTACGCGAGGTTGATCGAGCGGCGACGATCCGGTGAAACGCACGCTTTTCAGCACCTGCGGCAATGGCTGGAACACCCGCAGCGCCTCGCTTGCTGGCCTTCCATCTTCGACCAGCACAGCCAGCACCTGCAACGCGGCCAGCAGTCCGTCGCCGGTGGTGGCGTAGTCGGTGAGGATCATGTGGCCGGACTGCTCGCCGCCAACGTTAAACCCGCCGGCGCGCATCCGCTCCACGACATAGCGGTCGCCCACCTTGGTGCGATGCAACGCAAGTCCTATGCTCGCCAGATAGCGTTCCAGCCCGAGATTGGACATCACGGTCGCCACCACGCCGCCGCCGGTTAGCCGGCCCAGCGCCTGCCAACCGCGCGCGATCACCGCCAGCACCTGGTCGCCATCGATGATGCGGCCATGCTCGTCCACCAGGATCAGCCGGTCCGCGTCGCCATCCAGCGCGATGCCAAGCTGCGCGCCCGTGCGCAGCACCTCGGCGGAGAGAAATCCCGGCTCGGTGGAGCCGCAGCCGCGGTTGATGTTGAACCCGTCCGGTTTCACGCCGACCGAAACCACCTCCGCCCCCAGCTCCCACAGCACCGTGGGTGCGACCTTGTAGGCGGCGCCATGCGCGCAATCGACGACGATCTTCAGCCCGTCCAGCCGCAGCCCGCGCGGGAAGCTCGCTTTGGAGACCTCGATATACCGCCCCGCCGCGTCATCAAGGCGCGAGGCGCGGCCCAGCTTGGACGAGACGGCGAGCTGGTCACTGAGATCGCTGTCGATCATCGCCTCGATCTCGGCCTCCGTCGCGTCGGACAGCTTGAACCCGTCCGGGCCGAACAACTTGATCCCGTTGTCCTCATAGGGGTTGTGGGAGGCGGAGATCATGACGCCGAGATCGGCGCGCAGGCTGCGGGTGAGCATGGCAATGGCCGGCGTCGGCAAGGGCCCCACCAGCACCACGTCCATCCCGGCGCCGACGAAACCCGCGACCAGAGCGGGTTCGATCAGATAGCCGGAAAGACGGGTGTCTTTGCCGATCACAACGCGATGGCGATGGGCACCTCGGGTGAAGCGCAGGCCCGCGGCCTGGCCCAGCTTCAGCGCGATCTCGGCGGTCATGGGGGCGACATTGGCCTTGCCTCTGATGCCGTCCGTTCCGAACAGCAGGCGCTTGGGGGCCATCAACGAATCTCCGGGTCTGATCAGGTCTTCAACGAGCGCATTGGTCGCTATACGCCGCTGAGGTGAGGGCGCGCCAGACCCGAACCGCCTGCACGGTCGCCGCCACGTCGTGCACCCGAAGGATGCACGCGCCCTTGGCACAGGCAAACAGCCCCGCGGCGATCGAACCCGGCATGCGCGCCGCAGCATCCGGTTCATCGCCCAGCATGCCGATGAAGCCCTTGCGAGACACGCCGACCAGCATCGGCAGTCCAAGTGCCGCCACCACCTCCAGCCGCCGCAACAGGGCGACGTTGTCGACGGGGCGCTTGGCAAAGCCAATCCCGGGATCAATGGCAATGCTGTCGCGCGCGATCCCGGCGGCCTCGGCTGCCGCCACACGCCCAGCCAGCTCGCGCGCGACGTCGTTGGCGATATCACCGTAATCGACGAGTTCGCGCATGGTCTGCGGCGTGCCGCGCATGTGCATCAGCACGACCGGGCAGCCGGCCTGCGCCACCGCGGCCGCAGATGCGTGATCGTGGGCCAAGGCCGACACGTCGTTGACGATCGCGGCACCGGCATCGAGCGCCGCGCGCATCGTGGCGGCGTTACGCGTGTCCACCGAGACGCGGCCGTGGCGGGATAGCGCGGTCACCGCCGGCAGGATGCGCCGGCACTCCTCGTCGATATCAACCGGCTCGGCGCCCGGCCGTGTGCTCTCACCGCCGATATCGACAATGTCCGCGCCTGCCTCGAACATGGTGAGACCGGCAGCGATGGGATCGCGCTGCCGGCCACCATCTGAAAAACTATCCGGCGTGACATTCAGGATCCCCATCACCCAAGGCGGGGATCCTGCCAATCCAGCCCAGGCCACGCGAAGCTCAGCCCGGCTGCGGCGCCGCTCCAAGCCCGCCCGGCGGCGGCACCGGACGCGTGGTGGTGGGCACCGAGGCACGCCGGCTGTCCGGCGCCGGATCGTCGTTGACCTTCTTGATCACCTTCTCGCCACGCAGCACCTGGCGGATCTCGTCAAGGCCGAGCGTCTCGTATTCGAGCAGCCCGTTGGCGAGCGCGTGCAGTTCATCCAGATGCTCCGTCAGAATGCCCTTGGCGCGGGCATAGGCATGATCGATCACCGACTTGATCTCGTTGTCGATCTCGCGCGCTGTCGCCTCGGACACGTTCTTGTTCTGCGTCACGGAGTGGCCGAGGAACACTTCCTGGCTGTTGTCGCCGTAGGCGATCATGCCGAGCTTGTCGCTCATGCCCCATTCTGTGACCATCATACGGGTCTGGTTGGTGGCCATCTTGATATCGCCCGATGCGCCGTTGGACACCTTGTTCGCCCCGAAGATGATCTCCTCGGCAACACGCCCGCCCATCGCCATCGTCAACTCATCGAGGCACTTGGCCTTGGATTTGGAGTAGCGATCGCCTTCCGGCAGCGACATCACCATG
Organism: uncultured Rhodospirillales bacterium; assembly: GCA_903873995.1. GTDB lineage: Bacteria > Pseudomonadota > Alphaproteobacteria > Acetobacterales > Acetobacteraceae > CAIQQQ01. Next base: position 5,998 of record CAIQQQ010000273.1, read on the forward strand.
CCCAAGGCGCGGCCACGCGGAATGATCGTGGCCTTGTGGACCGGATCGCATTCCTCAAGATGCAGCGCACAGATCGCATGCCCCGCCTCGTGGAAGGCCGTCATCTTCTTCTCCGCGTCGCTCATCACCAGCGAGCGGCGCTCGGCGCCCATCATCACCTTGTCCTTGGCCTGCTCGAACTCGAACATCGCCACCACGCGCTTGCCCATGCGGGCGGCGAGCAGGGCGGCCTCGTTGACAAGGTTCGCCAGATCCGCACCCGAGAAGCCCGGCGTGCCGCGCGCGATCACCTTCGGATCGACGTCGGACGCCAGCGGCACCTTGCGCATATGCACGCGCAGGATCTTCTCACGCCCGTTCACGTCCGGATTCGGTACCACCACCTGACGATCGAACCGGCCCGGGCGCAGCAGCGCGGGGTCCAGCACGTCCGGCCGGTTGGTGGCGGCGATCAGGATCACGCCCTCGTTGCTCTCAAAGCCGTCCATCTCCACCAGCATCTGGTTGAGCGTCTGCTCGCGCTCATCGTTGCCGCCGCCCAGGCCAGCGCCGCGATGGCGGCCCACGGCATCGATCTCGTCGATGAAGATGATGCACGGCGCGTTCTTCTTGCCCTGCTCGAACATGTCGCGCACGCGGCTCGCACCCACGCCCACGAACATCTCGACGAAGTCGGAACCCGAGATGGTGAAGAACGGCACATTGGCCTCACCGGCAATCGCGCGCGCCAGCAAGGTCTTGCCGGTGCCGGGCGGGCCCACGAGCAGCACGCCCTTGGGGATTTTGCCGCCGAGGCGCTGGAACTTCTGCGGGTCCTTCAGGAACTCGACAATCTCCTGCAGTTCCTGCTTCGCCTCGTCGATGCCGGCCACGTCGTCAAACGTGATACGACCCTGCTTTTCGGTCAGCAGACGGGCGCGGGACTTGCCAAAGCCCATGGCCCGCCCGCCGCCGGACTGCATCTGGCGCATGAAGAACACCCACACGCCGATCAGCAGCAGCATCGGGAACCATGACAGCAGATAATGCAGCAACGGATTGACGTCGCTTTCCTCGGGCTTGGCGATGACGCGCACGCCCTTGTCCGTCAGGCGGCTGACCAGGCTGGGGTCTTCCGGCGTGTAGGTCTGGAAGCTGCGGCCGTCGGTCAATTGCCCGGTGACGGTGCGGCCTTGGATTGTGACGTCGCGCACGCGCCCGCCATTCACCTCGCCCACGAAGTCGGAATACGCGACCTGCGTGGACGCGGTGCGCGTGCTGCCCGGCTGAAAGAGGTTGAACAATACCACCAACAGCAGTGCGATGATGACCCAAAGGGCCAGGTTGCGGCCAAAATTGCTCATGTTCTTCCTCGGCCCTCAGGCCAAATGACGTCTTTCGGAGCGTGTCCCGCCCGGATTCCCACGAGGATCCGACGGACCGCCAAACCTGGGCGGACCGACTTCTCCCCGTCACACGACCAACATAGGGTGCCCTACGGCAAAGCGCACCCCCAAGGCATTTCGGTCCGTGAGGGTTTCACGAATCCGCGGCAAAAGGAAAGAAGCAACCACCGGTCATCCAAAGCCTGGGCCGATGGGCGAACACGGTGCCTGGACCATGCGCGATCACCTTCCCACCATGGCGCACCACCGGCAGGCCTTGCAGGACCGTATGCGGCAATCCGCGACGGTCCCCGCGGGCCTCCTGGCCCCAGGCGCCGACAGTGGCGCCATCCGGCATGTCCGCCGTGAGTTGGAACCGGCCGTCCCATAGCGCACCACAGATGGCTGGCTGGTCCCGCGCCGTCGCTGCGGGCTCGCGCACCAGCAGCAGGCCGGGGCCAAGCCGCCCGGCGCGCAAAAGACGCACCCCTGCCAGGGTGGCCGGGCATGGATCGGCGGCCAACGCCGCGGCGGCCCGGGCCGAGGGTGGCCAGATAGCGCCGGAGATCGTACCCAGCAGTGCCGCCATCGCATCGGGCGAGATTCTGCCGGGGCTCAGCAGCGCATAGCCTTCGGGGTGCAGCCGGACGCGCTGCGCCAGTTCATCGATGATCGCTGCATCGCGGGACTGGCGCCGTGCGCCAAGCCGTGCCGCGCGGTCACAGGTTGCCCGGGTCTCAACCCCGTTGCCGTCCGGATCATTCAACCGCAGCCGGGCCCGCACACGCGCCGCGCGGACATCCTTGTTGGAGGGGTCCTCCAGCCAACCAAGCCCAGCTGCGCGCAGGGTGGCGCGCAGCCGGCCGGGTGGAATGCCGAGCAACGGACGCAGCCGGCAAATCCGGGCGGTCTCTACCAGGGCCGCCATGCCGGCAAGGCCGCGCTCGCCACTGCCTGCCGCACCGCGTAGCAGCAGGGTCTCAGCCTGGTCGGACGCGTGATGGCCGAACACCAGATGCAGGATGCCGCGGTCGAAACATGCCTGCTCCATTGCCGCGTGCCGCGCGTCGCGCGCCCGTGCGGCGAGGCCAGGGCCGCGGGACAGGCCGGCCAAGGTCAGGACAACGGGCGCGATGCCGATGCTGGCCAGGACCGAGGCGGTCCATGCCGCCTCCGCGCCAGACTCCGGGCGCAGTCCGTGATCAACGATCAGACCCACCGCCCGGCCGCCCAGGGCCAGCGCCCAGTCCCGCGTCAGCCAGGCCGCAGCCAGACTATCGGCGCCGCCAGAGACCGCCACCGCCATCACCGGTCCAGGCTCGAACGGGCCAAGCCGGGCCAGTGCGGCGCCAAATTCCGCGGGCGAGACCGGGGTCAGCGGCAGCCGGCCGCCGTGCGCGCCGCAGCGGCCTTGGCGCCGACATCGGCGCGCGGAGTCGGGAACTGGGTGCGCAGGATGTCCAGCGTGTCGCACGCGGCCTTTTTCTCGCCGATCGCGTTCAGATTGGTGGCGTAGCCGAGCAGCGCGTCCTGCGCGTGGGTGCCCTGCTTGGACGCGTTGTAGGCATCGCCATACGCCACCGCCGCGTCCACTGGCTTGCGCTGGCCGGCCAGAGCCTGGGCCAGCAAGAACTGCGCGTCATAAGACCGTGGCGAGCCCTTGCCGGCGCCAAGCACCTCTCGCGCCGAGGCCTCGGCCGCTGCGTAGTTCTGACGCGCGAGGGCGGCATGGCCCTCCTGCAGCGCCAGCTCCGGCGTGCGCTTGACCGTCGGCGGCGCCTCCGCCCCTGCGGGCAGCGTGCCAAGGCTGCCCCCAAGGCTGCCTGGGGGCGGGCTCAGCACCGGGGCTGCCGCCTGCTTCGCCGGGGGCCTCGCGCCTGCACCCGTCGGATTGTCGAGGCGGAACTGCAGATCGGCGATCTGCTTGGCAAGCTCGGCCTCCGAGCGCGTGCGGGCATTCTCCGCCTCATCCATCCGGCCGTTGAGCCGGCGCATCTGCTCCTCCATGGCGGAGACGCGGTCGAGCAACTGTGTGGTGATCTCGGTGGAGCCGGACTGACCCACCGGCCTGCCGGCGAGGGACGAGGAACTGATCGGGGCTGGGGCGCTGCCGCCTCGGCCCACCTGCTCGCGCAGCAGCGCCACGTCGTGCTTCAGCTCGGCCATCTGATTTTGCAGCGCGATCGCCTCGCGCGATTCGACCTGCGCCTGGGCTGGCAGCGAAGCCGCCATCGCCGACGCCAACGCCAGAAACATCCATGATGTCAGACCAAAGCGCATCGCACCCTCCGCATTCCCGGGGACATTAGTCCCAAGGAGATTAGCCCCAACTAGATTATCCGAGCCTCGCACAAAGCAAAACCGGCAGCCTTGCGGCTGCCGGTTCATGCGTTACGCCGAATTCGATACAGCGGGGGACCGCTGCAACCGAAATCACTTCACAGAGGTGATGGCGTTGCGGTTCTGGGCCCAGGCGGCCTCGTTCGAACCCAGGGCGACAGGGCGGTCCTTGCCGTAGGAGATCGTGGTGATGCGGGTCGAGGCAACGCCCTTGGCGACCAGGTAGTCGCGAGCAGCGTTGGCGCGACGCTGGCCGAGCGCGATGTTGTACTCTTCCGTGCCGCGCTCGTCGGCGTTGCCGGCAACCTGCACGGACACGGTGGCAAACTTGCCGAGCCACGAAGCCTGGCGATCGAGCGTTCCCTTGCCGTCGGCCTTCAGGCCAGACTGGTTGTAGTCGTAGAACACGCGGTCACCAACGTTGGCCACCAGGTCTTCCTGGCTGCCCGGAACGATGCCGGTCGGCGCCGTGGTCGTGCCGGTGCTGGTCGCGGTTGCGGCCGGCGGGGTCGGGGTGCAGGCGGCGAGGGCGGCGATTGCGGCGAAGGCGCCGAAGATCTTGATGTTCATTGGAGTGCGTCCCTGGGTGAGGTGCAAGGGGGTGAGGTGCGAAGGCTGGATATCGTCCCCCGGGGCGAGAACCCCGCCGGGTAAGTCTGACATGCTATCAACGATTCCGCTGCGATTATCTGGCAAAAGATATCGCATCGTCCGTCGATGGCCGAATACCCCGCTGGTGCAAAGCCGGTCAAGACACAGTGTCATCCCGGCCACACATGACATCCATGCCGTGTCGCATCGGACACGGCCAGCGAAGTTGTTACCAGGACAGAAAGTATAAATACGCCCTGGCCTTTTCCCGTCCGTGGTCAGAGCAGCGGGCCCCAGGCCGGGTCCGAGGCATCCGTGGGGGTTGTCACCTGGCGTTCGTTGAAGCCGGTGATGTCGATGCTCACCAGGCGCGAGCTGAAGCCGTTGCCGCGGTTGTCGCGAGCCGCGGTTTCGCGCCAGAACATGATCACGCGACCGTTGGGCGCGAAGGTCGGGCCTTCTACGTAGTAGGACTCGGACAGGATACGCTCGCCGCTGCCGTCCGGGCGCATCACGCCGATGGCGAACGTGCCGCCCGACAACCGCGTATATGCGATCAAGTCGCCGCGCGGCGACCACACCGGCGTTGCATAGCGGCCGGTGCCGAAGCTGATGCGGCGCGGGCCGCTGCCATCGGCTCCCATCACGTAAAGTTGCTGATCGCCGCCGCGATCGGAGTTGAACACGATCTGCGTCCCGTCCGGGCTGTAGCAGGGCGACACGTCGATAGCACCGCTGTCGGTGAGGCGGCGGGCACGCCTGCTGCCGAGATCGACGGTATAGATGTCCGATCCGCTGCCGCGGGTCTGGGCCATCACCAGGCTGTTGCCGTCCGGTGCGAAGCGCGGCGAGAGGGTGATGCCGTCAAACTCGCCGAGCGGCTGCTGGCGCCCGCCGGCGAGGTCGAACAGATAAATGCGCGGGCGGTTGTTGGCGTAGCTCATGAACGCGATCTCGTCGCGCGAGGGGTGGAAGCGCGGGCTCAGCGCGAGCCAGGTGCCGTCCGTGAGGAAGCGGTTGTTCTCGCCGTCCTGGTCCATGATGGCGAGGCGCTTCACGCGACGGTCGCGAGGGCCGGAGCCAGCGATGTAGACCACGCGGGTGTCGAAATAGCCCTTCTCGCCCAGCAGGCGCTCGTAGATCACATCGGAGATGATGTGGGCGATGCGGCGCCAGTTGGAGAGCGTGGCGGTGTAGGCGGTGCCCTGGATCTGCTGGCCGGGCAGCACGTCCCACAGGCGGAACTCGACGCGGACCTTGTCCCCGCCCTGCGCCTCGATCCGGCCGGTGACCAGCGCCTGCGCGCCGATACCCTTCCAGTTGCCGAAGTTAGGCACATCGGCCGGCGCCTCGTTCAGGAAGGCCGCGCGATCGATTGTGCGGAACAGGCCGCAGCGGGAGAGGTTGTTGGTGATCACGCCGGCGATGTCTTGGCCCAGGCGCGTCGAGTTGCCGTCGGTGCCCGGAAAGGCCGGGATCGCGATCGGGATCGGGTCGATCCGGGCGCCGGACACGTCGATCGCGGCCGTGTTGCGCGCCGCACCGCCGGGGGTGGCAGGCGTCTGGGCGTGGGCGTGCAGCGGCAGCAGCAGGGAGGTGGACCCGACGATAAGGCCGCGGCGGCCCATCGACAGCGTCGGCAGCGGAATGGCGGGGAGAGCGGGAAGGGTCATGTCGGATCCCAGATAAGGTGCGGGGGGAGCAGGCAGTGAGCGTGGCTCAGGGTCTGAACCGGAAAGTGAGCGTTTGTGGGGCGCCGAGTTTGTCCTTCGGCAGCGGAAGGGTGGCGCATTGCGCGCTCAGCAGCGCGCGCTGGGCGCGTTCGACGAAGGCGCGGAAGCGGGGGTCGCTCATGCGGTTGGCCTCCTCGTCGGCGGGTCCGGCCCTGCGCACCGTGCCGGTCGCATCAACCTGGACGGTCATGTAGGCACTCATGCGTTCGAGGTCGAGCGCGCCGGGGTCCTTCGTCCAGCATTCCTTCACGCGCTCGCCGATCGCGCCCATCTGCTGGGCGCTCAGCGTGGCGGTGATGTCACCCTTCGGATTGCCGCCGGCCGTGGGCGCGCCACCCGCCTTGGGATTGGCCTTTGCGGTCGGTGGCTTGGTCTGGTTCGCAAGCGACCGCAGCCTCTCCAGCGTGTTGTTGAGCGCGGTGCTGTCAGGCGCCGGGTTCTTGGTCACGTTCGGTTGTGCCGTCGGACTGGGCGGTGCCGGCGGCGGCGGGGCGGG
>CAIQQQ010000274.1 GCA_903873995.1 uncultured Rhodospirillales bacterium
GGCGAATTCCTGGTAAAGCGGGCCACTAACCTATTGATTCTAGTGTCGACTGGTTCTGAAATTCGTCCTGCGAATTTCAGACTCACGACACTAGGGTGAGGCGCGCGTGCGGCACAGGGCAAAACGGCAGGGGCGGTTCATGAAAATCACAGCGATCAAGGCCTGGCAGGTGGATCTGCCGCTGCGCGAGGGGCGCTACAGCTGGTCCAACGGCAATTTCGTCGAGGTGTTCGACAGCACGGTGGTGGCGGTGGAGACGGATGAGGGGATCACCGGGTATGGCGAGTGCTGCCCGCTGGGCTCGGCGTATCTGCCGGCCTATGCGGCGGGGGTGCGGGCGGGGCTGGCGGAGCTGGGGCCGAAGCTGATCGGGTGCGATCCGCTGGCGCTGGGGGAGCTCAACCGGCGGATGGACAGCGTGCTGCGTGGGCATGCCTACGTGAAGGCGCCGATCGATGTCGCGTGCTGGGACATTCTGGGCAAGGCGTCTGGGCTGCCGGTGTATCAGCTGCTGGGCGGGGCGGCGCAGGCGGATGTGGCGCTGTATCGCGCGATCACGCAGGCGCCGGCCGAGGCGATGGCTTCGAATATCGCGCTGTATCGGGCGGAGGGCTACACGAAGTTCCAGCTGAAGGTGGGCGGGGATGCGGATGACGATATCGCCCGCATCCGGGCGTGCCGGGCGATGCTGGAGCCGCGGGATGTGCTGGTGGCGGATGCCAACACCGGGTGGACTTTGCATGAGGCGGTTCGGGTGGCAGCAGCGGTGGCCGATCTGGATGTTTATATCGAGCAGCCTTGCGCGACCTATGCGGAGTGCCTGTCGGTGCGGCGGCGGACCATGCGGCCATTTGTGCTGGATGAGGTGATCGACGGGGTGGAGACGTTGCTGCGGGCGATCGGCGATCAGTCGATGGATGTGATCAACCTCAAGATCTCCAAGGTGGGCGGGCTCACGCGGGCGCGGCTGCTGCGCGACATCTGCGTCTCTGCGGGGGTGGCGATGACGATCGAGGACACCTGGGGCGGGGATATCGTGACGGCGTCCATCGCGCATCTGGCGCGGTCCACGCCTGCGGAGTTCTGTTTTTCGGCCACGGATTTCAACAGCTATGGGACGGTGAGCATTGCGAGCGGCGCGCCTGCGCGGGTGGATGGGCGGATGACGGCGTCTGATGTGCCGGGGCTGGGGGTGGTGCCGAGCTTCAATGTGCTGGGCGCGCCGGTGCTGATGATTGCGTGAGGCGGGGTCGCGTGCCCCCGGATCACGATTTGATTGCATCGCGAAGCTGAGGTGGACTAATCGTAGTCCACTGAGAGGACCGATCGATGGAAACCGTCAACATCCACGCGGCGAAGACACATTTCTCAAAGCTGGTCGAGCGCGCCCAGGCCGGCGAGGAGATCATTATCGCCAATGCCGGCAAGCCCGTGGCGCGGCTTGTTCCGTTGGACGCCGAGCGGAAGCCGAAGCGCGTGTTCGGCCAGCTCGCCCATCTCGGCCCGGTGCCCGCTTGGTTTGACGATCCGTTGCCCGACGATGTGCTTGCCGCCTTCGAGGGGATCGCGCCGGATGATCCTGTGTGATCGTCCTGCTCGACACGCATATCTTGCTGTGGCTGCTGAATGACCCGGACCGAGTGCCGCGCCGGATCATGTCGGAGGTGGAGGACACGGCGAACGACGTGTTGTTCAGCCCGATCAACATCTTTGAGGTGGCGACCAAGGCCGGGCTTGGGCGGTCGGATTTTCCATTCAGGGCCGAGGGCGTTTACGACGCGGCGTGCCTTGCGGGCCTGCGCGAGGCGCCGTTGCGCGCCAAGGCTGCGATACGCGCGGGGGATCTGGCGGGGCCGCATCGCGATCCGTTCGACCGGCTGTTGATGGCCCAGGCGCAGGATGAGGGAGCGGTCCTTGCGACGGTGGATGCCCGAATTCTGGCCTATCGGTCTGTTGTTCGAATGATCGTGTAAGGCGGGGTGGGCTCAGCTTCGCGAGGGCGGCGGGGTGTGGAGCGTGTGGAATTTGCCGATCTGGGGCCGGATGAGATCGAGGCTCTGGTTGATAAGTCGCTGGGGCAGGCGCACCGGTTGGCGGATGGGCGGTAACGCGCTGATCTTCTAGTGTCGTGACCCTGAAATTCGCAGGGCGAATTTCAGGGTCAC
>CAIQQQ010000275.1 GCA_903873995.1 uncultured Rhodospirillales bacterium
ATCGGGGGGGTCATCAAGTTTCGGAACTATGGATAGTAGCACGGCTCAAGCTCAAGCGCTGCACCTTAATTTGAAGATGTAGCGGCATAAAAATCAATATTGGGAAATTAGCAATGTTCGACGAAGCCATGTTGCGTGGCCTCTGGCCGCGTGGGGATTCGAAAGTCCCCGGTCTAATCGCCGGCATTGTCGCGGCATCTCCCGCCGTGTTCGCCAAATATGGGCTGACGTCTCCGCTAGTGATCGCACACGCGATGGCGCAATTCAGCCACGAATGCGGCGCCGGCACCGAGATGGTGGAGAATATCAATTACTTGGCCGCGCGCGCCTGCCGGGTCTGGCCGACACGCTTCTCGAATGAAGCCGACGTCTATCGCAAGCTCGGCTCTTATGCCGGCGATCCGCAATTCTCCAACAAGCTCATCGACCAGGTCTACGGCAACCGCATGGGCAATCGGCCCGGCAGCCACGATGGCAGCACTTTCATCGGCCGCGGTCTGAGCCAGGTCACCGGCCGCGAGGGCTATGAAAAACTCGGCCGCAAGGTCGGCAGGGATTTTATAATTCAACCCAATGCCGTGAACCTTCCCGAGCTCGCGCTCGAATGCGGCGTGGCGGACTTCGTCTTGTGCAACTGCCTGCCATGGGCAGAGCAGGACAATATCAAGGAAGTCACGCACCATCTCAACGGCGGCTATATCGGCCTCGCAGAACGCGAGCAATGGCTTGCCAGGTGGAAAGCGGCGCTCGGGGTCAATAAGGCTGCGCAGGCGGCGCCGGCCGTGCCGGCAGCCGCCGCTGAGTCACCCAGCAAGGTCCCGCAGCATGGTGCAGCTGCAGCTGTCGTCGCTGGCGGCACGGTAGCGGCCAGGGCGTCATACAATTCCGGCGCCCATACCGGAATCATCATCACCATCATCGTCGCCACCCTCGCGATCGCCGTCGCCGGCTGGTTCTTGGTGCATTGGTACAGAAAACAAAAACCCGCCTGATCTCAAACCCACGAATGGAGTAATTAAAATGGAATTGACCATCATTGCTATTTTCGTCGTCGTCATCGTCGGCCTGGTCGGCGGCTATCTGCTCGCCACCCATGTCCATACGGTAGCAGCTGCGGTTGTTTCGGCATCACAGCGCGCCACCACGATCCCATCAGGCGACGTCGCCGCGCTCAATGCCAAGATCGGCGGCCTCGGCACCCAGCTGCAGACCAGCACCGACGCGCTCTCCGCTCACGTTACATCGACGATCAATACCGCGGTCGCGGCGCTTCCCGCCGCGCCGCCGGCTGCACCTCCCGCCGCCTAACAAATCCACATCGGGTCACCAGGAGAATCCGACAATGCTCCATAGCATCAACACCGGCATTCTGATCGCGAGCCTCGCGGTCATGGGCTACATCGGCTGGAACGTCTATTCGCAATATCGCGTGGCGACCGGCTCGACCTTCCAGCGCTTGCTGGCCGCTGCCCGCAATTCGGCGACCTTGCTATGGGGCAAGTTCGTCGTCTTTGTATCGCTGATCGTCGGCAACCTCGATACCATTGCGACGCAGCTCGGAGCGCCGGAGGTCTCAACCTTCATCAATACCTATATCGGCAATCCGAAGATCATCGCTGCCATCATGCTCGGCATATCGCTGACCTCGATGGCCGCGCGGCTGCGGACGCTTTAACGTGTTTGCCTTCCTGCTCGGCGTTATTCCTGGCCTGTCCACGGCCGCCACAGCCATCACCACGGCGATCTTCAACGCCAAGGTGAAGATGGTCACGGCCCGTGTCGGCGGCGATCGCGACGTTGCGATCAAGCTCGTCACCGCTGCCGCAACGCAAGAACACGAGAACACCAGCAAGCTCGCGATCATGGCCAGCAATCCGCTGCTGGTGTTTTTGCTCGTCGGGTTTGCCTTCCCGCTGGTTCTCTATGTGTGGAAAATAGTCGTCGTCGACATCATCATCGGACCCGGCTGCATCTGGTTTACCAATGCCTGCTGGATCGCCAATACCGATCCGATCCGCGGCGGCGTTGCCGATTGGGCCACCACCATCATCGGGTTCCTGTTTGGATCCACGACGGCTCTAGCTGCCGGCAAGATGTATTTCGGACGCGACAAGACGGGGGAATGACGTGCCGAAAAAGCCCACGATGTATGCCCGCGTTCATCGCCTCGCCTGGTCCACCTTATTCCGCAAGCGGATGAGCGTCGCTCTGACGTTCGTTGGCGTCCTGGCCGGCACCGCCTATTCTGTTG
>CAIQQQ010000276.1 GCA_903873995.1 uncultured Rhodospirillales bacterium
AGGCGGATTTCGAGGCGGACGATGGTCTCGCCGCTGGCAGTGAAGCGGAAATGGCCGGGTTCGATGATGCCGGCGTGAACGGGGCCGACGGGGATCTGGTGGAGGTCGGCCGGAGCGTCTGGCGCCAGGCCTTCGGCGGTGAGGAATTCGGCCGGCTCGGCGGCGGCGATGGCGGGGAGCGGGCGGGCGGCGAGCGGAGGGGTGGCGGGCCAGTGGCCGTGGTCGAGCCAGGGGCGGAGGTCTTTTCCGTCGGCGGCGGTATGGCCCCAGAGATCGCGGATCATGCGCTCGAACAGGGTGGCTGCCGGGCGGGCGGGGGAGAGGGCGGGGTAAAGGCCGGCTTCGACGGCGACGGAGGCGAGGAGGACGTCTCCGGCTTCGGGATCTTGGAACAGGGCGTGGACGTGGGTCGGGTCGGCCCAGAAGGCGAGGAGGTCGAGCGCTGTGTCTGTGGTGAGGGCGGCTGCGAGGTCCATCCATTTCGGGAGGGACAGGATGTGGCGAGGCCAGGGGTGGCAGGCCGCGGTTTCGGCGGCGAGGATGAGGGTGCGGGCGGTCATTGGGGGGTGGTCATTGGGACGCCTGGGCGGCGGTAGCGAGCCAGGCCTGCACGGCCTGGGGCATGGCAAGACCGAGCATGACGATCAGGGCGAGGTGGATCCAGGCGGGGGCGAGTGAGACCCAGATGGTGGGCTGCCCGATCGGGGGCGTGGCGGGGGGGGCGCCGAGGCAGAGCGTGATCAGCCGTGCCGCCAGCGCCCAGCCGCCCACCACCAGGCCGAGCCCGAGCGCGGCGGCCAGCAGCGGGATGCGACGGATGGTCTCGCCCATGATCAGCATCTCACTGGCGAACAGGCCGAAGGGCGGGAGGCCGGCGATCGCCAGGATGCCGGCCGCCAAGGTTAGGGCCAAGGCGCGGTCGGACACGAGAAGACCGCCCAGATGAGCGAAAAGCTGGCTGCCGCGACGCTGGGCGGCGAGGCCGATGCACTGGAACACAGCCGATTTCGCCAGGGTGTGGACCGTCATGTGCAAGAGACCGGCGAACACCGCGGCCCCGCCCAGCCCGAAGGCGAAGGCCGCGACGCCGGACTGCTCGATGGAGGAGAACGCGAAGAACCGCTTGGCGTCGCGCCGCCCCCACAGGCTGAACGCCGCCAGCAGCACCGACAGCAGCCCCATCGCCATGATCGGCGGGCCTGGTGCCAAGGCATCGGCATTGCTGTCCATGATGCCGCGCACCCGCAGGATCACGACGAGAGCGACGTTCAGCACCGAGCCGGACAGCACGGCTGAGACCGGCGTGGGTCCCTCGGCATGGGCGTCGGGCATCCAGCCATGCAGGGGGGCGAGGCCCGCCTTGGTGCCATAGCCGAGCAGCAGGAACACAAAGGCCAGGTTGAGCAGGGTGCCACGGCACTGCGGCGCGGCATGGGCCAACGCTGTCCAGCTCATCGCGTCATAGCCCGGGCCAAGTGCCGGCAGGGCCGCCAGATACAGGACGACCGTGCCGAACAAGGCAAGGCCAATGCCCACGCCGCACAGCAGGAAATATTTCCACGACGCCTCGATCGCGTTGGCGGTGCGCGGCAGACCCACCACCAGCACGGCCGAGATCGTCGCTGCCTCCAGCGCAACCCAGGTCACGCCCAGATTGTTGGACAACAAAGCGAGCAGCATGAAGCCCAGGAACGTCATGAACAGGACGTGGTATTCTCGCGCACGTCCGGCATCGAGCGCGCCGGATGCGATGGCGCGGGCGATGTAGCGCCGGCTGTAGAGCGCGGTGGTGAAGCCCACGAACGCGGTCAGCATAGCGACATGGGCGGACAGTGCATCCACCAATATATAGGTCCCGGCGCCCATGGTGGACGGTAGCAGCAAGGACGCCGCGAACCCCGCCCCGGTCGCCGCGATCGCGATCCAGGCACCCAACGCCGCATCGCTCACCAGCCCCAGCAGAAGGGCTGCGGCGAGCGGGGCCAGCGGCACCAGCCAGGGTTCGAAGCCGATCATCGGTGCCCGCTCCCGATCCGGTCGAGATGGTCGGTCTCCAGGCTGTCGAACTCGGCGCGGATGCGAAAGAAGAACACGCCGAACACCACAAATCCCACCAGGACCAGCACGGCTACCGACAGCTCGACCACCAGCGGCATGCCGTTGACGCTGACGGCCGCCAGGATCAGGCCATTCTCCAAGGAGAGGAATCCGATCACCTGGGTGATGGCGGTGCGCCTGCTGATCATCATCAGCAGGCCGAGCAACACCACAGACAACGCGAGCGACAGATCGTCACGCGCCAGGGTCTGGGACTGCGTGGTGGTTGGCAGCACGACCAGCACCGCGAGCGCCACCAAGGCCACACCCAGCGCCATGGTGGGGAAGATGCCAAGCGCCGTCTCGACCGATTTGCCGATACGCAGCCGCCGGACGATCGCGTGAAGTGCCAACGGCATCGCCACACCCTTCGCCCCAAGCGCCACCGCCGCCGTCAGATACAGCTCCGGTGCGTGCTGCACATGCGCCTGCCAGGCCGCCGCCGCCGCGAGCACGATGGCCTGCATGGCATAGGCGTTGATTACCGGCCCCAGCCGGCGCTGGGACAGCAGGCCGAAGGACAGCGCCAGCACCAACGCCCCCAGCAGATGCGCCGCATCATATGAAAGCGTGCCGATCGCCATCCGCTCCATCACGCAAACCCCTGGCTGACGAGCAGCAGCACAGCGGCCAGCAATGCCAGCAGCACGGCCACGCCCAGAAACTCCGGCACCCGGAACACCCGCAACTTGGCCCGCGTCATCTCGAACACCGCCAGCGCCACCGCAAGAAGCCCCATCTTGGCAACCCAGATCGCGATCCCCAGGGCCCAGGCGAGCGGCGCCAGCCCCGGGGAGGCTATGCCGAGCGGGGCGAACAAGGTGGCGATGAGGGTGAACCACAGCAGCAGCTTCATGGCTGCGCTTAACTCGATCAACGCCAGATGCCGGCCGGAATATTCCAGCACCATGGCCTCGTGCACCATTGTCAGCTCCAGATGCGTGGCCGGGTTGTCCGCCGGAATGCGTCCGCATTCCACAATCGCCACCGCCATCAGCGCCCCCAGCGCCAGTGCCAGGGACACCCGCAACCCAAGCGCCCCGGAGCCCAGAACACTCGCGATCGTGTCCAGATTGGTGGTTCCCGCCAGCAGCGACAGCGTGAGCGCCACCAGCATCAGCACCGGCTCGGCGAACACCGCGAACATCATTTCCCGGCTTGCGCCGAGTCCGCCGAATGCGGTGCCGGTGTCCATCGCGGCCAGTGCCAGCACGCAACGGCCCAACGCCAGCAGCCCCACGATCACCAGCAGGTCGGACACGCTTGCGGTCGCCATGCCGAAGGCAAAGCTCGGCACCAGCAGCGCGGCTGTGCCGATCGCCGCCGCAGCCGCAGCGGGGGCTGCCCGGAACAGCCAGCTCGCGGTGTCGGCCACCACCGGCTGCTTGCGCAAAAGCCGCTTCAGATCGCGCCACGGCTGCGCCACAGGCGGCCCGGCCCGGCCTGCCAGCCGCGCCTTGAGCCGCCGGATCAGGCCCACCAGCAAAGGCGCCGACGCCACCATCAGCACCGCGTGCAAGCATAGCGAGATGAGCCCGGCCAGCGCGGTCATGCCTGCTCCAGCACGGCAACGACCACCAGGAACAGCACCAGGGCTGCGAACAGCACGGCCAGCGACTGCCGCACGGTGAGGAACGTCATCCGGTCGGCAAGACCCGAGATCACGGCGCGCAACCGCCCGGCCGGCGCAAACAGCAGGCGGTCGGCCGGATCGACGCTGTGTTCGGCAAAGCGCGCCGGCGCCACATCATCCGGCGGCGGCATCACCACGGTCTCGTCTGCATCGAGGAGCGCGACACCGAGGGCGCGGCGGAGCGGCTGGGCGAAACTGCCGCCGGCGTATTGCGTGGCGGGGTCCCCGTTGGGCAGCCACGGCGGCGGCGCGCCGAACCCGCAATCCCACGCCGGTCCGGTGCGATGTCCGGCGACGGCCCGGGCCCGCAACACGGCCGCGATCACCGCGACCCCAAATCCCAAAAGCAGCGCGACACCGAGCGGCAGATAGCCTGGCCCGTCGAGATGCGGCGACAGGGTCAGCAGCCCGGCCCGCTGCGCCATGCCGCCTTGCGACAGATGCTGCAGCGCTGGCTCGGCCAGCCCCAGCACCAGCGACGGCACAAGGCCCATGCCGAGCGACAGCAGTCCCAGCAAAATCACCGCCCAGCGCAACGGCGGCCCCGATTCCGTTGCCGCGGCGGCCCGTGGCGTGCGGGGCCGGCCCAGCAGCGCCACGCCCACCAGCCGCACCGCCGCCGACGCCGCGAGCGCTGTTGCCAGCGCCATGCCGCCGGCCAGCACGCAGATCGCGATCTGCACCCCAAGCCCGCCCAGCCGGATGCCGCTCAGCACCGACTGGAACAGCAGCCACTCCCCAGCAAACCCGGCGCTCGGCGGCAGTCCTGCCAGGCATGCCGCCCCCAGCAGCATGGCGCAGGCGGTATACGGCATCGGCCGGATCAGCCCGCCCAGCCGCTCCATCAGCCGCGAGCCGGCGCCATGCAGGATCGAGCCGGCGCCGAGAAACAGCATCCCTTTGAACACGCCATGCCCCATCGCATGCAGCAGCGCCGCCCCCAGCGCGAGCCCGGCCAAAGATGGGAGGTCCGCGGCCCGCGCGGCAAACGCAAGCCCCAGCCCGATCGCGATCAGCCCGACATTCTCAACGGTGGAACAGGCCAGCACAGCCTTGATGTCCGTCTCCATGTTCGCCCGCAGCGCGCCGATCACCGCCCCCGCCAGCCCCATGGCGATCAGCGGCACCCCAAACCACCCCGGCTGCCCCGCGCCCGCCAGATCGAACAGCACGCGGACAATGACATAGAGCGCCACCTTGGTCATGGCACCGGACATCAGCGCCGAGACATGGCCCGGCGCCGCCGCATGGGCCGGCGGCAGCCACACATGCAGCGGCGCCAGACCAGCCTTCGACCCGGCGCCGATCAGCACCAGCACCAGCACCGCCACGGCCCGCACCCCGCGCGGCGGATGCGCCCGGATCGCATCGAACCCAACGCCCGTCTCACCCATCAGCCCCAGCGCGGCCACCAGACACACCGCCCCAAGCCCCGCGATGCCCAGATACAGCAGCGCCGCCTTGCGCACCGTCTCCTCCCGGTGGTCGGTCGCCACCAGGATGAACGAGGCCAGCGACATCGCCTCGAACCCCAGCACAAGGGTCACGCCGTCGCCAGCCAGCAAGGTCAGCGCCATGCCGGCCAGAAACACCGGAAACGCCGGCGCCGTCGCGGATGGCGGCCCATGCCGGTCCAGCGACGCGGCGGAGGCCGCGACACCGATTGTCATAACCAGCAGCAGGAACAGCGACGACACGCCATCGATCGCAAGCAGCCCCGACCGCCCGGCCAGCCCCAGCGGAACGGCGAGCCGGGCCTCCGGCGCACCGGCCAGCAGATGCAGCAGCGCCGCCAACGCCCCGGCGCCGCATGCCACGAGGCTGCCGAGCCCAGCGGCACGATCGCCGGACACAGCCGCCATCGCCGCCGTCCCGCACAGACCGAGCATCACAAGCCCCAGCCAGGGCAGGACGAGATCGGTCATGACAGGGCGCGCAAGGTCGTGATCACAGATACAGTTTTACAGGCTGCATCCCCGTGCCGGAAGCCGCGCATTGGAAGAACGGGCGGCGCGGCCAATCGGGCTGCGCCGCCCGCCCTGCCGGTGGAACCGCTTCAGCGGAACCAGTTCACCACAGGCGTTCCCAGGCTGCGTGGCAGAATGTCATCGAGATACAGATGAAACTCGGCAATCACGCCCACATTGGTCCCGGTGTTGCGATTGGCCGGGATCAGCGCCTCCACCGCGAACTGCCAGGTGTCGGCCGAATAGACCACCCCCGGCGCGATCAAGAGCTGCATCGGCTGGGTCGAGGGTCGGCTGATCGGCGAGGAGTACGCGATCTCCACCAGCGGCGTGAGCCCGCCGATCCAGCCCGGCAGCCCATGGTTCTTCACCTGCGATTCCAGATAGGGGATGGAGTACTGCACCGTGAGCCCGCCTGCGAAGCGGTTTTCATGCCCGCCATTGCCGGTGGCATTCGGGGTCTTGTCCGAGATCGCCGCACCAGCGGTGCCGGTGATCGCGAGCGGGCGCAACCCCCCGATTGGAAGGTCACCCAGGCCCTTGCCGAAATACAGCGTCGGTGTCGTGGTGCCCACGCTGTCCGATCCGATCGAGGCGGTGCCGGTGCGCGGCAGCTCGCGCAGCACACCGACCGAGACCAGGAGCTCGTGCTCGGGGTTCACATAGGCCTGGTACTTCGCGCCGATGCGGATGTTCTGCCAGCCGTTCATCGACTTGCCGTTCATGACATCGAAGAAGTTGTGGCCGAGCTGGATGGAGACGCCGAAATGGTCGGTGATGCGTTTGGCGAACGTCACGTTGACGTCGTATTCGTTCGACGGACCGCTACCATCGGCGGCAACGCCATTGCGCTGCCAGGTGACGGTTGGGATCGCCAGCTCATCGGCGACGGCAGGGTCATCGACATTGAGCGTGGCGGGAAAGATGCGATCGCCGGCCACGCCATGGGCGTGGGCGGAAGCGGCGCTCATGGCAAGGCAAGCCAGGGCGCAGGCAAGGATGCGGCTGTTCATGTCAAAACTCTCCTGATGCGGGCGTGATCTCGGGTCCGGCGAACCGGGGGGATCAGACGCGCTCAGGTGGGCCGCGGGTCGGCGGGCGGACAAACGGCGAGAACAGCCGGCCAGGCGCTGCGGCGGCGAGCCAGACCGGTTGCGGATGGAACACCGCGCGTGGGACCGGCAAGGGCTCCGGGGCCGGGACGGGCAACGCCGCCTGGAGGTGGCAGAACGGGCAGGTATGGTCCTGCATCGCGCCAGGATCGGGCGCGTGATCCGGCGTATGCTCCGACACGGGAAGGGCCAGACAGATATCCGGCCCCAGCGAGACGGCCTGCGCCATCAAACGGCAATTCGCCGTGCTGCCGCCCCATTGCAGAGCCAGCAGCAGCGCGAGCAGGATCACCAGTGCTCTTGCACGCATCGACATCAGAAAGCTGTGACGCGACGGCGAGGCAGCGTCAATCCGCGCCGGGTTGTTCTCTTCTCGCCGGATCGGCGTCCGGTGCATGACCGACCGCCTCAATGTTGTGCCCGGCAGGAACGAGAACGAAGGCGCCATAATAATCGCGATGACAATGCGGCCGAAGGCCCGGCTTTCCGTTATCGGCACCGCCGGCCTCCAACGCCGCATGGAGGAACCGATCGACGGTCGCGCGGTCCGGTGCCGTGAAGGCAACATGGACGCTGGTTTGCGGGGCGTCGCGTTGCCCGATCCAAAAGAACGCCTTGGGCCTCACGCCATAGCCCGCGAACGACTGGCCCTCTGCATAGAGACGTTCGATGCCGAGCGGACGAAGCGCCAGATCGTGGAAGCGTTTCGACCGCTCAACGTCGCGAACCGCAAGCGTCACATGATCCAGCATGCTACGCCCGCCGGTATTGCTCGTCGGTCACATGCTCCAGCCACGCCACCGGCGAACCGTCGAGCTTCTCCTGGATGGCGATATGGCTCATCGCTGTCGCAGGCGCAGCACCATGCCAGTGCTTCTCCCCCGGCGCGAACCACACGACATCACCCGGTCGGATCTCCTCCACCGGCCCGCCCTCACGCTGCGCCCAGCCGCATCCGGCTGTGACAATCAACGTCTGCCCGAACGGATGCGTGTGCCATGCGGTGCGCGCCCCCGGCTCGAACGTGACATGCGCCATGGCGACCCGCGCCGGCTCAGGCGGGCTGAACAGCGGATCGATCCGCACGTCGCCGGTGAAATACGCTGCCGATCCCTTGGCCGATGGCTGAGAGCCGATACGCTTCAATTCCATTGTCCGCCTCCGTTGCGGTTGCGACGCGCGCCGCTAGATCTCCGTGTCCAGCAACCGCGACAGATAAAGCTCGACATCCGGCCCGGCCGGATTGGCCAGCACATCGGCGAGCCAGGCGCGGCGTTCGAAATCGATCACCTCCAGCTCCCACACACAGCCGGCCGCCGGATTTTCGATCGGGCTCAACGCACCAGGCGTGGCGGTCTCGGCCATGAACAGGCGCTGGTGCAGCTCGTTCTCGCCCTGCCACCAATAGACGAGGCCAAAGCACACGCCCGCCGCATCATGCGCGATCACGAACCCCGCGCCATGCCGCCCCTCGGCAAACGCGTCCGTCGGCAAAACGGAAGCCGCCTTGTCGAGCGTCGCTGCCACAAGGTCGGTCCGCGCCTCCTGCCCCGGCAGCGCAATCGTGTAGACCTTGATCCGCCAGTCGCCGATCGAACGCAGCCCTTGCGATCGGATCGGGCGCGGCCGGTATGCGGTGACGGTCATGGCACAGGTCCTTTCTGGACGGGGCTACAGCCCGATGAACAGATCCATCTGTTGCCCCGGAAACGCCGGCATCGCCTTCGGATCGAAGGCATAGATCACCCGCAGCACCCGTGTGTCCACACGTTCGGTGCCCGATCCGGTCAGCGACTTCTTCGGCACCACATAAGGCTCCACCCGCACCAACGTGAGTGCCACCCTTCGATCCGCCGCCCCGCGCGGGCTGGCCCAGGCCGGCGCGTCCGGGCGGAAGCGCGGCACGTCCGCTTCGTCGATGTCGGCACGGATATGCAGCGGATCGACCTGGCCCAGCACCACCAGAGGTGCGGTCAGAATCTGCGCCGGTGCGAACTCGCCGATGCGGACATTGACCTGCAACACCGTGCCGTCGATCGGCGCATGCACGGCCAGCCGGTCAATCTGGATTGCGGCCGACTGCACCTGAGCTGCAGCGCTTTCGATATCGGCGCGCGCGGTCGCCACCTTGGCCTCCGCCACGCGGGCGGCGAACCGGCGGCGCAGCAGCGTGTCCTCACTGATGGCGATGTTGCCGGACAGCCGCACCAGCCGGTCGCCGCGGGCGAGCTGGTCGTTCAGATCGGCGAGCGTCGTCTCCGCCTCGTTGAGTCGCGCGCGGGCGGCCAGCAGCGCTGCGCCCTGCACGGCGAGG
This sequence comes from uncultured Rhodospirillales bacterium, assembly GCA_903873995.1. Lineage (GTDB taxonomy): Bacteria > Pseudomonadota > Alphaproteobacteria > Acetobacterales > Acetobacteraceae > CAIQQQ01. The sequence continues at coordinate 9,124 of CAIQQQ010000276.1, forward strand.
TCGGCGCGGGCCTGGCGGTCGTCGATGCTGAACAGCAGATCGCCCTGCTTCACCTTCATCCCGGGCGTCACATTCACGGCGGCAACCACGCCCGCCACGGTCGCAGGCAGGCCGATCTCCTCGCTCGCAGATTCCACCAGACCCACAGCGCCGATGCTGCCGGCCAGCGCCGCCGGCGAGGAGGGGGGGGTGAGGGCCGGCTGCAGCAAGGGACGGTCGGTCTGGGTGCTGGCGATCTGGTATCCGGCGCCGGCCAGCGCGACGACCGCGATGCCGGGGATGACGTAGGTGGCAAAGCGCGAACGGCTCATGCGGCGTGTTCCTGATGCTGAACGCGTTCCTGGGCCACCACGTCGATCACGCGGCCATCGTCCATATGCGCGATGCGGTCGGCGAAATGGTAGATGCGGTCGTCATGCGTCACCACGATCACGGTGCGATCGGCCTGTACCGCCGTCTCGCGCATGATCGCCATCGCGGCCTGACCGTTGGCGGCATCCAGGCTCGCGGTCGGCTCGTCACACACCAGAAGTCGCGGCGCGTGCACCAGGCCGCGCGCGATCGCCACGCGCTGCTGCTGCCCGCCGGACAGCTGATCGGGATAGCGATCGAGATGATCGGCCAGGCCCAGCCGTTCCAGCAGGATGGCGGCAGCCCGGTTCGCCTCGGCGGCCGAGCGCCCGGCGATGCGCAACGGCAAGGACGCGTTCTCCGTGGCGGTGAGCGCCGGCAGCAGGTTGAACTGCTGAAACACGAACCCCACCGTGCGCCTGCGAAACATCGTCCGCGCGCCGATGCTCATCTTCGCCACGTTCTGCCCGAACACCTCGATCGCGCCGGAATCAGGCGTGAGCATGGCGGCAATAGCGGAAATCAACGTGGTCTTGCCGCAGCCGGACGGCCCCACCAGCAACGTCATCTCACCCGGCCGCACATCGAGCGACACGCCGCGCAACGCGCGGGCGGCGCGCTCGCCGGTGCCGAAGGTCTTGAACACGTCCCGGCACGAGATGGCGAACTCCATCCTGGGTCAGCTCCGGAACACGATCGCGGGGTCGAGCACCACGACGCGGCGCAAGGAGCCCACGGTGGCCAGCAGCATGATCAGAAGCGTGAGCCCCGCCACGCCGGCTGCGATCCACCACGGCAGATAGAACCCGCGCAACTCGCCTTGCGTCGCGAACCGAAAGAACATCGCCGCGATGCCGAGCACGATGCCGTAGCCAACGGCGCCAACCACGGTGGCCTGCAACATCACCAGCCCCACCAAGGACAGGTTGGACAGACCCATCGCCTTCAGCGCGCCGTACTGCCGCAGGTTCTCGGCGACGAAGATGTTGAACGTCAGCCCCACGATCGCCACACCCACCACCACGCCCAGCACAATCACCACGCCGAAGCTGATTGGAATGCCGGTGTTCTGCAGGAAGAACTTGATCGTCTTCCAGCGGAAATTCGCGGCCGACAGCGCCTGCAGCCCGGTCTGAGCGGAAATGGCGGCAGCCACCGCATCAGGCGTATGGCCCGCCGCCGCGCGCGCCAGGATGAAGCTCACCGAGTTGCGCCCCTGCGGCGAATAAGCGGTCGCGCGCGAGAACGGCGCGTACATGATGATATTGGCGGTGAACGCGGCCGAGGCATCAGTGATCGCCACGATCACCGCGCGGCTGTCATTGAGCTCCAGTTCCCGCCCCAGCCGCAGAGGCTCGCCAGGCCACAGCCGCTGATACCCGGCGCGGTCGATCGCGATGCCGTCCGGCTTGCGCAGATCCTCCAGCGTGCCCATCACAAACCGGCTGGTCGCGCCGATGAGGGTCGCGTCGTCCACCCCCAGCATCATGGTGTTCTCAATGCGGCCATCCAGCGTCTTGAGCGGCACGGTGGCCTTGTACAGCGGCACAGCCCAGGCGACACCGTCCACCCCGCGCACGCGCGGCAATTCGGTCGGCCGCATGGCGCGCACCGTATCCAGATAGCGCGCCTGCGGGTCCATCACCCAGATATCCACCTCCTGCGCATCGGCGATCACGGCCGCGGTGCGCAGCATGAGGCCGACGAACAGCCCGCCCTGCTGTGCGATCAGCAGGGTGGAAAACGCAACGCCGAAAATCAGGCCGAGATATTTGGCCCGGTCTCCGAACAGCATCCGCAACGCGATCACGCCCATGGCTGGCTTGCACTCCGTCGCACGGGATATAGGGTCATTGCATGAGTTCGCCCATCCATCGCCTGCGTGCCGTGATCTAGATGCGCATCATTGCAGGAACCTGGCGCGGCCGGGCGCTCGCGGCACCACCTGGCCTTGCGACCCGCCCGACGGCGGAGCGCATGCGCCAGGCCCTGTTCGACATGCTGATGCACGCGCCCTGGGCCGCTGGTGGCATCCAAGGCGCGGCCGTCGCCGACATCTTCGCCGGCACCGGCGCGCTGGGGCTGGAGGCGCTGTCGCGCGGCGCTGCGTCTTGCGTGTTCGTGGAGCAGGACCGTGCGGCGCTGGCCGCCCTGCGCGCCAACATCGCTGCCTGTCGCGCCGGCGAGACGGCTCGGGTCCTGGCGCAGGACGCGCTGCGCGTGGCCAAGGGCCCCGCCTGCGATCTGGTGTTCCTCGATCCACCGTACGGCCAGGCGCTTGTCACCCGCGCCGTCACCGCCCTGACCACCGCCGGCTGGATCACGCCCACCACCCTCATCGCCTCCGAGACCGGGCGGGACGAGGCGCTGGAGCTCAGCGCCGAGCCTCTGGCCGAGCGCGCCCACGGCGCCGCCCGCGTCACGATCTGGCGCCCGGCCGCCTGAAGCGCTACCGCCGTCCGAACATCTTTTCGATCTCGGCGCGCGACAGCTTGAGAAACGTGGGCCGGCCATGGCTGCAGGTGGCGGCGCGCGGCGTGGCCTCCATCGCGCGCAGCAGATGATCCATCTCGGCCGCCCCCAGCCTGCGCCCGGCGCGGATCGACCCGTGGCAGGCCAGCCGCGCGATGATCGCATCGAGCCGCGCCTCGAGCGCGGTGCTCTCGCCGAGCTCGGCCAGCTCCTCCGCCACGTCGCGCAGCAGCGCGTTGGGCTCGGGCGCGCCCAATGCGGCCGGCAGCGCCCGCACCAGCACGGCGCCCCCGCCAAACGCTTCGAGCTCGACCCCCAGCCGCGCCAGCCCCTCCGCCTGTGCCAGCAAGGCCGCCGCATGGGCGCGTGGCAGATCGACCACCGCCGGCAGCAGCAAGGGCTGGGTGGCCACCTGACCCCCCAGCATCTGCGCCCGCAGCGCCTCATGCGTCAGCCGCTCATGGGCGGCATGCTGGTCCACCAGCACCAGGCTGCCATCGCTCGCCACCGCGATCACATAGGTGTCGAGCACCTGCGCCACCGCTGCGCCGAGCGGATGCTCAGGCGCAGGCTCCGCCGCCGCCATCTGCCGCGCTGCAGGCGCACCCAAGGACAGCGACGGTGCGGTGAGCGCCAGCGACGTCTCGGCAAAGCCCCGCGCGGCCGGGCTCGGCGGCACAAGCCGCAGGCTCGGCCCCGGCTGCCAGCTCAGCCGCGGCGCGGACGGCCCGGCCCCGCCGGCGATTGCCCGGCCCAAGGCCCCGATCACCAAGGCGCGCACTGCATCGGCGTCGCGAAAGCGCAGCTCCGCCTTCGCAGGATGCACGTTCACATCCACCTCCTCCGGCGGGATCGTCAGATACAGCGCCACGATCGCGTGCCGCCCGGCCGAAATCACGTCGCGATAGGCGACCCGCACCGCCATGCGCAGCTGCGGATCGACCACCGGCCGCCCGTTCACCACCAAGGCCTGTGCCGAAGCGGTGGCGCGGCTGTGGCTGGGCGAGGCGGCCAGACCTTCGATGCGCAGATCGCCGCGCACGCCTTCCACCATGAGGCTCACCTCCGGCCCCAGCAGGCTCGAAACCCGGGCCGCGCGTTCCTGGCCCGGCAGGTCGAACACCACCCGCCCGTCGGTCTCAAAGCGAAACGCCACGTGCGGCGCCGCCAGAGCGAGCCGCCTGATCGCCGCCTCCACCGCATCCGCCTCGCTGCGCGCGGATTTGAGGAATTTGCGCCGCGCTGGCGTGGCAAAGAACAGGTCGCGCACCACCACCCGGCAGCCGGGCGAAAGCGCCGCCGGGCCGACCGCGCCGACCACGCCGCCGTCCACCGTGATGGCATGGGCGTGCTCCGCCCCGTGCGGCCGCGCGGTCAGGGACAGGCGGGCGGCAGCCCCGATGCTGGGCAGCGCCTCGCCGCGAAACCCCAGGGTGGCGATGCGCACCAGCTGGTCATCCGTGAGCTTGCTGGTCGCATGGCGCTGCACGGCCAAGGCAAGCTCGGCCGCATCCATGCCGATGCCGTCATCGGTGATCTCGATGCGGTCGATGCCGCCTCCCGCGATCGCCACCGTGATGCGAGTGGCGCCGGCGTCCAGCGCGTTCTCCACCAGCTCGCGCGCGGCGGCGGCCGGGCGTTCGATGACCTCGCCGGCCGCGATGCGGTTGATCGTCGTCTCGGACAGGAGACGGATGCGGCTCATGGCTCGGCGCGCAGATCCCGAAAGCGTGCGATCAGCGCGTTGGTGGACGGATCATGCGCACCAGCGGCGGCACCCGGCGCGAGATCGGGCAGCACCGCGCCGGCCAGCGCCTTGCCCAGCTCCACGCCCCATTGGTCAAAGCTGTTGATGCCCCAGATCGCGCCCTGCACCGCCACCTTGTGCTCATACAGGGCGATGAGACGGCCGAGCGCGAACGGGGCAAGATCGCGCTGCAGGATCGTCACGCTGGGCCGGTTGCCGGTGAACACCCGATGCGGCGCGACAGCGGCAATCCGATCCGCGGACACCCCGGCAGCACGCATCTCGTCCTCCACCTCCGCCAAGCTGCGGCCGCGCAGCAGCGCCTCGGCCTGGGCGAAGGCATGCGCCGCCAGGATGCGATGCGCCTCCGGCCGGTCGTGGTCGGGCACGGCGGCGAGGATGAAATCCACCGGAACCACGCTGGTGCCCTGATGCACCAGCTGCATGAAGCTGTGCTGCGCGTTGGTGCCGGGTTCGCCGAACACCACCGGGCACGTGTCGACGGCCGGGGCCAGATCGAGCCGCAGCGACTTGCCGTTGCTCTCCATCTCAAGCTGCTGGAGAAACGCCGGAAACCGCGCCAGGCGATCGTCATAGGCCAGCACGCACTGCGCCCGGTAGCCCAGCACGGTCGCATGCCAGATGCCGCACAACGCAAGGCGCACCGGCAGGTTCTCGGCAAACGGCGCCGCGCGGACATGCATATCCATCGCCGCCGCCCCATCCAGCATCGCCTGGAACGCCGGCCAGCCGGCGGCGAGTGCGACGGACAGCCCGACCGGAGACCACAGCGAGAACCGCCCGCCCACCCAGTCCCGAAACCCGAAGGTCTGGTCAGGCAAGATGCCGAACGCGGCGACCACGGCGAGGTTGGTGGACAAAGCGGCAAAATGTGTACCGACCGCCGCCTCGCCCAACGCCGCCACCAGCCAGGCGCGCGCGGCGGCGGCGTTGGTCGCCGTCTCCTGGGTGGTGAAGGTCTTGGAGGCCACCAGCACCAGGGTCCGCGCCGGATCGAGCCCGCGCGTGATGGCAGCGAGCCCGGTTCCGTCCACGTTGGACAGGAAATGCGCGCGCAGCTTGGGGCCCCGCGCCAGGGTCAGCGCCTGGGTGGCCATCAGCGGGCCAAGATCGGAGCCGCCGATGCCGATGTTGAGCACGTCGGTAAAAATCTCACCGGTGGCGCCGCGCAGCGTGCCGTCATGCACGCGGGCGACGAATTCGGCCATCCGGTCGCGTTCCTGGCGCGCAATGAGGGCGGCATCCTCGCCCCCCACCATCATCGCAGCGCCCGGCGGCGCACGCAGCGCC
>CAIQQQ010000277.1 GCA_903873995.1 uncultured Rhodospirillales bacterium
CGGCCGTGCAGAACGGCCTGCGCGTGACTGCGCGTGGCTTCGGTCCTCCCGCAGCGGGGGTTGAGCCGGCCCGAAGGCCGCCGTGCGCCGCTCCCGCCAGCGATCGGGCTGGCATTCACGAGGGAGCTGACCATGACCATCATTCGCCGCATCGACATCGGTGACGACAGCCGCGTCCAGAGCATCCAGCCTCGCCGGCGCGCTCCGATGAGCGCGGAACAGCGTGATAAATTGTCAGTTGCGCAGAGGGCCTATGTCGCCAACGACCCGCGGTGGGCGGAACACCGCCGCAAGTTGGCGGCGGCGCAGGAAGCGCGTCGCATGACGTTATGGGAAAACGAGATCGCGGCGATCATCGAGATGCGCCGGAAAGGTCGCACGTTTTCATACATCGCGGAGGAAATCGGCGTGTGCCGGGAGGTGATCAGTCGCGAGCTGACGGCACTTGGCATCGCCACGTCCCCCGTCAAATCGGATCGCCGGGCACACCGAGGCAAAGGTTTCTGGCGTAGCTTCGATTGATCGGCACGCTGTTCGCCAGCCTGGTCTCCATCAGGCTGGCTTTCAGACGGCTCGCCGCTTGGTCCGTGCATCTGAGCAGGACGGTGTGCAGCCATGAGACAGCGCGCGAAACCTGAGCCTCAATACAGGCGCCCAGCCTGCCAACCACACCGCGAGTAAAACGAAACGACCCGCAGCGAGACCAGACAACGTTGCTGTAGCGCGGCGAACGCCCTCTCGCGTGCCGCATCGCCGTCCACCGCCGCAAGGGTCGCGCGCGGATAGCACCGCACGCGCCCGGCTTCGCCGGCTCCGCCCTTGCCCCGGCGGCTCGGGATGCGGCCGCCGGGGCTGGTCTTCCCAGAGAAGAGGGAAGGCCGAAAGCAACCCGACAGGAGCCCACCATGGCCGAACTCCGCAACGTCGATCCACGTACCCTCAAGCCCAACCCGAACAACCCCCGGCGCACGCCCGCGCCTGCCGCGATGGACGACCAGTTGCTCGCGTCGATCCAGGCGATCGGCATCATCCAGCCGCCGGTCGTGCGCGAGCAGGACGGTGATCTCATCGTGAAGGCCGGCGACCGCCGGGTGAAAGCCGCGATCAAGGCTGGGCTGACCATGATCGATGTCATCGTCAACGACGCCGACGAAGCCCAAGTTCCGATGCAGTCGCTGTCGGAGAATTTGATCCGGGCCTCGCTCAACAGTGTCGATATCTGGCGGGCGACCGAGAGCCTGGAAAGCCAGGGTTGGTCCGAGCCCGCCATCGCCGACGCGCTCGCGCTGCCGGTGCGAACCGTCAAGCGCCTCAAGCTGCTCGCCCACCTGCACCCGGCGATGCTGGACTTTATGGCGCAGGGCAGCATGCCGAATGAAGAGCAGCTGCGCACCATCGCCACCGCATCGCGCGACGAACAGGCGCAGGTCTGGAAGAAGCACAAACCGAAGAAGGGCCACGAGGTCACCTGGCACGAAGTTGCCCGTGCCTTGTCCAAGCGCCGCATACCGTTCACGGCGGCGAAGTTCGGCGACGACCTCGCCAAGGCCTACGGCGTGGTCTGGGAAGACGATCTGTTCGCGCCGGCAGGCGAGGAGGGCCGTTACACCACCAACGTCGACGGCTTCTTTGGCGCGCAGCAGGAGTGGCTGCAGAACAGTTTGCCCGAGCGCGGCATCCTGCTGCAGACCGACGAATACGGTCGGCACCAGCTGCCGAAGAAGGCCGAGCACGTGTACGGCAAGCCCGGCAAGCACGACCATATCGGCCATTACCTCGATCCGCACTCCGGCGATGTGAAGACCGTCACCTACCGTCTCCCCGAGCTCAAGAAACCCGCCAAGGCCGGCGTGGGTGAAAGTGCCGGCACGGCCAACACCGGTGAGGCGCCGGCCAAAAGCCGGCCGGACGTGA
>CAIQQQ010000278.1 GCA_903873995.1 uncultured Rhodospirillales bacterium
ATGGCTCGCCCGACAGTTCGGACGATGTCTATAAGGCATCTCACCCGCTTGCGGCTGGCGAAGTTGTGATCGAGGAGGATGAGTCGAACCCTGGCTACTACTCCTCAAAAATTTACCTCAAGCCGCATTATCAGTTGGAAGGCTTGTCGGTATCACTTCGTCTTGTTTCGCGTATGCCGAAATAAGGCGATAGAGTCGTGTTGTTGGCAAAGTAAAGTCAGCCATGTTGTTGGCTGGAGTACCTGCCTTGCGTATCGGGTTCCATGCACCGATTTCGGTGATCTTCACAGGAGGCAAATATGGCCGTTGATGCATACATGGCTTTCCAGACCTACGACGGAAAGTGGTTGGGTTTTGAGTCGCAGACCGATCTGTCCAAGAACGGCGAGCCACTGATGAAGGAAGCCCCGGCGTTTCCGACCGGAACCACGGCCGTCGGCGCGATCACGACCTGCAAGCAGTACCTCGAGCTTGAAGACTACAGCTTCGATATCGAGCAGACGCTGAACATCGGCAGCCAGAGCCGCGGTGCGGGCGCAGGCAAGATCACGTTCAACCCGTTCTCCATCACCCGCAAGATCGACGTTCAGTCGCCGACCTTCTTCATGATGGCCTGCTCGGGCACGTCGTTTCAGCTGGTGCAGCTGGGCCTGCGCAAGAGCGGCGGTGGTGACACGGCCGGCGTGATGTTCGTCCGCTTCGACTTCAAGCTCGTGGCCGTCAAGACGATCTCCTGGGCGCATGATGACGAGGCGCCGAAGGAGACGATCACGTTCGAGTATGGTGGCCTGCAGGTTCGTTACTCGCAGCAGGCGGCCGGCGGCCAGATGCAGCCGCCGACGGCGGGCGGTTGGAACCGCGTGTCCAACACGAAGGACCTCGGTACTGCTGCCATCGTCTGATGTCATCGCAACCGGAAAACCTTGGTCGTCTGAGCGAAATGCTGCGGGTCGAAGGGCCCGCAGCAACCTTCGCTTCGTTGAAACAGGACGTTCGAAAAGCCCCGCGCGAGCCGCGCCTGAGGACGTTTTTGTTCCAGATGTTCTGCCTTTATGGCGAGTGGGACCGTGCGGTCACCCAGCTGTCGGTGCTGAGCGAGCTCGATCCGCTGGCCCTGCCGATGGCGCAGACCTACCGCTCCGTCATTCGTTGCGAAATGCTCCGCGAGCGCGTGTTCGCCGGCGCGCGTACACCAACATCTCTGGGGGAGCCGGAGCAGTGGTTTTCCCTGCTCGCCGAAGCCAACCGCCTGCTGTCCGGCGGCTCGATCGCAGAAGCCGCTGCTTTGCGTGACGCCGCTTTCGAGGCGGCTCCATCCGCTGCAGGCTCGGTCAACGGGCGGCCGTTCGAATGGATCGCCGATGCCGACCCGCGGTTTGGCCCGGTGCTGGAGGTGATGGTCGAGGAGAAGTATCTCTGGGTGCCATACACTCGAATTTCCCGCATCGAGATCGACCCGCCGGTCGATCTGCGCGACCAGATCTGGCTGCCGGCGCGCTTCACCTGGACCACCGGCGGGCAGAGCTTCGGCTTCATCCCGACCCGCTATCCAGGCTCCGACAAGGGTAGTGACGATATTGTGATGGGCCGCCGCACGGAATGGCGCAGCGCTGGCGGACCAGGCGATGAGAGCGGCTGGGATCTCGGTCTCGGCCAAAGGATGCTGGCAACCGACGCCGATGACGTGGCGATCATGGATGCCCGTCTGATCGAGATGGAGGGTCAGCCGGAGGACGGCGCGAGCTTGGGCAAGCCGGCTGCAATCGCCGCATCCCACGAGCCACACGCCTGACGATGGCAGACGCCAACCGCCATGACCGGCTGCAGCCCTCGCTGCTTGATCGGCTGACGGATAACGCTCCTGACTCGAAGCGCGACGCGTTCGACCAGCAGGCCCTCTCCATGCAGCAACTGCGTCAGGCAGTGATGCGAGATCTGTCTTGGCTGCTGAACACCACCAATCTCGAAGCGACGGACGAACTGTCCGGCTTTCCTCGGGTGCAGGCGTCAACCTTGAACTTCGGCGTGCCGGCGTTCACCGGCCTGTCCTCCACCAACGACCGCCAGACATCGCTGGAGCAGGGCATCGCGCTGGCGATCCGGCAGTTCGAGCCACGGATCAAGCCCAACACGCTGCGGGTGACATTGCGCGAGGAGACCGGCGATGACGCGCTGCCGGCCATGGTGTTCGAAATTCAGGGCGAGCTCTGGGCCCAGCCGGTGCCCCAGCAGCTGTTCCTTGAGACCTCCATCGACATCGCCACCCGGCTTGCTGTCGTGACAGACGCCCGGGCCCGCGGCTGATGGATCCACGCCTGCTTCGCCTGTACGAGAGCGAACTCGCCTTTGTTCGCGATATGGGAGCCGAGTTCGCAGCCGAATTCCCCAAGATCGCCAGCAGGCTGGATCTCGGCAGCACCGAGGTGGCCGACCCTTACACCGAAAGGTTGCTGGAGGGCTTCGCTTTCCTGACCGCGCGCATCCAACTGAAGATGGAGGCGGAGTTTCCGACCTTCACCCAATCGCTGCTGCAGATGGTCTATCCGCACTATATGGCGCCCACGCCATCGATGGCGGTGGTGAGGTTCAAGCCCGATCCTGCCGCCATCCGCGGCCTGCCCGGTGGCGCCTTGCTGCCGGCCGGCACCGCCTTGCGCAGCCTGCTCGGCACCCAGGACCAGACCAACTGCGAGTTCCGCACGGGCCACCCGGTGCACCTGCTGCCGATCGACATCGTCGAGGCGGATTACATCAGCTCGGCCGCAGCCGTTGCCGCCCTCGGCCTGCCGGAGCAGCGTTCGGTGAAGGCGGCCATCCGGCTGCGGCTCAAGACGATGGGCGATCTGACCTTCAACAAACTGTCCTTCGATAAGCTGTCGCTGTTCCTTGGCGGGCCGGAGGGCTCGCGCGCCCGGCTGTACGAACAGCTGGTGGCCAACGTCGCCTCGATCTATGTCCGCCCCGGCACACGGCCGGTGCCGTGGCAGGAGCGTCTGCCGGCCGATGCGCTGCACGGCATCGGTTTTGACGAGAAGGAGGCGCTGCTGCCGCCGGCGCCGCAATCCTTCGACGGCTACCGTCTGCTGCAGGAATATTATGCGATGCCCGAGCGGTTCCTGTTCGTGGAACTGGCCGGACTCGACAAGCATGCCATCCGCTGCGCCTCGGGCGAGATGGACATCATCCTGCTGCTCAACCGCAGCGAGCCGTCGCTAGCCTCGGGCTTCGGGCCGGATCACCTGTCACTGTTCTGCGCGCCCGCGATCAATCTGTTTCCCCATCGTAGCGACCGCCTGAACCTCTCCGACCGGGAGGTCGAGCATCTGATCGTGCCGAACCGCATGCGCCCGCTCGATTTCGAGGTGTTCAGTGTGCAGGGCGTGGAGGGGTTCGGCGCGGACGGTGCTGCCTCCCAGCCATTCCGACCGTTCTATTCAGCCAACGATCTCAGCCGCAACCCGGGCCATCGCAGCTACTACATGCTGCGTCGCCAGCCGCGCATGCTGTCTCAGCGCAGCAAGCAGCGCGGCCCGCGCACCAGCTATCTGGGGCACGAGACCATGATTTCGCTGGTCGATCCGGATTCGAACCAGCTCAATCACGGCCTGCGCCAGCTTGGCCTTGATCTTTTGTGCACCAACCGGGACCTGGCGCTGTCGATGCCGGTGGGCAAGCAACACACCGATTTCACCGTGCAGGTCAGCGCCCCGGTCAGCTCGATCCGCTGCGTGGTAGGGCCGACACCACCGCGGCCCTGCCGCAGCGATGGCGACTATGCCTGGCGGTTCATCTCCCATCTTGGCCTCAACTATCTCAGCATCACCGACACCGACCGCATCCAGGGGGCTGCGGCGTTGCGCGAGTTGCTGCGGCTCTATATCCCGTCCACCACGTCACTGGCCGCGCGCCAACTCGAGGGTGTGCTGTCCGTGGAGGGGCATCCGGTGGTACGCCGCATCCCCGGGGGCGGCCCGATTGCGGTCGGGCGTGGCCTGGAGCTTTCGCTGACCATTGACGAAGGCACCTTCGGCGGCGCCGGCGGCATTCTGCTGGCGGCCGTGCTCGACCGGTTCTTTGCAAAATACGTCTCGATCAACGCCTTCACCGAGACCGTGCTGCGCAGCCCCGAACGTGGGGAGGTGATGCGATGGCCCATGCAGATCGGCCAGCGACCGGTGCTGTAGAGGCTGGGGTCCCGCCCGAGGCGGACCTGGACCTGGAGGTGCCGCAGATCGGGGGGGAGGCCTCGGCCGAGATCACGTCCGCGGTGATGTCGCTTTCGCGTGATATGGCGCCAGCCATACCCCCGGAACTCTCGGCCGAAGCAGCCCTTCTGGCCGCACTCGCCGCCGACCCGACATCGCATGGCTTCTATCAGACGATGCGCCGGATCGAGGCGCTGCATCAGGATCGGCCCCGCCTCGGCCGCAGCACCCGCCCGGCGCAGGATGTGCTGCGCCTGGCCCAGGAACCCTCGTCGATCTTCGCCCCCTCCACCCTCGCCGCGTTCGAGCCCTCCGCCGAAGGCCGGCCGCCGCGGCTGCTCGTGCATTTCTTCGGCCTGTTCGGTCCGGACGGCCCGCTTCCGCTGCATCTGACCGACTACGCCCGCGACCGCCGCCGCAATTCGCGCGACCCGACCTTCCAGCGCTTTGCCGACATCTTTCACCATCGCACCATGTCGCTGTTCTATCGCGCCTGGGCGGACTGCCGGCCCACGCTGAGCTTCGATCGGCCTGCGGAGGACCGCTACAGCGACTATATCGGTGCGCTGATCGGGCTGGGACAGGCGGCCCTGCGCGACCGCGACGCGATGCCGCATCTCAGCAAGCTGCATTTCGCCGGCCATTTCGCCAACCAGACGCGCCATGCCGACGGTCTCGGCGCGATCCTGTCGTCGTTCTTCACGATGCCCGTGCGCATCGAATGCTTCATCGGCGCCTGGCTCACCCTCCAGCCGCGCGACCGCCCCAGCCTTGGCACCGATCGCGGCAGCGGCGAACTGGGGCGCAGCATGATGATCGGCGGCCGGGTCTGGACGCGCCAGCACAAGTTCCGCGTCGTGTTCGGACCGCTGAGCCTGGCCGACTACACCCGCCTCCTGCCCGGCGGGCTCAGCTTTCACCGGCTAATCCCGATCGTGCGCAATTACGTGGGCGACACCTTGTTGTGGGACGTCAATCTCGTGCTGAAGCAGGACGAGGTGCCGCGCGTCGGCCTTGGCCGGGCCGGGCACCTGGGTTGGACCACCTGGCTGATGCCGAGACGGTCCGATCGTGACGCAGCCGACTTGTTCCTTGATGCGAGCGCTGACAGCGCCGCACGCAAGCTCAACCAAGAGTTTCCTGCAACCCGCATGACATCAGCCGAGGCCCCATGACCGAAATCAGCCGCTCCGCCTTGTTCGGCAAGCTCAACCCCGTCGCCTACAAGGCGATCGAAGGGGCCACGGTGTTCTGCAAGCTGCGGGGCAACCCCTATGTCGAGCTGGTGCACTGGCTGCAGCAGATCCTGCAGACCCAGGACAGCGATCTGCACCGCATCGCGCGCTATTTCGAGCTGGACGCGTCCAAGCTCGCCACCGACATCACCGCAGCGCTCGACCGGCTGCCGCGCGGCGCCACCGCGATCTCCGATTTCGCGCCGACCATCGAGGAGATGATCGAGCGCGCCTGGGTGTTCTCGACCCTGATGTTCGGCGAAACCCAGGTGCGCAGCGGCCACCTGCTGTTCGGCAGCCTCAAAACCACCACACTTCGCAACGCGCTCTACGCCATCAGCCGCCAGTTCGAGCGCGTGAAGGCCGAAACCCTGGGCGACCAGTTCGACAAGATCGTCGCGGGCTCGCCCGAGGACGGCATGGTGGCGGCCGACGGCTCGAACATGGGCGGCGTGCCCGGCGAGACCTCCGGCGCCATGGCCCCGGCCCAGATGGGCAAGCAGGAGGCGCTGGCGAAATACTCCGTCGATCTGACCGAGCGCGCCCGCAGCGGCGAGATCGACAACATCGTCGGCCGCGACCAGGAAATCCGCCAGGTGGTGGACGTGCTGATGCGCCGCCGGCAGAACAACCCGATCCTCACCGGCGAAGCGGGCGTCGGCAAGACCGCGGTGGCCGAAGGTTTTGCGCTCCGCATCGTGGCCGGTGACGTGCCGCCGCAACTGCGCGATGTCAGCCTGCGCACCCTCGACATCGGCCTGCTGCAGGCCGGTGCGAGCATGAAGGGCGAGTTTGAGAACCGTCTCAAGCAGGTCATCGAGGAGGTGCAGTCCTCCCCCAAGCCCATCATCCTGTTCATCGACGAGGCGCACACCCTGATCGGCGCCGGTGGCGCTGCCGGCACAGGCGATGCTGCGAACCTGCTCAAGCCGGCGTTGGCCCGCGGCACGCTCCGCACCATCGCCGCCACCACCTGGGCCGAATACAAAAAATATTTCGAGAAGGACCCGGCGCTGACCCGCCGCTTCCAGGTCGTGCAGGTCGATGAACCGTCCGAGGAGAAGGCCATCCTCATGATGCGCGGCATCGCAAGCCCGCTCGAGAAGCATCACCGCGTGCAGATCCTGGACGAGGCGATCGATGCCGCCGTGCGCCTGTCGCACCGCTACATCCCTGCCCGCCAGCTGCCCGACAAATCCGTGAGCCTGCTCGACACCGCGGCCGCCCGCGTTGCCGTCAGCCAGCACGCTGTCCCGCCCGAGGTGGATGATTGCCGCCGCCGCATCCAGGCTCTGGAGACCGAGGAGCAGATCATCGCCCGCGAGGCCGCCATCGGCATCGACACAACGTCGCGCTCCAAATCGGTCGCCGAGGATCTCACGACCGACCGTGAGCGTCTCGTTGGGCTGGAAGCGCGCTGGGCCGAAGAAAAGACCATGGTGGACAAGCTGCTGGAGCTGCGCGCCCAGCTGCGCGACGGCCACGCACCCGTCGAAGGTGCCGAGCCAGCAACCCCCGATCGCGCCGTTATTATGGGCGAGTTGAAAGAGCTGCAGGAAAAGCTCGCCGAGCACCAGGGCGAAAGCCCATTGATCCTGCCCAGCGTCGATGCCCAGGCCGTGGCCGCCGTGGTCGGCGACTGGACCGGCATTCCCGTCGGCCGCATGGTCAAGAACGAGGTGCAGGCGATCCTCAACCTCGCCACCACCCTCAAACAGCGGGTTATCGGCCAGGATCACGGCCTTGAAATGATCGCGCGTCGCGTGCAGACCTCGCGCGCGGGTCTCGACAACCCCTCCAAGCCGATCGGCGTCTTCATGCTCTGCGGGCCGTCCGGCGTCGGCAAGACCGAATCAGCCCTTGCGCTGGCCGAATCCCTCTACGGCGGGGAGCAGAACCTCATCACCATCAACATGAGCGAGTTCCAGGAAGCCCACACCGTCTCCACTCTCAAGGGCGCGCCGCCAGGCTATGTCGGTTACGGCGAAGGCGGCATCCTCACCGAGGCCGTGCGCCGCAAGCCCTATTCCGTCGTCCTGCTCGACGAGATCGAAAAGGCCCATAGCGACGTCCACGAGATCTTCTTCCAGGTGTTCGACAAAGGCGTCATGGAAGACGGCGAAGGCCGCATGATCGACTTCAAGAACACCCTGATCCTGCTCACGTCCAACGTCGGCACCGACCTCGTGATGTCGCTGTGCCGCGACCCCGAGCTGATGCCGGAGCAGGAAGAGGTCGCCAAGGCGCTGCGTGAGCCCCTGCTGAAGGTGTTCCCGCCGGCTCTGCTCGGCCGATTGATCGTGATCCCCTATTATCCGCTCAGCCCGGACGTCATGCAGAAGATCATCCGCCTGCAGCTCCGCCGGATCGAGCGGCGTATCGCCGAGCACCACAAGGTGCCGTTCACCTATGACGACGCCGTGGTCGATCTCGTCGCCGAGCGCTGCAACGAGCCCGAGAGCGGCGGGCGCATGATCGATGCGATCCTCACCAACACCATGCTGCCGGCCATCTCCGAGGCGTTCCTCAAGCGGCTGCTTGAGGGGGCGCCGATCACGAAGGTTCATGTGGGGGCTGAGAACAGCGCTTTTACCTATATTATCGAGTAAGGAAGCGGTTCTTTTTTGAAAAAAGAACCAAAAAACTTTCCATTCCTTGGAGGCGACTATGGAATATCGAGTCAATTTTGGAGGGATGTCGGGCAAGCCTCGCGCCCGCGTGGCCAATGCCAAATTCAGGCTGGCCATTCTGGGGGATTTCTCGGGGCGGGCGAATGCCGGCAAGGCCGAAATCGGTGACGCGCTGGCTAAGCGCAAACCGATCAAGGTGGATGTGGACAAGCTCGACGACGTCCTGGCGCGGATGAAGATCTCGCTCAACCTGTCGCTGGACGGCGCCGAAGCGGTGGTGAACGTGCCGATCGCCTCGATGGACGATTTTCACCCCGACCAGATCGTCGAGAACGTCGAATTGTTCACCGAGCTGCGCAATCTTCGCCGCAACCTCGCCTCCAAGGCCGGCTTTGACCGCGCCGCCAAGACGGTCATGTCCTGGAGCGGTGAAGACGCCCTCCCGCCGCTGCCCCGCAAATCCGCAGGTGCTGCGATCGCGACGGACCGGCGCCTGTCTGATTTCGCCCGGCTCACCGGCCGGCCGTCCACCGCCGAGGCCGCCGAGGCGTCGGTGGAGGCGCTGATGCGCCGGATCGTTGGCCCGCTCGTGCAGCCGGCGCGCGACGCCCAGGCCGAGCAACTCACGGCCCGTGTCGATGAGGCGCTGTCGATCTCCATGCGCCGCATCCTGCATCATCCGGACTTCCAGGCCGCTGAGGCGATGTGGCGTGGCATCGAGTTCCTGGTGCGCCGGATCGAGACCGGCGCGAAGATGGAGATTGTGCTGTATGACGTCTCGGCCGAAGAACTCGCAGCCGACATCGCCGCCGGCGAGGATCTCCTGAAAGGCGGGCTCTACGGCATGCTGGTGGAGCAGCCGGCGCTGGACGCGCATGAGGGCGCCCTTTCGGCGGTGATCGGGCTCTATAACTTTGAGCTGATGCCGCCCCATGCCGAGCTGCTCGGGCGCATCGCCCAGGTCGCCGCCGCCTGCGGCGCGCCGTTTATCACGGCGATCGGGCCGGACGCGCTCAAGATCCCAATGTACGAGCAGCATCAGCTGATCCAGGAATCCTGGGGCGCGCTGCGCGATCTGGAGGCCGCCCGCTATCTTGGCCTTGCTGCGCCGCGCTTCCTGCTGCGCATGCCCTACGGCAAGAAAAGCGACCCGATCGACGCCTTCGCCTTTGAGGAGTTCACCCGCCAGGGCGGCCTCGCGGCCATGTTGTGGGGCCACCCGGCCCTGATCCCGGCGCTGCTGCTGGCCGAGACATTCGGGCAGCAGGGGATGAAGATGATCCTCGGCGGCGTGATGGGGGTGCGTGACATGGTCACCTATCTCTATGTCGATCCGGACGGTGAGCAGGTGGCGCTGCCGTGCACCGAGCGGATGTATGGCGAGCGTGAAGCGGTGACGGTTGGGAATTACGGCGTCATGCCGCTGCTCAGCATCCGCGGCCGCACTGAACTTCGGCTTGGCAGCTTCGCCTCGGTGTTCGGGGCGACGCTGGCCGGACTCTGGGCGCAGACGGTGGTGACACCGCGCGCAAAGCCGGAGCCTGCAACACCGGCCCCGGCCGCGGCGGAGAAGGCGCCGGAGACCGCCGAGGCCGACTCCGCCGATGCCGATCTTGACGCCTTGCTGGCGGGCCTCACCGACGACGAGCCAGCCGCACCGCCGCCGCCGCCTCCGCCCCCACCCGAGCCAGAGCCGCCAGCGGATGATCTGGACGCGCTGCTCGCCAGCCTCAACGAGCCGCCGCCGGCCGCTGCGGCCGGCGAGACCGAGCCCGATCTGGACGCCCTGCTCGCCTCGCTGCAGTAGCGCCCGCTGCAGTTATGATCGTCAGGGGACCAAGAGGGGGGTGACCGGCGGGTTCGTCACGATCTGGACGACATCGAGCTCCAGAGAGCCGGAGTCTGAGTCGGCCGGGCCATCGTCCAGGAGATGGGTGATGCGCCCGGCCGCGACGCCTGATTTTCCGAGCGCCGCGGCCACAAGCTGGCACCGCATGCGCGCCAGATCGGCGAGCGGGGCGAGGCCGGCCGGATCGTACCGCGCCACCAGGCTCAGCGAACCGTCCGGGTTTTGCTCAGCCCAGGCAGCGGCCGTTGCGATCATCGCCTGGCCGTCAGCGTCGATCGCCGCGGACCAGGCGGTGAACACCACAACCATCGGGCCCTGGCTGCGCCGGATGCGTGCCACGATCGCCGGATGGATCATCCAGGGATCGGCGGTGGTCGTTTGGACGTCGGAGAGCACGTGCCACAGGACATGGATCTCGGATTTCTGTTCGCACTGCCTGATTTCGATGGTAATTTCAGGGCTCAGAGTGTTTGCGAGCAAGTCGTCGATATGGTCCTCTCCACCGACCAGCCAGACCCGGTCGTTCCATTCTGCAAGTGTGATATCAGCCATGTCACCGTGTTCCTGTTCCGAGCGTCGTACC
>CAIQQQ010000279.1 GCA_903873995.1 uncultured Rhodospirillales bacterium
AAGAACCAAAAAACTTTTCAGAGCTTGGTCGCGCTTTGGAACGATGTGGCGCCCAAACTCACAAAAAGTCTTTTGCTTCTTTTCTTCAGAAAAGAAGATTCTTACTTCCTGACGTTTTCCATCAACCGCTCCACCACAATCCGCTGAAACTTATGCTTGGTGTCCTCCATCACCGGCGAGAACACGCTCCCGTGCATGGCGGGCGAGCGGCAGCCGATATGCAGGCGTTGGACGATGTCGATGTCTTCGCCGTTCACGAGGTTGATCAGGTCGATCATCTGCGCCCGCGCGGGGGCGAGTTCGGGGGTCATGGCGTCGTCGCCGACGAAGAAGAACTCGAAGCGTTCGACGGTGTGATCGACCGTGATCGGCTGGATGATGAAGGCGTAGACGTGGTTGTAGTGCACGCCGATCATGACGTTGGGGAACAGTTCGACGTATTCGGCCTTGGTGGAGGCTGCTTCGTCCAGGCCCGGAAAATGGGGCAGCAGGTGGTCGGGTGTGACTGGCGGCGGGGCGAAGTTGCGGCTGCCGACGCCGACGAAGCCGTCTCCGTCGGTGATGTGAAGGGTGTGTTTCACCGAGGAGACGCTGTTGAGCTGGGGGTGGACGAAGGGGAGGTGATAGCGCTCGACGAAGTTCTCGATGGCGAGCTTCCAGTTGGCGTCCAGCGTGAAGCGCAGGCCGCCGCCGGGGCGGAGCAGGGAGAAATCATAGGCGGCCCAGCGTTGCTTCAGGGGTGCGAGAGTGGCGTCGAGCGGGGCGGCGTCGGGGTCAAGGTTGATGAAGATTAGCGGGCCCCACAATTCGCAGCGGATTGGGAGCAGGCCGTGCTTGGAGGCGTCGAAGCCGTCATGGGTGTTGACGCCGGGGCCGCAGAAGCTGGGGGTGCGCAGGAGCGTGCCGTCCAGGCCGTAGGACCAGGCGTGATAGGGGCACAGGACCACGCCGCGCTGGACGGGGCTTGAGACGAGCTGGGCGCCGCGGTGGCGGCAGATGTTGTGGAAGGCGCGGATGACGCCGTCGGTGCCGTGGACGAGCAGCAGGGGCATGCCGGCGAGCTCGAGCGGGACCTGGTCGCCTTGGTTGGGCAGGTCGTTGGCAACGCCGGCGCAGACCCAGTTGCGAGCGAAGGTGAGCTCACGTTCGGCGGCGAAGAAGGCGGGGTCGGTGTAGGCGGCGCCGGGGAGCCCGATCGCCTCGCCGGTGGGGCGGAAGAGGCGGTCTTGCACGTCCGGGGTGAGAATGCGCTCGATCGTGGCTTTGGCGGTCATGGTGAGCCCTTGATGATCATTGCGGATTTAGTGTCCGGCGCGCGCGCTGCCGCAAATGCCTAATTCTGATGGGGCCACGCGTTGGATGCGCGCTTGATGATGGTTCGGCATCTGTGCTGGCATTGCAGATCACCCGTGCGAGAAACACAATGCAGAACATCGATCCCGTTTGGCCGCTGGTGGACGCTCATCGTGAGGCGTTCGAGGATTTTTCGGACCGCATCTGGGGCATGCCCGAGCTTGGGTTTCAGGAGACGCGCTCGGCCGCGGAGCATGTGGCGATGCTGGAGGCCTACGGGTTTCGCGTGACGTCCGGCGTGGCCGGGCTGCCCACGGCGATGGTGGGTGAGGCCGGGGATGAGGGGCCGGTGATTGCCATTCTGGGCGAGTTCGATGCGCTGCCCGGCCTGTCCAACGAGGCGGGGGTGGCGGAGCATCGGCCGACGGGGGACGCGGCCGGGCATGCCTGCGGGCATAATCTGCTGGGGGCGGCCAGCATGCTTGCGGCCGTGGCGGTAAAGGACTGGCTGGCGGAAAACGGCATCAAGGGCCGTGTGCGCTATTACGGCTGCCCGGCGGAGGAGAACGGCGCGGGCAAGCTGTTCATGGTGCGGGAGGGGGCGTTTGCGGATGTGGACATCGCGCTGTCCTGGCATCCGGCGCCGTTTGCCGCGGTGAACCCCGCCAATTCGCTCGCCAACGTGCAGATCGATTTCACGTTTCATGGCCGCGCGAGCCATGCGTCGGCGGCGCCGCATCTGGGGCGCTCGGCGCTGGATGGGGTGGAGTTGATGAATGTCGGCGTCAACTACATGCGCGAGCACATGCCGTCCGACGCACGGATTCATTACGCGGTGCTGGATACCGGCGGCGTGGCGCCGAATGTGGTGCAGGCGCGGGCGAAGGTGCGGTATCTGATCCGGGCGCGGGAGTTGCCGGAGCTGCACCAGCTGATCGCGCGGGTGAAGAAGATCGCCGAGGGTGCGGCGCTGATGTCTGAGACGCAGGTGGAGGGGCGGACGATCACCGGGATGTCCAACCTGCTGGGCAAT
>CAIQQQ010000280.1 GCA_903873995.1 uncultured Rhodospirillales bacterium
ACTGGATCGACACCGACGCTCGGCTCGTCCAGCAGCAGCAGCCTCGGCGTGCGCACCAGGGCGCACGCCAGCCCGAGCTTCTGCTTCATGCCGCCGGACAACTTGCCGGCAAGGCGGCTTTGGAACCGCTTGAGATCGGTGAACGCCAGCAGGTGCTCAAACGTCGCGGCCCGCTCGGATCGCGCAAGCCCGCGCAGCTCGGCATAAAGCGTGAGGTTCTGCTGCACCGACAGATCGTCATACAGCCCGAAGCGCTGCGGCATGTAGCCGACATCTTCGGCGGTGGCCCCGGGGGCCGCGCCCAGAACCGAGACCGCGCCGGAATCGGCGTGCAGCAGCCCCGTCAGAATGCGGATCAGCGTCGTCTTGCCTGCACCATCCGGCCCCACCAGCCCGGTCACCTCGCCGGTGCGCAAGGTCATGGACACCTTGTCCAGCGCCGGATGCGGCGACTTGGCAAAGCGCTTCGAAACCTCGGACAGCAAGGCCGCGTCGGCAGGCGCCGCGTTCGTCACGCCTGCGGCTCGGGTATCAGCACCGTTACCGGCTGGCCCTGGCGCAGATGCTCGTCCGGATCGGTCACGATGATGCGCAGGCGATAGACAAGATCGACGCGCAGGCTCGTGGTCTCCACGGTCTTTGGCGTGAATTCTGCGATCGTCGCGATGAAGCCGATGGTGCCGGCATAGCTGCGCCCGCCGCCATCGGTGCGCACCTGCACGGCCTGCCCAGGCCTGAGGCGGCCGAGATCGGGTTCGGTCACATAGGCGCGCACCCGGATCGGCCGGTCGATCGTCAAGGTGAACACGGTGGCGCCGGCCGCGACGATGGCGCCCGGCTCGCTGGCACGGGTGTTGATCGTGCCGTCCGAAGGGCTGAGCAGGCGCGTGTCGTCAAGATCCGTCTGGGCTGCGGCGCGGTCGGCGGCGGCCGTCTGCATGTCGGCCCGCGCGGCGTCGATGTCCTCCACCCTGGGGCCTGCGCGCATGAGCGACAGCGCCTGGCGCGCCTGGTCATGAGCGGCCTGGGCGGATCGGAAGGCGGCACCGTTGGTTTCCGTGTCCTCACGCGACGCGTCGCCGTTGCGCACCAGAACCTGCCTGCGCCGATACAGCGCCTCCGCGTTGGTCAATGTGGCCTGGCGGTTGACCAGCTCGGCTTCGGCCTGGGCGATGTCCTGGGCCCGGTTGCCGGCGAGCGCCTTGGCGTAGGTCGCCTGCAGCGAAGCGAGCTTGGCCGTGGCCGAACCCAGGCGTTCCTGAAACGGCGCCTGATCGAGGGTGGCAAGCAAGGTGCCGGCGGCGACGTGATCGCCTTCGTCGAGCGGGACCGCCAACAGGCGGCCGGCCACCCGAAAACCAAGGCTGACCTCGCGGATATCAACGTTGCCATAAAGGACCAGCGGGACGGGGCCCTTCGGCGCGAACAGGCCAAAGCCATAGGCCGCCGCACCACCGATGATCAGCACCACCAATGCGATGCCGGCTACGATCAGCCGCCAATGCCGGGACCGGGCGGGCGATGCGGTTGCGGACATCGCGCTCTCCTGGGGCGGACTTGCCGCCGGTCAGGAGTAAAGCGCCCCGGCCCCATGCGTGCAGCGTCGGAAACCACCCAATCCGCCGAGCCGTCAGACGGGCGCCAGCAGCGCGTCCTCCACGATGCGCGGATCACGGTCGAAGATGCGCACAAGGGCGATGACCGCCGCATCCGGCCGGTTGCGCCCCTGCTCCCAGTTCTGCAGCGTGCGGACATCAAGGCCCAGCCGATCGGCGAACTGGCGCTGCGTCAGGCTGTGGCGGGCCCGGACCTCAGCGAGGAAAACGGCCGGCTCCGGCATCGCAAGCGGCCGGCGCCAGGCGACGTCCAGCTTCAGGAGATCGGCGGCAAGGGCCTCCATGTCCACATCATCGGGAATGTCGCAGACGGTGCGATCGAACTCGGCGAGCTCGGTGATGGCGACATGGGCGGCCTTCAAGGTGAGGCCGTCCTGGCGCAGGCGATTTGCGACCTTCACCCGGCCATCGAACCGGCCGATGCGAATAAAGGTCTGCGGCAGCCGGCGCTCAGAAAACAAGCGCGCCGGGGCGTCGACCCGGACGGGCGCCAGTCGCGCGAGGCGCTCCATGAATTCTAAGTTGGTCAAGGCCCAGCTCCTGTTTCACCCATGAAGCCATCTCGCGCAGCCCGGCCGGGCCGGGCCGGGCCGATGGTGTTCGCCCCGCTTCCGTAGATGTGAAGGCCCGACAGCGTCACGACGGTGCCCTCGATGGCGAAATCGGCCAGAATCTCAACCACGTGGTTCCCGTTGCTCAGCACCATGACGAGCGTCTCGGCAAGCGGGTCTCGCTCAGAGGCGAGAATAACCCAGCTCATCGGTGAGACACCATTAAAATACGCGGATCGCGGAGCCTACCGTCCCAACGCCGTCATGAACTCCGCCCATTCCCGCTTCGACAACCCGCTCCCCGGCTGCTCCACCGCCTCGCCCGCCAGCATCCGGCGCAGCACCGCCAGCATCCCGGCCGAGAACGTCACCGCCCCCAGCCGATGATCGGCAAACGCCTGCCAGCACAGCGGCACCCACGCCTTCACACTCTCCAGCATCGCCTCGGCATAAACCCGGATCTCGTACTGCGCATGGCTGTCCGCCCGCAGCGACAAAAAATTCAATAGGTTGTGCAGATCCGTCTTCCAATACCACTGCGTATACGTGTTGAGCGTCAGGTTCATCCGCGCCAGCTCCCGCGCCAGCCCCGGGCGGGACGGATCGACCGGCTCGCCATCCGCATCCTCGTTCAGCATCCAGGCATAGCTGTCATAGGTCCGCATCGCGTCCGACCGCAGGAGATCGAGCACCTGCGCCGCCGCCTCGCCCTCCAGCACGGCCCCCCGCCCCTGCCGGTTCACCGCACTCTGCGCCGCCAGGTTCTCCGGCGCCGGCAGATAGAACTCCCGATCCAAAATCGAATACCGCGCGCTGATCTCGTTCACATTTGCCGTGCGATGCCGGATCCATTGCCGCGCCACAAAAATCGGCAGCTTCACGTGATACTTGATCTCGCACATCTCGAACGGCGTGCTGTGCCGATGCCGCATCAGATAGCGGATCAGCCCGGCATCCTCGCTCGTCTTGCGCGTCCCCCGCCCATAAGATACCCGCGCGGCCTGCACCACCGCACCATCGTCCCCCATATAGTCGATCACCCGGACAAACCCGTGATCCAGCACCGGCAGCGCCTCGTACAGCATCACCTCCAGCGCCGGCACGGTCGCCCTGCGCGTGGGCGATGAATGATCTCGCAGGGCCGCGATCTCGGCATGCTGGTCCGGCGTCAGGCTCATCGACAATCTCTTTCATCTCAGCGTCACACAGCCTATATGTCGTAGGCCGGCTTGCCGGCTATGGCGATAAACGATGCGTGGAATAAGCGTTGTGGACCCGGGGGCAGTGCCCGGCGCCTCCACCAACACCCCTTTGATTG
>CAIQQQ010000281.1 GCA_903873995.1 uncultured Rhodospirillales bacterium
CTCGAACCGCCCTTGCCCGGCGTGACACCGCCGACAACCTTGGTGCCGTAGGCGATCGCCTGCTCGGAATGAAACTTGCCCTGCGCGCCGGTGAAGCCCTGCGTCATCACCAGCGTGTTTTGATCTACGAGAACGGCCATTTATTGGGCCTCCTTCACGGCCTTGACCACCTTTTCGGCGGCGTCGGCAAGGTTGTCGGCCGAAATGATCGGCAGGCCCGAATTGGCCATGATCTCTTTGCCCAAAGCGACGTTGGTGCCCTCGAGCCGCACCACCAGCGGCACGGCCAGCGACACCTCGCGGGCCGCCGCCACCACACCCTCCGCGATCACATCGCAACGCATGATGCCGCCGAAGATGTTGACGAGGATGCCTTCCACGTTCGGATCGGACATGATGATCTTGAACGCTGCCGTCACCCGCTCCTTGGTCGCACCGCCGCCGACATCGAGGAAGTTCGCCGGGCTCGATCCATACAGCTTGATGATGTCCATCGTGGCCATCGCGAGGCCCGCGCCGTTCACCATGCAGCCGATGACGCCGTCGAGCGCCACGTAGTTGAGCATGTATTTGGCGGCCTCGAGCTCCTTCGGGTCCTCCTCCGCCTCGTCGCGCAGCGCCTCGATATCGGCGTGCCGATACAGCGCGTTGTCATCGAACGACACCTTGGCATCGAGTGCCACGATCTCGCCCGCGCCGGTCACCACCAGCGGGTTGATCTCCACGATCGCGCAGTCGAGCTGGATGAAGGCCTTGTACAGCCCTTCCACGAACCGCCCGAACACGCCGACCTGCTTGCCGGTCAAGCCGAGCGAGAACGCGAGCTTGCGGGCATGAAAGCTCGAAATGCCCGACGCCGGATCAACGGCCACGCGCATGATCTTCTCGGGGTGGTGCTCGGCCACCTCCTCGATCTCCATGCCGCCCTCGGTGGACGCCATGATCGTGACCCGCGACGTGTCGCGGTCGATCAGGAAGGACAGATACAGCTCACGCGCGATGTCACAGCCCGCCTCGACATAGACGCGGCTGACCACGCGGCCAGCGGGCCCGGTCTGCTTCGTCACCAGCGTCTGGCCCAGCATCGCCGCAGCCGCAGCCTTCACCTCGTCGATCGAACGCGCCAGGCGCACACCGCCCTTGCCCTGCGGATCGCTCGTGAAATGCCCCGCCCCACGCCCACCGGCATGGATCTGGG
Source organism: uncultured Rhodospirillales bacterium (assembly GCA_903873995.1). Classification (GTDB taxonomy): domain Bacteria; phylum Pseudomonadota; class Alphaproteobacteria; order Acetobacterales; family Acetobacteraceae; genus CAIQQQ01. The sequence goes on from CAIQQQ010000281.1 coordinate 1,199, forward strand.
ACTTCACCACATAGACCGGCCCGGGCAGCTTCTCCGCCGCCGCCGCCGCCTCATCCGGCGTCCAGGCGATATGCCCGTCCAGCACCGTGACGCCGAACTGCTTCAGCAGGTCCTTGCCTTGATATTCGTGAATGTTCATGGATCAGACACCCAACTTCTTGAAGGCCGTGATGAGGTCTTTCACAGCGTCGCACGACTTGTCGAACGCGGCCTTCTCCTCGGGGTGGAACGCCACCTCGATGATCTTCTCCACACCGTTCTTGCCGATCACCACCGGCACGCCGACGTAAAGATCGTGCAGCCCGTATTCGCCATTGAGCTGCACGGCAGCCGGCAGCACCCGGCGCTTGTCATGCAGATAAGCCTCGGCCATCGCGATCGCAGACGCCGCCGGCGCATAGAACGCGCTGCCCTTCTCCAGCAGCTTCACGATCTCGCCGCCGCCATTGGCCGTGCGCGCGCAGATCGCATCGATGCGCTCCTGCGTCGTCCAACCCATTTCGATCAGATCCGGCACCGGAATGCCGGCAACCGTGGAATAGCGCGTCAGCGGCACCATCGTGTCGCCATGGCCGCCGAGAACGAACGCGTTCACGTCCTCCACCGAGACGTTGAACTCCTGCGCCAGGAACAGGCGGAACCGGCTGCTGTCCAGCACACCGGCCATACCCACCACCTTGTTGGCCGGCAGGCCCGATCGCTGCTGCATCACCCACACCATCACATCGAGCGGGTTGGTGATCACGATCACGAAGGCATCGGGGCAATGCGTCTTGATGCCCTCGGCCACCTGCGCGATCACGCCGGCATTCTTGGTCAGCAGATCGTCACGGCTCATGCCCGGCATGCGCGGGAACCCGGCTGTCACGATCACAACGTCGCTGCCCGCGATCGCGGCATAGTCGCCGGTGCCGGACATGGCGCTGTCAAACCCGTCGACCGGGCCGGACTGCATGATGTCGAGCGCCTTGCCCGCGGCCACGCCCGGGAACACGTCAAACATCACAACGTCCCCAAGCTCCTTGAGGCCAATGAGATGTGCCAGCGTGCCGCCAATGTTGCCGGCGCCGATAAGGGCGATCTTGCTGCGTGCCATGGAAAATCCCTGCGGACGGAGAGAACGGCGAAGGCCGAGAACCGGGACGGTCATCCACCAAAATCACATATGCCGCCCTTGACAGAAGCGACGCCCGCCAAGGCACCCGGCCACCCGGAAGGCAACGCTTGTTAGACCCGTGCCTCTTCGTGGGCAAGGGAGGGCGGGCATTAAGGAAGGCCAGGGCAGTTCCCTGGCCTTCCTTACTTCCAAGCTCCCCTGACCCACACATTGTAACCAGGGGCCTGATCCGGCTCCCAGTGTCCCGGAACGAACGAGACGTCCGGGACGGCTGGGACGTAGGTGCCTTTGACCCACACGTAGTCCTTGCCGGTCCATTCCCAGGAGCTCGGCTGCCACATCACCGGCCCGCGGGGGCGGCGGGGGATCACTTCGACGAAATTGGCGGGGATGGCGGGCGGTTTTTTGAAGGCGCCGGGGGTGGGGGTATCGCTGGGCAGCCCGAAGGTGCGGTTGAAATCGTTGTCGTTGAGCTGCTCTTCGAGCGATTGCGGCGGCGGGCCCGCGCAGGCGGCGGCTGCGAGGCACAGGAGAAGGGAAGTCAGGGCGCGCGATGTGATGGCCATGTCGTTCCAGAGCCGGTGCGGAGACTGTTTCATGGCAGATGTGCCAGGCCCAGGTAATCCTGGCTTTGCATCTCCTCGAGACGCGAGGCGGTGCGCTCGAACGCCCGCGCACCCTCGCCACGCTGATAGAGCTGGTCGGGCCAGGTGTCGGCGGAGGCAACGAGCTTCACGCGATGATCATACAACGCGTCCACCAGGACGATAAAACGCCGCGCACGGTCGTGGTTGTCAGGCGAGAGGCGCGGCACGCCGTCCAGCACCACTGCGTGGTAGTGGGTCGCGAGCGCCAGGTAATCACCGGCGCCGAGCGGCTGACCGCACAGCGCCTCGAAGTCGAACCGGGCGACACCGTTGGCCGACAGCGGCACATCCAGACGATGGCCCATCACGGTGAGGGTCTCGCTGCGCGGCTGGGCGTGGCCGGACAGATCCGAGAACGCCTGGTCCAGCGCGCGCTCGGCCCGTCCATCGGCCGGCACATGCCAGGTGGTCATGCCGCGCAGCCGGGCGCGGCGGTAATCCCGCCCGCCCTCCATCACCAGCAGATCGAGATTTTGCTTCAGAATGCCGATGAACGGTAGGAACGCGTCCCGCCCGGGCTGCCCCTTGAACAGATCGTCCGGCACGATGTTGGAGGTGGTGACGACGACAACGGCGCGATCGAACAGCGCCTGAAACAGCCGGCCCAAAATCATGGCGTCGGCAATGTCGTTCACCTGGAACTCGTCAAAGCACAGCAGGGCGGCATCGGCCGCGATCGCATCGGCAAGCGGCCCGATCGGATCGGCCTCGCCGGGATGCTCACGGCGCCACAGGAAGATGCGCTTATGGGCCTCCTGCATGAACGCGTGAAAATGCAGCCGCCGCTTGCGGCGCACATCAGCTGCGGCAAAGAACAGATCCATCAGCATGGATTTGCCACGCCCGACCTCGCCCACGAGGTACAGGCCGTGCGGCCGTTCGTCGTCCGCCCCCTCGGTCGGCTTGCGGCGCAGGAAGCGCGACAGCAGGCCGGTCTTGGCGTGGGCCGGATGCGGATCGGGATCGTAGCCGCGCAGCTTCACCCAAAGATCCTGCAACCGCTCGATCGCCATGCCCTGCGACGGATCGGACGCCAGCGCGCCATCGGCGATCATGGCGCGATACGCGATCAACGGGCCGCGGGAGAGATCGTGAGTGGGCGGGAGCGCATCCATGCCGGGCGATCTAGCGCGGATCGCCGGGCGTGGGGAGCCAGTTTCGCGGCGGCGCCGTCAAGCGCCCAGGATCTTCTGCATGAACTGCAGATCGAGCCACCGGTCGAACTTCCGCCCAACCTCACGCAGCACGCCGGCCTCCACGAACCCGGCCTTGCGATGGAGTGCTACGGAGGCGGCATTGCCGGCCTCGATGCCGCCCACCATCACATGATGGCCGTCCTGCGTGGCGCGATCGATCAGCGCCGCCAGCAATGTGCGGCCGATGCCTTGCCCCTGGGCGGACGGATCGACATAGATGGAATGCTCAACGGTTGCGGCATAGCCGGCGAAGGGGCGGAAATCGCCATAGGAGGCAAAGCCAGCCACAGTGGCTGGTCCAAGGGCCGTTTCCGCCACCAGAACAGGAAAGCCGCGCGCCACACGCTCCTGCCACCACTGCGTGCGGGCCTCCAGTGTGGCCGGAGTCACGTGCCACACCGCGGTGGTGTTCAGAATCGCGTCGTTGGTGATGCGCAGGATATCGGGCAGATCAGCGGCCAACGCATCGCGTATGATGGCGTTCAACCGACGCTGTTCCGCCGCTTCAGTTCGTCCAGCGGCACACGTTCCTCATGAGTCGTGAACCATCCCTTGGTCACAACCCGCAGCGGCGGCGGGGTTGGACGCTTGATCAACACGACGCCGCCGGTGGTGGCGGACGTGACGCTGATCCACTCGTTCGAGGCCGGCGTTGCTGTGATTTGCCTCTCCATCATGACAATCGGTATAGCACAATCCGACCGAAGACAAAAAGCGTCATCAACATTGACAGAAGGATCAGCAGTCCCGCGATCTTGCGGAACGCGACGCCGCCTTGGTTGATCGCCCGGTCATGCACCGTGACGACGGCGTAGTCCTCGGCCATGGCGCGCTTCAGCTCCCGTTGCGCATCGAACTCTGAAAAGGTCTTCTCGATGTGATCGAGAGCGCTGGCCATGGAAGCTATTCGCGCACCAGGATGCGGTCGGTGATGAAGCTCGACAAGCCATGCGCCCGAAAGCCCGCCCGCAGTGCCACCTCGTCATACTCGGTGCGCACCCAGTCGAGAAACGGCAGCCGCCCCTCGGCTTCGCGGGCATAGAGATGGAAGAACGCATCGAGTATGCCGGTCTTGGACCGGCTGAAATGGCCATATTTCAACGAAAGCTGGCCCAGCGCTTCGGCCGAGTTCCCGCCCTCGAAGATGATCGCCAGCGCCGAGGCCAGACCCGCCCGATCAGCGCCCGACTTGCAGTGCAGCAGGGCAGGGGGCGTCATCGTGCGGTAGATCTCGGCAAACCGCAGGATCCGCTCGCGATGCGGCGCACCACGGCTTTCGAACGCCATGTCGATATGCGCGAGCCCAAGTTGTCCTGCCTTGTCGCGAGACAGCGCGTCGCTCCCGCAGGCCCGCTTGCCGCGCACATTGATCAAGGTCTTGAGCCCAAACCGCCGCGCCAGCCGCGCAAGGCGCATCGGCGTCGGATGGTTGGAGCGGTACAGTTTCCCCGGGATCACCTCGGCGACATTGCCCCAGCCCAGCCGCAGCACGGAATGGTCGAAAATCAGCGAATCGATCCATGCCGCGCGGCGGCTGGCGCCGGAAGCCAGGTCCCCGTGAAACGCCATTATTAAGCTTGGCGCTCCAGCATCAGCGTCTTGATCTCGGCGATCGCCTTCGCCGGGTTCAGACCCTTCGGGCAGGTCTGCGTGCAGTTCATGATGGTGTGGCAGCGATACAGCTTGAACGGGTCCTGCAACGCATCCAGCCGCTCCCCGGTCCGCTCGTCCCGGCTGTCCGCGATCCAGCGATAGGCGGCAAGCAACGTCGCTGGGCCCAGATAGCGATCGCCGTTCCACCAATAGCTTGGGCAGGACGTGGTGCAGCAGAAGCACAGGATGCACTCCCACATCCCATCCATCTTCGCCCGCTCCTCCTTGGACTGGCGCCGCTCGCCATCCGGCGGCGCCGGCGTGTCGGACTGCAGCCAGGGCTCAATAGAGCGGTATTGCGCATAGGCCTGGCTAAGATCGGGCACGAGATCCTTGATCACCGGCATATGCGGTAGCGGGTTGATCCGCACCTCGCCTTTCACGTCCGCGATCGGCTTCAGGCAGGCCAAGGTGTTGGTGCCGTCAATGTTCATCGCGCAGGAACCGCAGATGCCCTCGCGGCAGGAGCGGCGAAACGTCAGCGACGGGTCGATCTCGTTCTTGATCTTGACCAGCGCATCCAGAACCATCGGGCCGCACGCATCAAGGTCCAGCTCATAGGTGTCCATCTGCGGGTTCTTCCCGTCATCCGGATTCCAGCGATAGATGCTGAACGCCTTCGGCTTCTTGGCGCCCGGCGCCTTGTGGCTCTGGCCCTTCTGGATCTTCGAGTTCTTGGGCAACGTGAATTCGGCCATGGGTCCAAATCCCTCAGTAAACGCGCTTCTTCGGCGGGAACACCGTGACTTCGTTGGTCAAGGTCTGCATCTTCACCGGACGGTAGCCGAGCTTCACGTCGCCCTTGTCGTCACACCAGGACAGCGAGTGCTTCATCCACTCGGCGTCGTCCCGATCCGGGAAGTCGTCATGCGCCTGCGCGCCGCGGCTTTCCTTGCGGGCCTCGGCCGAGACCATCGTGGTCATGGCGTTGCCCATCAGATTGTCGAGCTCCATCGCCTCAACGAGGTCGCTGTTCCAGATCATCGAGCGGTCGGTCACCTGCATGTCCGACAGGCCGGCCCACAGTTTCTGCATCTTGTTGACGCCGGTGGTCAGGCTCTCGGAGTTGCGGAACACCGCGGCATGCGCCTGCATCGTGCGCTGCAGAGTGTCGCGTATCTCCGAAACCTTGGTCGAACCCTTCGCATGCCGCCTGCGATCGAGACGCTCCAGCGCGCCCTCACCGGCGCGGGATGGCAGCGGCGCCTGGCTCGCACCCGGCTTCACGATCTCAGCCGCCCGATGAGCTGCCGCCCGGCCAAACACCACGAGATCGAGCAGCGAGTTGGTGCCCAGCCGGTTCGCGCCATGCACCGACACGCAGGCGGCCTCACCAACAGCCATCAGGCCCGGCACGATCGCGTCCGGATTGGACGGGGTCGGGCGCAGCACCTCGGTGCGGTAGTTCGTGGGAATGCCGCCCATGTTGTAATGCACGGTCGGCAGCACCGGGATGGCCTCCTTCGTCACATCCACGCCGGCGAACACCTTCGCCGTCTCGGAGATGCCCGGCAGGCGCTCATGCAGCAGATCGGCGCCGAGATGCTCCAGATGCAGCAGGATATGGTCCTTGTTGGGCCCCACGCCGCGGCCCTCGTTGATCTCCATCGTCATCGAACGGCTGACCACGTCGCGCGAGGCCAGATCCTTCGCGGTCGGCGCATAGCGCTCCATGAAGCGCTCGCCCTCGGAGTTGGTCAGATACCCGCCCTCGCCGCGCGCACCCTCGGTGATCAGGCAGCCGGCCGGGAAGATGCCGGTCGGATGGAACTGCACGAACTCCATGTCCTGCGTCGGCAGCCCCGCCCGCAGCGCCATGCCGCCGCCATCGCCGGTGCAGGTATGGGCTGAGGTGCAGGACAGATAGGCCCGGCCATAGCCGCCCGTGGCCAGCACCACGCTCTGCGCGCGGAACCGATGGATCGAGCCATCCTCCAGGCACCAGGCCATCACACCCACGCAAGCGCCCTCGTCATTCATGATCAGGTCGAGCGCGAAATACTCCACGAAGAACTCAACTTCGTGCTTCAGGCTCTGCTGATACAGCGTGTGCAGGATGGCATGACCGGTGCGGTCCGCCGCCGCACAGGCGCGCATCGCCGGCGTCTTGCCGTAATCCTGCATGTGCCCGCCGAACGGGCGCTGATAGATGCGGCCATCCTCGGTGCGGCTGAACGGCACGCCGAAATGCTCAAGCTCGTAGATCGAGGGCGCCGCCTCGCGGCACATATATTCGATGGCGTCCTGGTCACCGAGCCAGTCCGACCCCTTCACGGTGTCATACATATGCCAGCGCCAGTCATCCTCACCCATGTTGCCGAGCGCCGCCCCAATGCCGCCCTGCGCCGCCACGGTGTGGCTGCGCGTCGGGAACACCTTGGTGATGCAGGCGGTCTTAAGCCCGGCGGCCCCCATGCCGAGGGTCGCGCGCAGACCCGCGCCGCCGGCGCCGACGACAACCACATCATAGGTGTGGTCGATGATGGCGTAGGCGCCGAGCGATGGCTTGGAGATGGCGTTCATAACGGGTCCGTCCAGGATAGGGTTAGCCGCCGATGGCAAGCTTCAGCACGGCGATCACAGACATCAGCGCCAGGATGGCGGTGACGGCCTTCATCGCCAGGATGGCGCCAAGGCGGGTCTTCTCGGCATGGATGTAATCCTCCATCACCACCTGCAAACCCATCGCCGAATGCTGAAATGTGATCAACACGAGTGCCAGCATCAGCGCCGCGTTGAACGGGCTGGCCAGCCATGCGCCAACCGCGGCGCGCGGCGCGCCGGCCAAGCGAAACACAGCCAGCACGAACCACAAGGTGAGCGGCACGAGGGCGATGGAGGACACACGCTCGGCGAACCAATGCGCCGCGCCCGTCTTGGCCGAACCAAGCCCGCGGGCGCGCCCCAGGCCGGAGCGCATGATGGTCTGAGTGGGAGTGGTGCTCATGATAAGGCTCCTAGAGGATCACGGCGCCAACGAGCCAGGTGAGCACGGTAAGTGCCCCGGTCGCGCCCAGCACCACCGCAGCGCTGGCATGCACCTGCGGCAGCTCAAACCCGAAGCCCGCATCCCACACCAGATGCCGCATGCCCGCGCAGAAATGATACCAAAGGGCCGCCGTCCAGCCGAACAGCACCAGATGCCCGACCCACGTGTGCAGCACCGCGGATACGGTCGCGAACGACGCGTCAGACGTTGCCGCCGCAACCAACCACCACACCAGCAGCACGGTGCCGGCAGACAACGCCACGCCGGTGATGCGATGAAAGATCGACAGCGCCGAGGTCAGCTGCGGCTTGTAGATCTGCAGATGCGGCGAAAGCGGGCGGCGGACCGTCCGCCCATCCGTGGCGGTGCCCACGAACAGGGCCTCTCTGACGTCTTTCATGGGGTATCGGGCTCCCGATGGCGATGGCCGTGTCATTAAACCTGGGGGGTGGGGGCGTCAACGAAACTGGACAAGCACGCCCCCGGCGCTCGTGTCAGACCGCCTCCAACGCCATCCTGGCCGCCTCACGCGCGGCGAGCTTCTCTTCCTCGGTCCAGACCTTGCGCTCACGCTTCACCGGCGCCTTGATCTCCTTGACCGGCCCGCCGCCCAGCACAGGCGGCCGCATGGTCGAGGTCCGCGCCGCCTCCGAATGCCACGCATGATCGCCTCGAACAGCCAGCGTGAAGCCGATCTCCCGCTCCACCGCATGCAGCCAGGCGCGCTGTTCCGCATCGCACAACGTGATGGCAACCCCACTTCGACCGGCCCGGCCGGTGCGGCCGATGCGGTGAACATAGCTTTCCGCCAGGTTCGGCAGGTCGTGGTTGAACACATGCGTCACAGTATCGACGTCGATGCCCCGCGCCGCGATATCCGTCGCCACCAGCACCTGCACCGATCCCGCGCGAAAGGCGTCCAGCGCACGCTCGCGCTGCCCCTGAGACTTGTTGCCGTGCAGCGCCTCGGCCATGATTCCCGCCTCGGTGATGAACGCGCAGACCTCGTTGGCAATATTCTTCTGAAGCGTGAACACAACGGCCTGGCCGATCCCCGGCGTCCGCAGCAGCGCCAGCAAGGCCGGCTTCTTGTCAGCCGCATCAACGAACATGACCGACTGCTCGATCCGATCGACCGTCGTCGAGGGCGGCGCGATCTCGACCTTCGCCGGATCGCGCAGCAGCGTCTCGGCCAGCACCGCGATCGATTTCGGCATCGTGGCCGAGAACAGCAGCGTATGCCGATCCACAGGCAGCGTGGCCACGATGCGCTCGATCGGCTTGGCAAAGCCCATATCCAGCATCTGGTCGGCCTCATCCAGCACCAGCGCCTCAAGCCGCGACAGATCGCACAGCCCCTGTTCGATCAGATCCAGCAACCGCCCGGGTGCCGCAACAACGATGTCCACGCCGGTCTTGAGCGCATTGACCTGATGAAACTGGCTGACCCCGCCAAAGATGGTCGCAACGCTGACCCGCAGATGCCGCCCGAACCGCTCGAACCCGTCGGCGATCTGCGACACCAGCTCCCGCGTGGGCGCCAGCACCAGAATGCGGGCGCCACCGAGTGGGGCAGGGCGGGGCAACGCCGACAGACGATGCAGCAATGGCAGCACAAAGGCGGCGGTCTTGCCCGTCCCGGTCTGCGCCAGCCCCAGCACGTCACGCCCGTCCAGCAGCATCGGGATGGACTGGGCCTGAATCGGGGTCGGCGTCACATACCCTTCCTCCGTCAGCGCACGCAGCAGGGGAGCGGCCAAAGCGAGGTCGGCGAATGTCATGGTCATGGTCAAGCAGCACCTCCGGCGCTGAGTAAGACGGCGCCTGATCGGGCTACGCGGGTTCCGGACGCCGGCCTTCTACGGGTCATGCTGCACTGCGTCAACGCGCTCAGAAGGGGCGGTGACCGGATTCGCGTCTCGCCGCGCGCTCGTCACCTCGGCATCGTCGAGCAGCCATGGCCTCGAAATCGCAGGGCACTGACGAACATCCGGTGCGCCATGGCGGGCATGACGCGACAAACCAAAAAGCCAGAGCCTGGCTGCCGCACCGATTGGCAATGCCGGTGTTTCAGTGTAAATCCGGAACAAAAACGACGCATCTCCCCGTCAGTGCCGATCACCCTTTTCCAAACCCCTGCCGCCGCGCCGCGGACAGCACACCCCTGGGCAACGGGATCCGCCAAGGCTCCGCGGGCGCCGGCGGCACCCGAACCCGCGTCCCAACAGCCGGCGGGGCCTCGCCCCCCGCAATCGCCACGACATCAGGCGACCGCATCCGCAACACCGACCGCTCGATCCCCAGCATCCGGCACAGCGGCGCCAGAATGCGCGCCGCCTGAGGGGTCGCGTCCAGCAGCGCCACCATCTCCGGCTCTGCCAGCACGGTGCGCAACTGCCCCGCGAAACACGCCGCCTCAAAGGGTACCATCGGAATCAGCCAGGCGAACCCAAGCGGCAACCGCCCTGAACCCGCCCGCGCCCCCCCACCACCCCGCCCCGGCTGGCGCCTCACAACAACCCGAAGACGCCCCGCCCGAAACCGCGCCAACAACCCCACAATCCGAGCCTCGGCGCGCCGCACCCGCGTCCAAACGAGAACGATCATCGCCGCCGCCATCGCCTCACCCGCACGCCTGGGCGAAATCCGCGCGGCCACCGCCCGCCCCAACCCATCAAGGATCAGGGCAAGCCGCTCGGCAACTGTGTAAGTGGCGGGGTTGGTCATGAACAAAACAAGAACATAAGACACGATTTTCCACAACTAAGGGAAATCCCTGATCGATGGGGCATGCTCGTCAACAGCCCAAACCAGGCCACAACGCCGTGCCCCGTCAGGTCGAAGATCGGCGGCTCGATCTTGGGGGTGCGCACGCAATGTCCGCCATGATCAGGTCTGGCCGGAATGCGCCAAAGCCTTCAAAATCGTCCGCGAGTCACTCGGTTGCCTATAAATAAAGTCTATAAAACACCATGACAAAATCAGGAATTTAGCCGGCCAGATTGACTGGATTGAGTCCATTTATTTCCGTCTCAGCCATCAGCATTTCAAATGCGGGCCGTGCGAAATAAAATCCTTGCATAAAGCGAGCGCCAACGCTTCTGAGTGCCTGAACCTCACCGATACGCTCGATCCCCTCCAGAACAACTTTCACCCCGATCTGTGTGCCCAGAGCGATGATGCTGGCAACGATCGCCAGCCGGGTCTGATCGTAATCGCAATCGCGGATAAGGCAGTGATCCACCTTGACGATGTCCGGATGCAGATCAGCGAGCCGGGCCAAGCCCGAATGGCCCGTTCCGAAATCGTCCAACGCCACCCGGAACCCCATCCTGCGATATTCCGCGATGATGTTCTGCAGATGCGACATCTCAGCGATCGACTCGGTTTCCACAATCTCAAACGTCAGCCGACGCGTGTCGAACCGTGTTCGCGCGGCCGCATCAAGCGTCGCCTGGATGCAGGCCCGTGGCTGATAGACGGCATTGGGAAGGAAATTGATGTTGAGGTTACGATCAATGCCAAGCTGGGCCGCGAGTTCAATGGCCTTGACCCGGCACGCCTGATCGAACGCATAGAGATTGGCGCCTTTCGCCCACTCCAGCATGTGCGCGGCGCTCTCCCCGCCAACACCGCGGACCAGTGCTTCATAGGCGTCGATCCGGTGCTCCTGCAGATCAACGATCGGCTGAAATGCCATCGTGAGAGCCGGAACCGTGCTCGGCTCCCGACACGCGGCGCAGGCCTTGAGCTTTCGATTGAATCCGCCCGTGCCCTCGTGCGTTGCAACAGGCGAAGGGTCGAGCAGCCCGGAATTCGGCTCACGCCTCAGAAGCGGCACCAGTTCAGGGCTTACGCGCTTGGCTCGACCGGGACGGCGCCGATCCGC
>CAIQQQ010000282.1 GCA_903873995.1 uncultured Rhodospirillales bacterium
CAAGATCAAGGAGCTGCCGCGCGTCTATGCGGGTCTCGGCATCTCGATCCTGTCGACGCCGCGCGGTGTTCTGTCCGATGCTGAAGCGCGCGCTGCCAATGTTGGCGGCGAAGTGCTTTGCCGCGTGTTCTGAGGGGGATCGCGCCATGTCTCGCGTAGGCAAATATCCCGTCGAGATCCCGGCCGGTGTGCAGATCGCCATCGTCAACGGAACGCTCACCGCCACGGGCAAGCTCGGCAAGCTCAACCTGCCGCTCAGCGACAAGGTGGAGACCAAGGTCGAAGCCAACAAGGTATCGTTCGCGCCGCGCGGCAACTCCTCGCCGGCTCGTATGATGTGGGGCACCACACGTGCGCTCGTGCAATGCATGGTGAAGGGTGTCTCGGACGGTTACTCCAAGTCCATGGAGATCACCGGAACGGGCTACCGCGCAGCGGTGAACGGTCCGAACCTCGTGATCAATCTTGGGTTCTCGCATGACGTGGTTTACGCGATTCCCGAGGGGATCAAGGTGACCTGTGAGAAGCCGACGCTGATCAAGGTTGAAGGTGTCGACAAGCGTCTGGTCGGCCAGGTCTGCGCGGAGATCCGCGCCTGGCGTCCGCCGGAGCCCTACAAGGGCAAGGGTGTGAAGTACGAGGGTGAGTCGATCCTCCGCAAGGAAGGAAAGAAGAAGTAATGGCCGACAACAAGGATCTGCAGCTCCGGCGCAAGGTTCGCCTGCGCTTTCAGCTGCGTCGCAAGGCCGGCGGGCGTCCACGTCTGTCGGTCTTCCGCTCGGGCCGGCACATCTACGCCCAGGTGATTGACGACGTCGAAGGCCGCACTGTGGCAGCCGCGTCCAGCATGGACCGGGTGCTGCGCGATCAGCTCAAGACCGGGGCCGACAAGGACGCGGCGGCGGCGGTTGGCAAGCTTGTGGCCGAGCGTGCGCTCGCTGTCGGCATCACCGATGTCGTGTTCGACCGCGGCTCGTATCTGTATCACGGCCGCGTTAAGGCGCTGGCCGAGGCTGCCCGCGAGGGCGGCCTGGCATTCTAGGGGACGGTTATCATGGCACATCAACCCCGCGAAGGCGGCGGCGGCGGCAACAGGGGCCGCGAACGCGAGCGCGAGCGTGATGGTGGAGAAGAGCTGCTCGACAAGCTCGTCAACATCAACCGCGTCGCCAAGGTGGTGAAGGGCGGCAAGCGCTTTGCGTTTGCAGCCCTGGTGGTTGTCGGCGATCAGAAGGGCCGCGTCGGCTACGGCGCCGGCAAGGCGCGCGAAGTTCCCGAGGCGATCCGCAAGGCAACCGAGCGGGCCAAGCGCACCATGATCCGGGTGCCGATGAAGGAAGGCCGTACGTTGCATCACGATGTGGTCGGCCATTTCGGCGCCGGCTCGGTCGTGCTGCGCTCGTGCTCGGCCGGCACCGGGATTATCGCCGGCGGCCCGATGCGCGCCGTCTTCGAGGCGCTCGGCATTCATGACGTGGTGGCCAAGTCGATTGGCAGCCGCAACCCCCACAACATGGTGAAGGCCACGTTCGACGGTCTGGCCCGCGCGGCCTCACCGCGGTCGGTGGCGCAGCGCCGCGGCAAGAAGGTCAGCGACCTCCTTGGCAAGCGTGATGCGCCCGAGGCCCAGGTGGAGGCGGAGCATGTCTGAGCTTGAAGCGCCCATGGTGGTAAAGAAGCAGGTCCGCGTGACGCAGATCAACTCGGCACTCGGCCGCAAGCCGGGCCAGAAGGAGACGCTGACAGGGCTGGGTCTCAACAAGATCCGTGCAACGCGGGTGCTCGAGGACACGCCCTCGATCCGCGGCATGATCCGCAAGGTGGCCCACCTGATCACGGTGGAGGATGTCGGCTGATGGAACTCAACAATCTCCGGGACAACCCCGGCGCACGCCTGAAGTTCAAGCGTCTTGGCCGCGGTATCGGCTCCGGCAAGGGGAAGACGTCGGGCAAGGGCGTGAAGGGCCAGAAGGCGCGTGAGGGCGTGGCCCTCAACGGCTTTGAGGGTGGTCAGCTGCCGATCTATCGGCGTCTGCCCAAGCGCGGCTTTACCAATATCTTCCGTCGCGAGTATGCGCCGGTGAACATCGCCAACATCGTCAAGGCGATCGGTTTGGGCCGGATCGATCCGGCGCAGCCGATCACCGAGACGGTGCTGAAGGATGCCGGCCTGATCCGCGGCAGCTTGGTGGCTGGTGCACGCCTGCTGGCGATGGGCGAGGTCTCCGTGCCTTTGCACATCACCGTCTGCGGGGCGTCCGCCACGGCGATCGCGGCCATCGAGGCGGCCGGCGGCACTGTCACGACGACGGTTGCGGCCAAGGCTGCGTCCGAGCCGAAAGGCAAGGGCAAGGCGAAGGCTTAAGAGCCAGCTTCGCTTGGCTTGGTCCAAACTCCTGGATTTCCACAGGAGCCTAACTCTGATGTAAGCTTGCGGCGCCGGGGTCTCCTCGGCGCCGCTCGCATATCCGCATCACCTAACCTATCTCACCTCGATCATCGACTCGCTCACGATCACGCAACGGGGACACGCCATGGCTTCGGCCGCCGAACAGCTCGCCTCCAACCTCTCGATGGGGTCCTTTTCCAAAGCCACTGAACTGAAGGCGCGGATCTGGTTCACCCTTGGCGCCCTGCTGGTCTACCGCCTCGGCACATACATCCCGGTGCCGGGTGTTGACGCGGCCGTGATGGGCGAGCTGCTCGGGCAGCATGGCGGCGGTATCTTGGGCATGTTCGACATGTTCAGCGGCGGCGCGCTGGGGCGGATGACGGTGTTTGCACTGAACATCATGCCTTACATATCGGCGAGCATCATCATCCAGCTGATGTCCTCGGCCGTGCCCTCACTCGAGTCGTTGAAGAAAGAGGGTGAGAGCGGGCGTAAGAAGCTGAACCAATACACCCGTTATCTCACGGTGCTGATCGCGCTGTTCCAAAGCTACGGTATCGCCGTGGGACTTGAGAGCATGCGTGGTCAGTTCGGTGGTGCTGTGATCGATCCGGGCTTGGTCTTCCGCGCCTCCTGCGTCGTTACCCTTGTGGGCGGTACCATGTTCCTGATGTGGTTGGGTGAGCAGATCACGGCGCGGGGCATCGGGAACGGCACGTCCCTCATCATCTTTGCGGGCATCGTGGCCAACCTGCCGCATGCGCTGGCCAGCCTTCTGGAACTCGGGCGCACCGGGGCGCTGTCGCCGATCTTTATCGTCTCGTTTATCGTGATTGCCGTCGCTGTGGTGGCGTTCGTGGTGTTCATGGAGCGCGCGCAGCGTCGCGTGATCGTGCAGTATCCAAAGCGCCAGGTTGGCAACCGCCAGTTCGGCGGCGACAGCACGCATATGCCGCTCAAGATCAACACCGCGGGCGTGATCCCGCCAATCTTCGCTAGCTCGATCCTGTTGATCCCCGCGACCATCTCCGGATTTGCCGGCCCGACCGGCGAGCCGACGTGGCTCGGCATGATCGGCCAGGCGCTGGCGCACGGGCAGCCGCTCTATATGGCGGCCTATGCCGGCATGATTATCTTCTTCAGCTATTTTTACACGGCCGTGGTGTTCAACCCGGCTGAGACTGCGGAAAATCTTAAGAAGTATGGTGGGTTCATTCCGGGGATCCGGCCGGGGACGAACACGGCGGAGTATTTCGATCATATCCTGACGCGCCTCACGACGATCGGTGCGATCTATATGTGCATCGTCTGTCTCCTGCCCGAGATCCTGATCAGCCATTACGGTGTGCCCTTTTATTTCGGCGGCACCAGCCTCATGATCATCGTGTCGGTGACCATGGATACGGTCACGCAAGTGCAGTCCCATCTGCTGTCGCATCAGTATGAGGGGATGATCAAAAAGGCACGAGGGAAGGGGAGACTGCGTTGAATCTGATCCTTTTGGGACCGCCAGGAGCGGGAAAGGGCACACAGGCCAAGATCCTGCAGGATCGCTACGGCGTGGCACAGATCTCCACCGGGGACATGCTGCGGGCGGAGGTGAAGGCCGGCACGGAGATCGGGCTCAAGGCAAAGTCGGTGATGGATGCCGGGGGCCTTGTGTCCGATGAGATCATCATCGCAATGCTGGCCAATCGCATCGCCCAGCCCGATTGCGTGCGAGGCTTTATCCTCGACGGCTTCCCGCGAACTGTGCCCCAGGCGAGCGCGCTGGATGACATGTTGGGCGGCAAGGGGCTGCATCTCGACGCGGTCATCGAGCTCAGGGTGGACGACGCGGCGCTGACGGAGCGGATTGCCGGGCGTTTCACCTGCGCGAAATGCGGCGCGGGTTATCATGATTCCTTCCATCCGACAGCTGTGGCGGGTGTGTGCGACAAGTGCGGCAGCACAGAGTTCATTCGCCGTGCGGACGACAAGCGGGAGACGGTGGCGGCGCGGCTTAAGGCCTACCACACTCAGACAGCCCCAATTTTACCGCACTACGCCGGTCTGGGTCGCCTCAGGACCGTGGACGGCATGGCCGACATGGCAGAGGTTACACGGCATCTGACGGAGGTCCTTGACCACGTCTGATAAGCTTGGGCGGGATCGGGCTATGGCCTGGGCCCGCCGCCTTGCGAAACCCCGTTAGGTCCGCCAGCTCCGGGTCCCGTTCCAGGACCCGATCCCGTCCCTGGTGCTGATGCCGGCGCCGGCGCCGATGCCGCCGCTGGTGGCGTTCCGTGAGCAGCCTGCGCCGCTTGCCCATTGTCGCGATCTGTCAGATCGGTGGCGACCAGCTCGCCATTTGCCAGCATCATCAGCGTGACGATTGCGAGATGCTGAACGTCACCAGCCGCAGCCAGAAGCTCTGGTCTGGCCGATGCGGTCATCCCGGCGCTAAGGTCCAGGCGGTCGCCGCTGCGGCGAACATAGGTCTCGGCCCGAACCCTTTTTGTCCCTCTCTGGAAGAGGCCTGACGGGTCCAGCGGCGGGCGTCCGGCCCGGACCGTGTCGGCCACCAACCGTCCGCTGGCATAGTGACCCTCGATATCAAGCCAGCCTTGCTCCGCGGGGCCGCCCGAGAGTTCGAACGCGCCAAGGTGCAGCCTGCCGTTCGGATCGCGCCGTGCGAAGCCGCTGGCATGGGTGCGATCGTCCGGCGCGGGGTCTATCCTGGTTGCGACGATGGTTCCGTCCAGCCGCCTGATGCCGCTGACCGCGACGCTCATGCCACGCGGGAAATTGGCGCTCTGGCTCAGTTCCAGGGGGAGGATAACAAGCTGCCCGGCGACGCGAAGTTCGCCTGCGTCAACGGTGTCGATCCGGCCGATCACCTCATGGCGGATCGCCACGCGCTGGGCGGCGAGCGTTCCATCCGGCATCGGTTCAGCGAAGACGACGGCAACCTGGCCTGCGCGCAGTCGCACAGCGTCGGCCTTCTGGGTGTCGATGGTGATCTCGGTGTCGGGGGGCAGGGCCACTTCGACACCCGCGAGGCAGATGCTGGCAAAACCGGTGATGACCCCCACAATCACGGTCCCGCCGATTCCCTTGTCCGCCGTCCGGATCGCCGCCACAGGTTCGCCGCTTCCGCCGATGCCACGGTCGCCCTCTCTCCGAGGGGGAGCACCATCAGGACCCACGCGGCAGGCCCTGGCCTGGTGTTGCTCAATGCCGGGTTGCGGCGTGCAGGATGCGGCGAGCCCAGCCAGCAGCAACGCCAAGGGCAGGATTGCCCTCGCGCGGGTCGTGTCGAGGATCGTGTCGCGGGTCATGTTGGTTGTCCCGGATCGGGTGGCAGATCGTCGCATTTGAACAGATAGACGCCAAGATTGACCCGGCGAAGCGCACCCGGCGCGCGTGCCTCGCCGGAATCGAGCATGGCCAGCGCCGTGCGGTTGACGTCGAGCAGCAGAAGCTGCGCCTTCTCACGGGCATACGCCTCCAGTGCGGCCGCCTGCGCCTCGGAAAGCCCATCGTAATGCACGCTGCGATCCAGGAACGGAGCAGCGCCCGCACTCGAGACATTGGCGCAGGCGGCCGCGACATGATCGGCGAGGTTCCGCCCAAAATAGAACATCTGCATCACGTCGCCGGGCTGCGGCACGAAGGCCGCCATGTTGAGGCGAATGAGTCCGTCCACGCCCACGGCCGCCACACCCTGGGCCACGAAATCATCCAGCACTGTGCGGGGGCGGACATCGGTGGTGACACTGCTGACCAGCGCATCGAAGGACGGCAGCCCGTGCTCGGCGATGCGGGGCAGGGCCAAAGGCTGCCCGTGGGCGTCGATGGTAAGCGGTTCAGCCAGCCACCGCGCAACGATCAGGCTGCCACGGCTCAGTGCGAGCGGCACCGCGTCTCGCTGCTCCGGCCGCTCGCGCAGCGCCCGCAACTCCTTTCGGTGAATGCCGGTGATAAGGCTGATCCGGCTGTCCGTGCGGGCGGGCGCATCCTTGAGCGCCTCGCGCATCGCCACGTCAACGTAAAGTCTCCGTAGCATGTCGGCGAACACCGGAAAGGTGATGCCGGCGCCGATCAGCAGCCGCACCAGCGGGCGCAGCAACCTGCGTCCCGCGCGCAGAACCAGGTCCGCGCGCGGGGGGGCAGGCGGCGTTTCGGGGGGCAGGGCAGTCATCCTGTGACCATATCCCGCGCATGCCCCTGGCTCTAGCTATGCTTGAAGTCGGTCGTGACCGAGTTGAAGCGCGCTGCCGTCACGCCAGTCAGCGTGATCATGCCGCCGCCGGCGAAGCCGAGCTGCGCGCCCATCGCCGAGTCGGTGACGCGCAGGAGGGCGTGGGCGCTGGAGATCACATCGCCACCGGCGATGTTGAAATTGGTGATCGTGTCGTGGCCACCGCCGAAGGTGAACACGTCGTTCGCGCCGCCACCGGTGAGGATGTTGTGGCCGGTGCCGGTGGTGAAGCTGCTGCCGGCGCCGCCTGTGAAGGTGTCGTTGCGATTGTCACCCACGAAGGTGTCGGCCCCTGGCGTGCCGTTGATCGTCTCGAAATTATAGACGTTGAAGCTCAGCGAGCCGAGGCCGGGGATGTTGTTCACCGACAGGGCGTGAGTGACCAGATTGGCGCTCAGGCTGATGGTGTTGGACGTGATGGAGGACGCATCGACGATGTTGGTCTGCCCCGCAGCGCCGACGATGGACTTAATGTCCGTAAGCGTATCAACGCCGCTGGCGCCGTTCAACCCTTTGTCGACCACGCCATCCGGCAGCAGCGTGACGCCCACGTTGAGGTTGGAGTAGTCGACCGTGCTGAGATCGCTGGTGCCGCCGTTGATCGTGTCCGAGCCGGTGTTGGCTAAGACGTACACCGGGGTGGTGCCTGTGTTGGTGTAGGTCTGGTCAGCACTCGTGAGCGTGATGAGCTGCTCACCGTACAGCAGGTTGATCGGGATGCTCGGCTGTGCCGGAGGGGGCAGCGGCGGTGCGGGAGGAAGGCCGTGCCGCGGCGTTGGCTGATGGATCGTCATTGTTATGCGGGCTCCTGACACGGCGGTGTGGCGAGATGTTGGGTGCTGCCGTGTTCGTGGGAAAAATGCCCACAGATTTCCGCCCTGTCGAGTGAACGATCTGTTATCGCGCGGATTGACGGCGCGGCGCATGCATGCGTCCTTTGAAGAGGTGGCCCATGACTTCACCGATGACGCGATGGGAGCCATGTCGCCCTGGCTTGTTTCGGGCTGGCGACGGGCCGTTTTGCACACGAACAGTTGACCGTCTCGCGTTGACTCCCACCTCTTTATGGTTATAGTGCGCGCCCTTGACGGCCGTTGCGAAGCGGGGGTCGTCTCATTGTTTTCCCAGGCCTGCCGGCGCGAGCTGGATGCGGATTGCGCCGCTGGGGGCGAAACGACAGACCGTTGCCTGCTGCGCGCAGGTGATGGGCGACCAGGAGAGACAAGGCGTGGCGCGTATTGCCGGTGTGAACATCCCGACCAACAAGCGGGTCAAGATCAGCCTCCGTTATATCTACGGCATCGGGCCGGCCAAGGCGGACGCGATTTGCGGCCGACTGGCTATTCCTGACGACCGCAGGGTCAATCAGCTTTCGGATGATGAGGTCCTCAAGATCCGTCAGCTGATCGAGGCGGATTACCGTGTGGAGGGTGACCTACGTCGCGAGATCTCCATGAACATCAAGCGCTTGATGGATCTGGGCTGCTATCGCGGCCTGCGTCATCGCAAGGGCTTGCCGGTACGCGGCCAGCGGACCCACACCAACGCTCGCACCCGCAAGGGCAAGGCTGTGGCGATCGCCGGCAAGAAGAAGGTGACGAAGTAAGGCGTCTCGCCGCTCGTCGTTTCACGAAACAGGATGGCGCCGGGATGTCCGGCGCCATCGGATTTGAACAGGACCCTCCACGATGGCGAAGCCAGCCGCCGCGCGCACCCGTAAAAAGGAACGCAAGAATATCACGTCCGGCGTGGCCCATGTGGCCGCGACGTTTAACAACACCATGATCACAATCACGGACGCCCAGGGCAACACGATCGCCTGGTCTTCCTCTGGTGCGCAGGGCTTCAAGGGCAGCCGCAAGAGCACGCCCTATGCCGCCCAGGTCGCTGCCGAGGATGCTGGCCGCAAGGCCCGCGAACACGGCATGGAGACGCTTGAAATCGAGGTGAACGGTCCGGGTTCGGGCCGCGAGAGTGCGTTACGGGCTCTGCAGGCCGTGGGTTTCTCGATCTCTGCCATCCGCGACACCACACCGGTGCCGCATAACGGCTGCCGTCCGCGCAAGCGGCGGCGGGTGTGACCTCATGAGGTTGTCCGCAGTCCTTCAGAAGAACTGGCAATCCCTGATCAAGCCGGAAAAGCTCGACGTCGAGCCCGGCTCCGATCCCGCGCGCACCGCCACCATCATCGCCGAACCGCTGGAGCGCGGCTTCGGCATGACCTTGGGCAACGCCATCCGCCGCGTATTGATGTCGAGCCTTCAGGGTGCGGCCGTCACGTCGATCCAGATCGACGGCGTGCTGCACGAGTTCAGTTCGATCCCCGGCGTGCGTGAGGACGTGACCGACATCGTCCTCAACATCAAGCAACTCGCTTTGCGCATGCATGGTGACGGCCCGAAGCGCATGACCCTGACCGCAACCGGCCCGGGTGAGGTTCGCGCCGGCCAGATCACGTCCGGTCATGACATCGACGTGATGAACCCGGAGCTGGTCATCTGCACTCTCGACGATGGTGTGAAGTTCGGCATGGAGCTCACGGTGAACTCCTCCAAGGGGTATCAGCCGGCCAGCGCCAACCGTCCCGAAGACGCGCCGATCGGTCTGATTCCGATCGACAGCATCTTCTCGCCGGTGCGCCGCGTGTCGTTCAAGGTCGAGCCGACCCGCGTCGGCCAGATCACTGACTATGATCGCCTGCTGCTGACTGTGGAAACCAACGGCGCCGTCTCGCCCGAGGACTCGGTCGCACTCGCCTCCCGCATCCTGCAGGACCAGCTCCAGCTCTTCATCAACTTCGATGAACCACAGGCGGTGCGTCATGAGGAGCCGCAGGACGATCTGCCGTTCAACCGCAACCTGCTGCGCAAGGTGGACGAGCTTGAACTGTCCGTGCGTTCGGCGAACTGCCTCAAGAACGACAACATCGTCTATATCGGCGATCTCGTTCAGAAGTCGGAGCAGGAGATGCTGCGCACGCCGAACTTCGGACGCAAGTCGCTCAATGAGATCAAGGAAGTGCTGTCTTCCATGGGTCTGTCGCTGGGCATGAGTGTGACGGGCTGGCCGCCTGAGAATGTCGAGGATCTGGCGAAGCGGCTCGAAGAGCCCTTTTAAGCCGGTTGATTGTTGATCGCGTGATTAAGACCTCCGGCCCAGCCGCCTTCGGTCATCACGCTCTGGTAGGGATTAGGACCAATGCGTCACGGGGTTGCCGGCCGAAAGCTCGGCGTAACCGCCACTCATCGCTTCGCCATGTTTCGCAACATGGCGCATGCGCTGATCAAGCACGAACAGATCACCACCACGCTGCCCAAGGCGAAGGAGCTACGGCCGGTGGCCGAGAAGCTGATCACCCTGGGCAAGCGCGGCGGGCTGCATGCGCGCCGTCAGGCCTATGCGCAGCTGCGCGACGACGTGATCGTCGCCAAGCTGTTCACGGTGATCGCGGAGCGTTACAAGGACCGTCACGGTGGCTATTGCCGCGTTCTGAAGGCCGGTATGCGCTACGGCGATGCGGCGGACATGGCCGTGATCGAGCTGGTGGACCGCGATCCGGCCGCCAAGGGCCTGGACAGCGGGCCGCGGCCGGACGCTGCGACGGATGGCGACGAGGGCTGATCGCCTGATGCGCGCCGAGAGCTCAAGAAACCGGTCCCTGGGGCCGGTTTCTTGCGTTTTAGGGGCCGCGTCGTGACCGCGCCGCTGGCGGAGCGGCTGCGGCCGTCCGAACTTGGCGAGATCATGGGACAGGACCATCTGGTCGGGCCGGACGGAACACTGACGCGCATGCTGGCGCGGGGCAGTCTGGCGAGCCTCATCCTGTGGGGCCCCCCCGGGGTGGGCAAAACCACGATCGCAAGGCTGCTGGCAGGTTCGGCTGGGCTGGTCTTCGTTCAGCTGTCGGCGGTGTTTTCGGGTGTTGCAGATCTGAAGAGGGTGTTCGAGGAGGCGACAAAGCGCCGCCGTCTTGGCGAGGGCACGCTGCTCTTCGTCGACGAAATTCACCGCTTCAACCGTGCCCAGCAGGACGGATTCTTGCCGGTGGTGGAGAACGGCACCGTGGTGCTGGTGGGTGCGACCACCGAGAACCCGTCCTTCGCGCTGAATGGCGCGCTGCTGTCGCGGTGTCAGGTGCTGGTGCTGAAGCGGCTGGACGATGCGGCGCTGGAGCAGCTGCTGGGCCGCGCCGAAGCGATGTTGGGCCGCGCGCTGCCGTTGACCGCCGAGGCGCGTGCCACGTTGCGGGCGATGGCTGATGGGGATGGTCGATATCTGCTCAACCTGGCCGAGCAACTGGGGGCGGTGGCCGATCCCGCGCCTCTCGACGTGGCAGGCCTGTCGCAGCTCCTGTCTCGGCGCGCGGTGCTCTACGACAAAGATCGCGAGGAGCACTACAACCTCATCTCCGCGCTTCATAAGTCGTTGCGCGGATCGGATCCGGACGCAGCACTTTATTGGTTCGCGCGCATGCTGACCGGTGGCGAGGACCCTCGGTTCATCGCGCGGCGGCTCGTGCGCTTTGCGTCGGAGGATATCGGCCTTGCCGATCCCAACGCTCTGACTCAGGCGCTGGCTGGCTGGGAGGCGTTTGAGCGGCTGGGCTCCCCAGAAGGCGAGCTCGCTCTGGCGCAGGTCGTGCTCTATCTCGGCACCGCGCCGAAATCGAACGCTGCATACAGCGCGATCAAGGCCGCCATGGGGGCCGCAAAGGCCACTGGCAGCCTTATGCCGCCAGCGCACATCCTCAATGCGCCAACCAAAATGATGAAGACCCTGGGGTATGGCGCCGGCTACGCCTATGACCACGATATGGCGGACGCGTTCTCTGGGCAGAACTACTTTCCCGATGACATGACGCGCCAGGACTTCTATCGCCCCAAGGATCGCGGCTTCGAGCGGGAGCTCGCCCGCCGTCTCGATCACTGGGCCACATTGCGTGCCCGCGCAGGGCAGGACCCCACATCATGAGCGTTGACCATCGCACCATCACCGACGACGAGGCGGATGTTCGCCTGGATCGCTGGTTCCGCCGGCACTTCCCCTGGGTGACCCAGGGCGTGATCCAGAAGATGTGTCGCACCGGGCAGATCCGTGTGGATGGCCAGCGTGCTGAGACAAACACGCGCCTTCAGCCCGGCCAAAGTGTGCGCGTGCCGCCGATGCCTGCGCCGAACCCCGGCGACAAGCTGATCCAGGACGCGCCGCGCTTCGATCCGCTGCTTGAACGCGAGATGGCCAAGATGGTTCTG
The DNA here is from genome assembly GCA_903873995.1 of uncultured Rhodospirillales bacterium. Taxonomy (GTDB): domain Bacteria; phylum Pseudomonadota; class Alphaproteobacteria; order Acetobacterales; family Acetobacteraceae; genus CAIQQQ01. Next base: position 11,888 of record CAIQQQ010000282.1, read on the forward strand.
TATCGCGACGATCACGTAATCGTGCTGGACAAGCCGGCCGGCCTGCCGAGCCAGGGCGGGCCCGGCATCTCGCGCCATCTGGACGGCATGCTGGACGGGCTGCGCTTTGGCTCCGAGCATCGGCCACGTCTGGTGCACCGGCTGGATCGCGATACGTCCGGCGTGCTTGTCGTGGCGCGCACCCCAGGCGTTGCGGCCAAGCTGGCGGGATCGTTTCGTGGGCGCGATGTCGAGAAACGCTATTGGGCGGTGGTGTGCGGCAGGCCGGTGCCGGTGGTGGGACGGATCGACCTGCAGCTCGTCCGCATCGATGGATTTCGCGGCGAGCGCGCGGCCGTTGCCGGGCAGTATGACAAGGAGACAGCACGGGCCATCACCGATTACCGCACGCTTGACCACGCGGCCCGCAAGCTGGCCTGGCTGGAGATGAGCCCGCTGACCGGGCGTACGCACCAGTTGCGTGTGTCCTGCGGCCATATCGGCGCGCCGATCCTGGGTGACACGCCCTACGGCCAGGAGATCGAGGGCCACAACACCGCCTTGGTGGACGGGCTGGGCGAGGAGCTGCATCTGCATGCCCGCCAGATCGCCTTTCCGCACCCTGATGGCGGCACGCTGAGAGTGGAGGCAGCGCTGCCCTCGCATATGGCCGCCACGTTCAAGACACTGGGATTCACCGCGGCCGACCCGGAGCCGCCGCTTCGGCGCGGGTGACGAGGCGTCGCGTCTCGGCTAGCATGCGCCCGCACGGTGATCCTGGAGCCTGATATGCCGCCTCGCCGCCGCCGTGGCTCGTTCAACGTTCTTCCGGCGTTCCTGCTGATCGTGGTCGGGCTGCCTTTGCTGGCCTCGGCTGGTATTTACCTTTTTGTCGACCCGAACGCGTTCAAGCCGCGCATCGCAGCCGCTGTCCTGGCGGCGACCGGGCGTGAGCTTGCGTTGCGCGGGCCCATCACGTTGCATCTGGGCTTGGAACCCGTGCTGCGCGCCGATGATGTCGGCCTTGCCAACATCGCAGGCGGCACACGCGCGGACATGGTGAGGGTGAAGCGCATCGAGGTGCGCCTGTCGCTGTGGCCGTTGCTGCGCGGACGTGCCGAGGGCGTGCGCCTCGCGCTGATCGAGCCGGATGTGCTGCTGGAGGCCGGCCCTGACGGGGCCCGCAACTGGCAGATTGCAGCTAAACCACCGATGGCCGCATCGCCTGGCACCACCTCTGGCGTCAACTCTGGCATTGGGGCGGACCCCGCGCCCAGGGTGACCGTCACCGAACTGCGAATCGAGAATGGCAAGATGACGTGGCGTGGCGGTTCGGCGTCGCGGACCTTGGACATTGCCAGCTTTGTCGCAACCGCGGCTGGTTCGGATCAGCCGATCTCAGCGTCGGGTGAGATGCGGGTCGACGGTCATGCCATCTCCGTCTCGGCGGAGTTTGGCTCTGCCTCCGGTATCGCCACGGCGACCGATCAGGCGCCCTGGCCAGCCCAGCTCGTCGCGCGTTTCGGCGATGCCCGCTTGGCATTGACCGGCACGGTGGCCCAGCCATTGCTCGGGGGGGGCTACCGGTTCGGCCTCGAGGGATCGCTGCCCGATCTGACGGCGGTCGGCGCAAGTCTAGGGAGGGCACTTCCTTCGGTTCGGGACGTGACCTTGGCCGCCCGGCTGGAGGATGTCGCCGGCCACCCCACGATCTCCGCCATTAGCCTGCGTGGTGGTGCGGCCGATCTCGGATCGGTGTGGCCAGGGCTTGTTGTGGATCGAATGGAGATCCTGTCCCCGGCGTTGGAGCAGCCTGCGCAGGTTGGCCTAGATGCGATGTTGGGCGGCACTCCCCTGCGCCTGTCAGGCGGCGTCGGCGCGATGTCGGCGCTGCTGGGCGCGGATCCGTTTCCGGTCGACCTGGTCGCAGCGTTCGCGGGCGCCAGAATAACGGCAAAGGGCGTGGTGGCGCAGCCTCTGGCCGGTGCCGGCCTCGATGTCCAGGCAGGGCTGCAGATCGCGGACGCGGCAACGCTGGGCCATGCCCTGGGGAGAAACTGGCCAGGGCTCAAGGACATTGTTGCGACCGCGCATGTGTCTGATGTCGCGGCAGGCATCACGGTGCGCGATCTGCAGATATCCGGTCCGCAAGGAGATCTGGGCGGAGATCTGGCGGTTGTCGTTCACCCAAATCTGGCGGTTGCCGGTCAGCTGAGCGGGAAGCGGATCGATCTCGATGCGCTTCAGGCGGTGTTGGGTCAGACCTCGTCTCTCGCATCTTCACCCGAATCACCGCCGATTGCGGCCGAACCCGCCGCGATTACGCCTCCGGCGGCCCCACGCCCGATCTCCGATACCCCACCACGGTTGTCCCGCCTCGATGTCGGCGACATCGATCTGCGCCTGTCGATCGGCGATATACGCTCAGGCGGGATCTCGTATCGCGACCTGGCAGCGCATGGCGTGCTGGCGTCCGGCCGTCTCACCATTGACCCCGTCTCGGCCGTGCTGCCGGGTGGACGGCTGGAAGGCCGGATCAGTGCGGGCCTGCGGGACCCCCAGGTGCCGGTCGCCGTCGCGCTCTATGCGCCCGGACTGGCGCTGCGGCCGCTGCTGACAGCGTTCGGGCTGCCGGATGATGTCGCCGGCAACGTTGAGATCGCGGCGGATATCACATCGAGCGGTCTCTCGTTGAAAGACCTGGGGCACAGCGCCACCGGGCGCCTCGGATTGGTGATGCAGGATGGTGAGCTCGACAACCATCTGCTGGGCACCCTCCTGGGGGGTGTGATGCGGACGGCCAAGCTGCCGGCCGAGCTGTTGGCGGTGTCAGGTGCTGCCGGCCGCACGCGGCTGCGCTGCGTTGCGATGCGCGTCGATGCGAACCATGGGGCCGCGACAGTGCCGGCTTTGGTGGTGGATGGCGGCAAGTTCCTGGTGACCGGTTCTGGGACCATGAACCTTGAGGACGAGACCTTGGCGCTGCGGCTGCGGCCGATGCTGCGCACCGGCGGGGCGGGGCTGGTCGTGCCGGTCCGGGTGAGCGGGAGCTTTCTGGCCCCCGGCGTGACGCTGGAGGGGGGCGGCACGGTCGGGGGGCTCCCCACCGGTCTTGCGGCGGGGCTGGCCGGGTTGGTCAGGTCGTCTGGGCAAGCTGGATTGGGGCAGGTCCTGGCGGGTCTGTCAGCCGGCGAGCGCGGCGGCGATTCCTGTGCGCCGGTGATCAACCTGGCGCGGGCAGCGCGGCCGAAATGAAGCGGTTCTGGGACCAGGCTTCTGTGGTCGCCGAGCCTTGCGGTTACACGGTGACCCTGGACGGCAAACCGTTGCGCGTTCCGGAGGGTGGCGTGCTCTGCCTCCCCAGCGCCGCGCTGGCCGAGGCAGTGGCGGCGGAGTGGCAGGCGGCCGGCGGCGCGCGGGACGGCGAGATGACGATGGCCGATGTGCCGCTGACTCGCCTTGCCGGCACCGCGCAGGAGCGGATCGCACAGAATCGCGATGCGGTGGTGCAAGAGCTGGCCCGCTACGGCGGCAGCGATCTGCTGTGCTACCGCGCGCCGCATCCGACAGCGCTGGTGGAGATGCAGGCGCAACTTTGGCAACCCTGGCTCGACTGGTCGGCGCAGCGTCTCGGCGCCGCGCTGCTTGTCACCGAAGGCATCGCCCATGTGACTCAGCCGGTCGAAGCCTTGGCAGCACTTGAGGCGGCGGTGGCGGCGCTTGATCCCTACCGGCTGGCGGCGCTCGGCATCCTGGTGCCATCCTATGGCAGTCTCGTCCTCGCGCTGGCGGTGGCGCATGACGCGATGTCATGCGAGGCGGCATTCGAGTTGGCCACCCTCGATGAGCGGTTCCAGGTCGAGCAATGGGGCTGGGACCGTGAGGCCCAGGACCGCATGCACCGTCTGGCGGCGGATGTCGCCGACGCTGGGCGATTTCTTGCCTTGTGTGGGGGCTGACCGATGGCAGCACGTCATCTGGTGATTGCAGGAAGGGTGCAAGGCGTCGGCTATCGCGATTGGTTATGCGCCGAGGCTCTGCGGCTGGGTCTGTCAGGATGGGTACGCAATCGGCGTGATGGTCAGGTGGAGGCACATATCGAGGGGCTAGAGGATGCAGTGGAGGAAGTTCTGCGCTCTTGCCGTCGCGGCCCAAGCCTCGCACATGTCATTGAAATCAGAGAGACCATTGCGGATGAGGAGCACGATAAGCTCGGATTTCTGAAGCTTGCGACCTGGTGAGACAATCTCAGAGAGGGCCGAAATGAATATGGCTGCTCGCTGCCGCAAAAATTCGGAAATTGAATGACTGATGCACCTTCTCACAAAGTCGAGAGCGGGGCGGGCACGTCATCGGAGCGGGAGTTGGCCCGTGCACTGGAGTTCGCAGCAAGTGCTTTCGCCGTTGCTTCACGGCTACAGGCTGAGACCATTCAGTTGCGCGAAGAGCTAGAGCGCGATCCGATCTAATTGAATCGGCTTCGCCTGTCGGATCGCGCTCTAGCCTTTGTTTTTGCGAGCATCTTTGTCCCACGGGTGATCCCGTACGGTCGGACGATGCTCTAACCTGGATTACTCATGAGCAAGCGCCGAAATCGACCAAGCATCTAAAATATCGAAGAATTGGTAATTGCTCACCTGGGTAGCCCGGCCCCCGCCGCGACCCATCTTGCCGCCTGCCCCTAAAAAGGGTTGACGCGATCACGAGCGACTCGATTCAGCACCCGGGCGATTCCAGACATTGACCTCGCCAAGCTCTCCGTCGCTGAGAAGGATGCGCTGATCCTGTCTCTTCTGCCTCTGATGGGGCCGTTGCAGGCAGCG
>CAIQQQ010000283.1 GCA_903873995.1 uncultured Rhodospirillales bacterium
CCCCACGACACTAGCGAATTTCTGGTGCGGGACACTAGGATTTGGCGGTGGTACTGGTGGGCTGAAGCCCACCCTACGGCTTTAGCAGCAGCTTCTGCACACGCCAGTTCAGCAGTTCGGCCACATACAGCACGTTCTCCGATGGGCAGGCGATTTCGTGGATCCAGCCGAACTGGCCGGGCTGCTTGCCGGATTTGCCGAGCACGCCAAGCACCTTGCCGTCCAGGCTCATCTTGTAGATGCGGCCGGGGAAGGCGTCTGACACGTAGAGCACCTGGTTTGGGCCGGGGGTGATGCACACCGTCCAGGGGCTGCCGGGCGCCATGGTTTGGGGCGTGCCGGCGGGGATGGGCAGGCTGGGGCGGTTGCCGATGGCGGGTTTGGACGCCGGATCGTACGGCACATCGATGGTGATCTGGCGGAGCAGCTTGCCGGTGGTGTCAAACACCTGGATGCGGCGGTTGCCGCGGTCGGCGACGTAGATGTTGTACTGCGCATCGGACGCGATGCTGTGGGGCGTGTTGAGCTGGCCGGGGCCATCGCCCGGTTCGCCCCAGGAGCCGAGCCATTCGCCGTCCTTGCTCACCTTGGCGATGCGGGAGTTGATGTAGCCGTCGCTGATATAGCCGTTGCCGGCGCGGTCCCACGTGATGTCTGTCACCTGGCGGAACAGGCCGTCCACCGGGGGCAGCGGCGGCTTTGGGTGCTTCAGGGGTTCGGTGCTTTCATCGGACGCCTCCTGCTTGCGGCCGAACACCATGGTGACGTGGCCTTCGGGGTCGAAGCGGACGACCTGGTCCGAGCCTTTGTCTGTCACCCAGATGTTGTCCTGCGCGTCCACCTTCACGGCGTGGGCGAAGGACCAGGCGTAGAGGCCGTGGCCGATCTCGCGGATGAAGTCTCCGTTCGTGTCGAACTCCAGGAGCTGGGCGGCCGCGGCGGCATAGGCGGGGCCTTGGGTGTTGCCGCGGGAGAAGGCGAAGATGTGGCCTTTGGAGTTGAGGGTGACGCCGGAGACCTCGCCGAAATAAAGGTTCGCGGGCAGTTTCAGGAGGCGGGCATCGGCCTCGAAGGCGATCTGAGGGACAGCCGGTGTCTGGGCGCGCGCCCCGCCGGCGGTGAGCGTCAGGATCGCAGCGGCCGTGATGGCCAAAGTCCGGTTCATGAGCGCCTCCCGTTTTTGATTTCTTGCTTCTGTCGGCATTGAGCTTGGCCGGAGGCTTGGCTGTCAATGGAGCATTGGTGATACGGTCAGGAAGGGCCGTGGGCCTGGAGAAACGGAGGGATCATGCGAATCTGGCTCGTGCTCGGGCTCCTGGTGCCGCGTCTGGCCGCAGCGGCCGATCCGGCCGGACAAATGGTGGCGGATGCCGCAACGTTCGGGGCCGTGGCGGTGCAGGCCAGCCTGTGCGGCCTGCGTGACGAGGCCTGGGCCACCGATCTGCGGCTGTCGGCGCTGCAGTCGCATGCCGATCGCGGGCATCTGACAGCGGCGCTCGGCTATGGCGACATGGAGGCGACCGAGGCGCTGGCGGCGGACAAGCCGGCGGTGGTCTGCCCGCGGCTTGCGGCGAACCCCGCGCTGTCACGGGCCGATGCGGCGGTGGCGGCCTATCGGGCGGCCAGATCCGGCAAGCCGTTGGGCTGAGGGGGATGGACATGCAGGTGGTGAACGGCCTGGCGGGCCGGGCAGCGAGGCTGTGCCGGGCGGTGTGGGTGCGGTTTGTGGATGACCGCTGCTTCGTGGGCGCCAGCGCGCTCAGCTACACCAGCATCGTGTCGCTGGTGCCGTTGACGGCGATCGTGCTCGCGACGTTCTCGGGGTTTCCGATCTTCGAGGCGGCGCGGGGGCGGTTCATCGACATGGTGGTGCAGAACGTGGCGCCGAGCCTGGGGCAGGACGCGGTGACGTGGATCCGCTCGTTTGCGACGAACGCCGCCAAGACCACCGGATATGGCGTGGCGGGGCTGGTGGTGACCTCCGTGCTGCTGCTGGCGACGGTGGAGGAGCATCTGCATTTCATCTTTCGTGTGGCCGAGCCGCGGGCGTGGGGACAGCGGGTGTTTGCGTATTGGACGGTGCTGACCCTGGGGCCGGTGCTGGTGGGGGTGCTGCTCGGCGTGTCCGGCGACATCGATGCGGTGGTGGCCCGGGTGGGCTCGCATCCCAACGCAGCGGAGCAGGCGGCGCATGCCGGGGCGGAGTGGCTCGGGCATTTCGTGCCGGTGTTGCTGCAGGTGCTTGGGTTTGCGGCGCTGTATCACCTGATTCCGAACCGGCGGCTGCGGTGGCGCGACTGTCTGGCCGGGGGGGTGGTGGCGGGGGTGTTGCTGGAGGCGATGAAGCTGCTGATATTGGAAAGGGATTGATTAATGCGCCATACAATCTTAATCAATATCTTGCCCGTAAGCATTTATTGCCGAAGGTTCTAGGTAAGTTGGGTAAGTTAATTCCTCATTTGCCAGAAGATATGGGAATTGAAAAGGGTTTAGGATTAGAAGCTGATAAGAAGAAAGGTGATGATTTGATTCGCGCCATTCCTGATATTGCTTCTATGGCCTTTGGTGGAGCACCTTTAGCTAAAGGCGTTAAGAAGATTGCTACAGGTGCCAGTAAGGAAAAGTTATTTCAACGTGCTTTAGAGACTAGAGTCAATGAAGCTGCTGAGAAAGTTGGGATTAGTGAAGATTCCCTCAAATCATTTCAAGATGCGCTCAAATTAGATTATTCCAATATCCATGGTGAGAAGTTAGGTCAAGCTACCCCTGTGTCATTGCAAGAAGGCATTAATGTCAAGCAGCACAAGTTAGCAGAGAACAAGCCATTGACAGAGATTCCTGAGCAGAAGGTTGGTGAGATTCCACCTGAGCCAGATACTAAGGCTATCATTGACCAGAAGAAGTCCGCGCTTGAAAAGGCCAAGACTGAAGCGGACAAAGCTTTAGGAACTTTAGATAATCCACGATTGAAAGGTGGTGCTAAGGTTAAGAAGGCTATTGAAGAAGTCCATGATACGAGCGATGCTCTTTATAAGTCTGCTCGTGCGCATTATGTAGACCAAAAGATTATGGCTAATAATGGTGCTGAGATTAAAGCGGTTACTAAAGATTTAAACGCACTGAAAGATGCCGATGAATTGGC
>CAIQQQ010000284.1 GCA_903873995.1 uncultured Rhodospirillales bacterium
CCGGCGTCGCCTGCGCGAAGACCGCGCAGGCGGATGCCAGGATTCAGCGCTTTAGTCCCAGTGCCGGTGCCTAGCGCTCGACGCACATGGCAACGCCCATGCCGCCGCCGATGCACAGCGTGGCCAGGCCCTTCTTCGCGTCCCGCCGTCCCATCTCATGCAGCAGCGTCACCAGGATGCGCGCGCCCGAGGCGCCGATCGGGTGGCCGATGGCAATGGCGCCGCCGTTGACGTTCACCTTCTCCACGTCCCAGCCCATGTCCTTGTTGACGGCGCAGGCCTGGGCGGCAAAGGCCTCGTTCGCTTCGATCAGGTCGAGATCCTCAGCCTTCCAGCCGGCGCGCTCCAATGCCTTGCGGCTGGACGGGATCGGACCCGTGCCCATCACCGCGGGATCGACGCCGACGGTTGCAAAGCTCGCGATGCGGGCGAGCGGCGTGAGGCCGCGGCGCTGCGCCTCCGCACCCGACATCACCACGAGGGCTGCTGCCCCGTCATTGAGGCCGGAGGCGTTGCCGGCCGTGACCGTGCCGTCCTTGCTGAAGGCGGGGCGCAGCTTGGCCATGCCTTCGATCGTGCTGTCGTGGCGGATGTATTCGTCCTGATCGACGACCGTGTCGCCCTTGCGGCCCCTGATGGTAACCGGTGTGATCTCGGCAGTGAAGCGGCCGGCCTTCTGGGCGGCGGAGGCCTTCTGCTGCGAGGCGAGCGCGAACTCATCCTGCTGCTGGCGGGTGATCTGGAAAGCGGTGGCGACGTTCTCGGCCGTGGTGCCCATGTGGTAGCCGAAGAAAGCGTCCCACAGGCCGTCCCGGATCATCGTGTCGATGAAGGCGAGGTCGCCCATCTTCTGGCCTGAGCGCAGATGGGCTGCGTGCATGGACATGCTCATGCTTTCCTGCCCGCCTGCCAGCACGATGGCGCTTTCGCCGGTGCGGATCTGCTGGGCTGCGAGGGCCACGGTGCGCAGGCCCGAGCCGCAGACCTGGTTGATGCCGAACGCCGTCTTGCCGTCCGGGATGCCGGCGTTGCGGGCGGCCTGGCGGGCGGGGTTCTGGCCGTGGCCGGCGGACAGCACCTGGCCGAGGATCACCTCGTCGATGTCGCCCAGCTCAAGCCCGGCCTGCGTGGCGGCAGCCTGGATCACGGCGGCACCCAGGACATGGGCCTGGGTTGCGCCGAAGGCGCCATTGAAGCTTCCGACGGGCGTGCGCGTGGCGGATACGATGACGATATCGTCCATGACTTTTTTGCTCCCTGCAGGCTATGGCCCTTATGCTGATGTTACGCCCGGCACGGCGCGGAATCAAAGCTGCGCGGCCCAATCGGCCAGCTTCTGCCACAATGCTGCCCTCGCCCCTTCGCCTGCCACCATGCCGACATGGCCCGCGCGCGGCCGCACGATCGTGGGGTTCGGCAGCGAGCGCGCCAGGGCCAGCGCGCTGTCCGGTGGGACGATGCGGTCGCGCCCGGGAACCGCAACGAAGGACGGGACGGACAGCAAGGCCGGATCAATCACCCGGCCCTCGACCTGCCAGGCAAGGCGGGCGGGTTCGTTGTCGCCATACCAGCCGCCGACGCAATCCCGCGCCACCGGGGCTGCGAGCGGAACGCCGTCGGCCAACCAGTCTTCCAGCAGCACAAAGCGGCGGGCGCGCTCGCTGGTCTGGTCGAGCAGGCCGAACGCGCGATACTTGTCGCCGACGGCATGCGGATCGGCCACGCTGAACAGGCATTGCAGCGCATCGACCGGAACAGTCCCGGTAAGCGCCATCAGCGGCTCCAGGGTCGCCAGCAGGGTATGGGCGGCCCGGCCGCTGTCCGACGCTGCGGCGTGAAAATCCCAGGGCGTGGCGAGCAGGGCCAGCCCGGCCACGTCCTCCGGGCGCAGCAGGGCCGCGGCGAGCGCCAGGAGTCCGCCCATGCAGTAGCCGGCCAACACGACCGAGCCCGCGGAGTTTGCGTGTGCCACCGCGAGGGACGGCAGCAGGCGGCGGGTGATCAAGGCCTCCATATCCATCAGCCGCTCCGCGGGCCCCGGCCAGCCCCATTCGAGCAGCAGCACGCGCAGACCCTGCGATGCCAGAAACCGCGCCATCGAGTGATCGGAGGACAGATCGAGGATCGTGCCGCGGTTGACGAGGCTCGGCACCAGCAGCAGCGCGCGGCCATCTCCGCCATAGTCACGCAGCACAGAGCCACCATCGGCCCAGATGGCCGGGGGATCGGCGACATCGCGCATGGCGGGATGCCTGCGATAGGCGGCGATGCCCTTGATCAGCGCATCGTCGGCGATGTGGCCGTCAAGCAGGTGCAGGTCGGCCGCGTGTCCGCCGGGGTTTTGCAGCCAGCTGGTCCAGGCGTCGCTCCAGGCTGTCGATCCGCTCTTCGAGCCGAAGCACCTCGTCGCGGCCAGCGCCAGATGCATCGCCAGGGGGCGCGGGCCCAGGCGACGGCCCGGGGCCGGCCGATGGCCCAGGGGCCCTGGCTTGGGCGGGGCCTGGCGCGGATTCATGTCCATTCATCCCCCGCAAGAAAACTCTTGCCATTGCGGTCATAGTTTCGGCCAGTTCGACGTCAACGGCCAGAGCGGCAAGCTCGCTTTGCACGATCTCCGTCCAGTCGGCCGCCAGGCGATCCTGGTCTGAGAGAGGTGTCTGCTCCACCATCTATCTGTCGCTCCTTTGCGGCTGTGGTGTGGCGGATGTCATAGGCATGAGACGGGAGGCCAAGCCGCGCATTGGCACGCCGGGCGAAGCTGCTATCGTATCATACCATGTTAAACGAGGCTGAGATGTCCACGTCCACGCCAGACGCCGAGCAGAGCCCGCAGGCTCAGCCGATCGTCGTCAAGAAATACGCCAACCGGCGGCTCTACAACACCGAGAGCTCGAGCTACATCACGCTCGACACATTGGCCGAAATGGTGCGCGAGGGCCGTGATTTCGTGGTCTATGACGCAAAGACCGGGGATGACATCACCCGCAGCGTGCTGACGCAGATCATTGTGGAAGAAGAGAGCAAGGGGCGCGCCATGCTGCCGACCGGCTTTCTGCGCCAGCTTATCGGATTTTACGGCAATTCCATGCAGGGGCTTGTTCCCAACTATCTGGAACAGGCCATGGCCAGCTTCGCGAGCCAGCAGGACAAGATGCGCCAGGCCATGCAGCAGACCATGGGCAGCTTCTTTCCGTTCCGGGTGGACGATGTCGGGCGGCAGAACGCGGCGATGATGGAGCGCGCGATGAGCCTATTCTCGCCGTTCTACCAGCATGACGGCGCCGAGCCGAAGCATGCCTCTGCCCATGATGCGGCGTCTCAGGCGGTGCAGGAGGAGCTTTCGAATCTGCGCGAAGAGGTGGCGCGGTTGAAGGCCGAGCTGTCCACCGGCCGGAAGGGGTAGCGGAGAGCTCACGGCCGGACGGCCGGGGTCTCCACGTTCAGGCCCTGCGCTCTTGCCGCCAGATAGGCCTCGATCGCCACCATCTCCGCTGAGTCGGCGGCATAGGGGGTGGCGCGGACGCCGGTCAGGCAGTTGCGCACCCGCCGCCACAGCGAGCCCAGCGTCTGCCATTCCAGGCGGTATTCCGGATAGCCGTTGCCATGGCCCTGCGGGATCCGGCTGCCGGCCAGGTGGTGGCCGGCGAGATCGTCATGGCATTGCGCGCAGCTTAGATTGAGCTGCCCTTGACGGGTCTGATGCAAGCGGCGCCCGGTCTCGATCACCTCGGCCATCGGCCCGTCGGTGGCAATCGACACGGGCATGCCGCGCGACTGGTGGCCGAGCGCTGCGGTCAGACTCAGCATGGCGTCGCTTTCCACATCGAGCGCCTCAGCACCCTGATGGTCCGTGCGGCAATGGTTGATGCGCTGCCACAGGCTCAGCGGACGGTTCTGTGTCGGATCCCACGCCGGATAGCGTGCTGCGACGCCGCGCATGGCCGTGATCGCACCGTGGCAGGAGGCGCAGCGTTGTCCGGTGCCGGCGTTCGCGTCCCACATTGCCTCGCCCTGGGCGACCCAGAGCATCCCTGGGTTCTGCGTGTCGTCGTCCTGCATCGCCTGAATCGATAGGCCGGCGTCGTCGTGTCCGGAGCGGGGGGCGGCCGCCAGGGTCAGGGGTGTCAGCAGCAGCAGCAAAGCGAAGAGGGCGTGCCTCATGCCACCTCGATCTGGGCGTGCTCGGTCTGGACCGTGTCGTGATCGTCGATCCAGGTGAGGCTCAGCGTGCCGCTGTGCTCAGCCTGCATGGTGAAGGCGAAGAACGGGTTGGCGGCGATGGCGGGGTAGAGATCGAGCTCCACGACCAGTTCGCCGTCGAATTCTGCGCGCAGGCTGTGGATGATGTCGCGCGGGTAAGGCTGGCCGTTCGGGCCGCGGCGCTGTCCGCTTTCCATCGGGTGGGAGATCAGCAGCCGGATCTCGATGATCTCGCCGACACGGGCGCGTTTGGGAACGTTGAGCAGGGCGCGGACCATGGCGCTCACTCGATGCAGGCGGCGAGGGTGACGAGCACGTCCACCTCGTCGCTGTGAAGCGTGGCGTCGGCCATCTCGGCGATGGCGGTGACGGTCTGCGAGGTGGCGAGCCGGAAGCGCGTGGCGATGCGCGGCCGGCCGGCGCGCGGCCCGAAACGGGCGGTCAGCACGTGGGGCAGCGGATTGCCGTTGGCAAAGACATGGATGGCGCGTACCTCGCCGGGCAGCGCGTCGACATGAGCCACGATCGAGACGGCGTTGCCGTTCTCTACAAGCTCGGGCACCTCCAGCGTGATCCGCCCCTTGGCGACCGGCCGGCCGGCGGCGAGCTCCCGGATCAGGGCGGCGATTTCGGCCTGTGAAGCGTGCGCCGGGTGGATGATGGCGGCTGTTGCTGCGATTGTCAGGAAATGCCGGCGGATCATGGCATTCCCGGCGGGCGTTTCTGGGTGGAGAGATAGGCCACCAAATCCTCGATCTGCTGCGGGGTCAGTATGGCTCGGCCTTCGAAGGCGCGGGCCACGTTGGTCAGAGCCTCGGTCTGGCCATAGCTCGGCATCGGTCCACCCGGGTTGAGCAACCGGGCGTTGGCGATGCGCGCGCGGATCTCATCCGGCGAAAGCCTGCTGCCGACCGTGCTGAGATCCGGCCCGATATCCCCGCGCGAAGGTGAGACGTGGCACAAGGTGCAGGTCGCCTCCCGGCTCCTGTACAGCCGCTCCCCCTGGCCCGGATCGCCGACTAGGACAGCGCCAAGGAATAAAAGTTCTTTGCTTCTTTCTTTCAAGAAAGAACGCCTGTCACCCAAACGTCTCATGCGTGATCGCCCCGAACCACGCTGCGCCATACTCCGCCTCCTTGGCCCGAACGCTGTCCGGCGCATCGACCGGGCTCATGCCGCCAGACCCGGGGATTTCGGTCAGCACACCGTTCACGGGCTGATACACGCCCGCCACGGAGAACCCGTCACGCGGCGCCGCGAGGCTGTAGCAGGTGTTCAGCAGGCGCGGCGATGCGGGTGTGCGCTCCTGCAGCAAGTCGGCGATGGCGATGGCGCAGGTCTTGGCCTGGGCATTGGCGGCGAAAGCAGATTTGGGCATGGCGCCGGCGATGATGGCGTCACCGATGACGTGGATGTTCGGCACGAGGCGGCTTTCGAACGTGATCGGCGAGACGGGGCACCAGCCGGTGCGGTCGGCCACGCCTGCGATCTGAGCGACACGTCCGGCGCGCTGAGGCGGGATGATGCAGGCGACGTCGGCTTTATAAGTTTCGAAATCGGTGCTGACGGTCATGGCCTTCGGGTCCACCGATGTGACGGTGCCGCCTTCGGATTGGGAGACCCAGGTGAGCGTGCCCGGGTAAAGGCGCTGCCAGGCCGCCTGGAACAGCTTCTGCTTGGAGAACACGTCCTTCGCGTCCAGCAGAAGCAGCTTCGCGCGCGGCTTCTGGGCGCGCAGATAGGCCGAAATCAGGCTGGCGCGCTCATAAGGGCCGGGCGGGCAGCGATAGGGATTGGCGGGAGCGGAGATCACCACGAGGCCGCCATCCGGCATGGCTTCGAGCTGGCTGCGCAGCAGCAGGGTCTGGGCGCCAGCCTTCCAGGCATGCGGCATGGCCGATGCAGCCTGCTCGTCATAGCCCGGAATGGCGCCCCAGATGAGATCGACGCCCGAGCACAGCACCATGCGGTCATACGGCACGGGGGCGGCATCGGAGTCGAGCCGGATCGTGCGGCTGGCGGCGTCGATGGCGGTGACGGTGGCGTGGATCACCGTGATCCCCTGGGCTGCGAGGCGCTGGTAGCCAAAGCGCTGTTCGGCGAGGTCCCGCAGGCCTGCGATCACCTCGTTGCTGCCGGGGCAGGCGGTGTAGACCGGGTTGGTTTCGATGAGCGTGACGGCGATGGCCGGATCGGCGCGGCGCAGGGCGCGGGCCGCGGTGGCGCCGGCAAAGCCGCCGCCGACCACGACGACACGTGCCGGTCCCTGCGCGAAGGCTGGGGTGGCGAGGAACGGCAAGGCCAGAGCCGCGCGCCGGGAGATCATGACCGCTGCTCCGACAGCCACGCCGAGATGGCGCGAACCTCGTCCGGCGTGAAGCCGCGCACCAGCCGGTTCATCAGCGTGGCAGGCCGGGCACCGGACCGGAACGCCTCCATGGTGGCGGTGAGTTCTTCGGCATTGCGCCCGGTGATGGCGACCATGCCGCCTTCGCCGTGGCAGCCTGAACACGTGACGGCCCCCGGCGGGGGATCAGCCGCCCAGGCGTGCGAGGAGACGGGGGTTGCCGCCAGAAGAAGGATCACGGCCCGCCACATCAGGCATGGCTCAGGTCGTGATGCTTCAGCGGCATGGTCCGGATGCGTTTTCCGGTCGCAGCGAAGATCGCGTTGAGTACGGCCGGTGCCGCGACCGCGATGGTGGGTTCGCCCACGCCGCCCCAGAACCCGCCGGAGGGAACGATCACGGTCTCGACCTTGGGCATCTGAGCGAGGCGCATCACTTCATAGTTGTCGAAATTACCCTCGGCGATGCGACCGTTTTCCACAGTGTTCTCGCTCGTGAGCAGGGCGGAGAGGCCATAGACGAAGGAGCCGGCCACCTGAGCGTCGATCTGGTCGGGGTTCACCGCGTAGCCCGGATCGGTTGCCGCCACGATGCGCAGGATCTTGAGCTCGCCCTTTTCGGACACCGACACCTCGGCCACGGCCGCCACGTAGCTGCCGAAGCCGCAGTTCTGGCAGATGCCGCGATAGACGCCTTTGGGCAGCGGCGAGTCCCAGCGGGCCTTCTCGGCCACCGCGTTGAGGACGGCGAGATGCTTGGGGTTCTTGCCCATAATCGCGCGTCGGAAATCCAGCGGGTCACGACCCGCGGCATGTGCCAGCTCGTCGATGAAGCATTCCATGTAAATGGTGTTCTGGTTGGTGTTCACCCCGCGCCAGAAGCCAACGGGCACATGGGTGTTGCGCACCGCGTGATCGACCAGAATGTCCGGGATGGCCATGTAGCCAAATTCGGATGCGATCCAGCCCTGGAACTGCACCATGTCAATGCTGCCGGCCGGGCGGTTGGGCGCAAGGTAGGCCAGGATCGACTGGCCGGAGATGCGGGCGTGCAGGCTGGTGAGGTTGCCGTGCTCGTCGAGCCCGCCGGTCATGCGGGCCATGGTGATCGGGCGGTAATAGCCATGGCGCATGTCCTCCTCACGCGTCCAGATCATCTTGACCGGGATGCCGGGGAGCTGTTTGGCGATCAGCACCGCCTGGCGGACATAGTCCTGCTGGCCGCGCCGGCCGAAGCCGCCGCCAAGGATGGTCTTGTTGACGCGCACGGCAGACAGCGGCAGGCCGGCCGCGTCCGCGGCGGCGGCGAGCGTTGCGTCACCGTTCTGGGTCGGCGCCCAGACCTCGATGATGTCCCCGCCGGATTGCTTTGTGTAGAGCGCCGTGGCGTTCATCGGCTCGAGCGTGGCGTGGTTGAGGAAGGGGGTGGCGTAATCCGCCGTCACCACGCGGGCGGCCTTGGCGAGCGCGGCCTTGGCGTCGCCCTGTTTCATGCCGGTGACGGCATCATTGGCGCCGAGGCCCTCGGTGAGATGGGCAGCGATCGTGGCGGAGGTGACCTTCGCGTTGGCGCCCTCGTCCCATTCGATCGGCATGGCCAGCAGGGCCTGTTTGGCCTGGTAGAACTTGTCTGCCACCACAGCCACGGTCTGGTCGTCAATGGCAAAGACATGGCGCACGCCGGGCATGGCGAGAGCCGCCTTTTCGTCAAAGCTCTTGAGCTTGCCGCCGAATACCGGGCACTGCATGACGGTCGCGTTCAGCATGCCCGGGACCTGGATGTCGATTGCGAATTTCAGCTGGCCCGCCAGTTTCGGAGCCGTGTCCAGCCGTTTGACGCCGCGGCCGATGATCACCCATTCGCTGGGCTTCTTCACCGTGACGTCGGCCGGCACCGGCAAAGCGGCCGCTTCGGCTGCGAGCTCGCCGTAGCGGCAGGTCCGGCCTGTCGGCTTGTGGGTGACGACGCTGGCAGCGGCCGTGCAATCCTGTGCAGGAACGTTCCAGCGCGCCGCGGCGGCCTGGATCAGCATGGCGCGTGCGGCGGCACCGCCTTTGCGGACATAGTCGACCGAGGCGCGGATGCCGCGGCTGCCGCCGGTGGACATGTCGCCCCAGGCGCGCCTGTTGGCCTGGTTCTCGTGCGGGGGGACGTATTCGGCGCGGACATGCTTCCAGTCGGCATCCAGCTCGTCCGCCACCAGCTGGGCGAGGCCGGTCATCGTGCCCTGCCCCATCTCGGTGCGGGCGATGCGGACCACCACGGTGTCATCGGGATGGATGACGGCCCAGATCCCGACGGCGTTGCCGGTTTCGGCGGAGGCGGCGGCCTTGGCCGGCATCGGCACGCTCCAGGTCAGGCTGAAGATGCCGGCGGCACCGGTGGCGAGAAAGGCGCGGCGATCGAGCGCGAATGTCCGTGTCATGATCGTCTCCTCAGGCCTTGCCGGCATTGGCTGCGGTGTGGATCGCGGCGCGGATACGACCATAGGTGCCGCAGCGGCAGATATTGGTCATGGCCTCGTCGATGTCGGCATCCGTCGGTTTCGGCTTTTCGGCCAGCAGGGCGGCCGCGGCCATGATCTGGCCTGATTGGCAGTAACCACATTGCGGAACCTCATGGGCAAGCCACGCGACCTGCACCGGGTGGGTGCCCGTGTCGGACAGACCCTCGATTGTTGTGATCTTCATGCCTTCGACCGAGCTCGCCGGAATGGAGCAGGATCGCTGCACCACACCGTCGATATGCACCGAGCAGGCGCCGCATTGGGCGATGCCGCAGCCATATTTGGTGCCAGTGAGGCCGATCCACTCCCGGATGACCCATAGCAGCGGCGTTTCGGGATCAATGTCCAGCCGATGGGTCTGACCGTTGATCGAGAGACTGACCATGCGCGATTTTCCCTGTCATCCAGCAGCCGCACCGCGTGCTGCCTCCCATCGGCGGCAATCTAACCCGGCAGGACGCGGAACAGGGAGCAGGAAAATGGTCTCCGCCGCAGAAATCGCCCGACGTCTGTCAATGCGCCACTAGAGAGGTGGCTGGCTTGATCGCTACAGTGTTTCGGCTTCGATAAGTGGATCTTCTGCCGGTTGATGTCGTCATTTGCCTGTCTCGGGGTGTCGCAGAGGAAGGGCGTAGCCCGATTGCAGCGACGCCACCGGCACCGGGCGTCCTTGTCTGGTTGACGTGTTCACCGGCGCGAGGTTTCGACACCGATTGGCTCTATAAATATCTGATTCAAAACACTCTTTCGGGGTCCCGACCAAGCGCCGATGCACAACTGCTTCGGCTACGCC
>CAIQQQ010000285.1 GCA_903873995.1 uncultured Rhodospirillales bacterium
ATTCGCCCTGCGAATTTCAGAATCACGACACTAGTGCTTGTGGGTGCAGCGGCCATTGCCATCCACGCCCCGGGCGCGCTGAGCACGGATAGCGGCATCCAGCTTCAAGAGTCGGCGATCGGGCAGTCCGTCAACTGGTTTCCGCCCTTCATGTCCGCCTATTGGCTGTGCGCCGGCGCGATTGTGCGAATCCCGTTATGTTCATCTGTGCGGGCATCGTGTGGAAGGACGTGCTGTTTTCAGACCTGATGGTGACGATCATGTGCGCGCTCCGATCGTGTTGGACATCGTCAAGATCGACGTCGAAGGCCATGAGTTGCAGGTGCTGCGTGGCATGCGGGCCGTACTGGGCCGCTCGCCGGCTGTCCGGCTGCTGTTCGAGAAGCTCGAAGGTCCCACCGAGGATGCAGCACAGATCAACTCGTTCCTGCACGGCTTGACGCTTTCGCTGAATGGCGTCGGCCCGATGGCGCGGCTGTTCCCGCTGGATGACATTCTATATGGCGCACGGATCGGCGATGTGGCGGCGATGGCGGCCCAGCCTGGGCTGGTCCTGCTGCGCGACTTCTTTGCGATCCATCCCAAGCAGATAGACCGGCCGGGGACCAAGATCGCCGCCGGCGCTCGCAATCTCCCGAGCGGGACGGGATGTTCCTGTCCGGCGCAGGCTGGCCCATGACC
This sequence comes from uncultured Rhodospirillales bacterium, assembly GCA_903873995.1. Lineage (GTDB taxonomy): Bacteria > Pseudomonadota > Alphaproteobacteria > Acetobacterales > Acetobacteraceae > CAIQQQ01. The sequence goes on from CAIQQQ010000285.1 coordinate 682, forward strand.
CAGGGATTATGGCGTCTTCGCCTGGTCGGCCGGGCGCACCAGCCGGTGAGGGTCGTGGTCATGGCGAGCTCGATAACGAAGGTCGCTGATCTGCAGCTGACGCCGTCACGCACAGACGCCACGTTCGCCCTGGAGATGGACACGGCTCAAATCTCCGTTCTGGCATACGGCGCTGCCGGCACCGTGTTGGACGTGGAGCGGTTCGAACTGTATCCGGCCTGAGGGCGGCGCAGGCTACTTCCCCCGCGCAGCCCCCAGCGCCCACGCCAGCACGCCCTTCTGCGCATGCAGCCGGTTCTCTGCCTCGTCGAACACCACCGATTGCGGCCCGTCGATCACATCGGCATCCACCTCCTCGCCGCGATGGGCGGGCAGGCAATGCATGAAGATCGCATCTGGCGCCGCCTGGTCCATCAGCGCCTGCGTCACGCGATAAGGTGCGAGCAGGTTGTGGCGGTTGGCGGCCGGGTCGTCGTTCATGCTCACCCAGGCGTCCGTCACCACGCAGCGCGCACCGGATACAGCCTTCGCCGGGTCATCGGTGAGTTCGATCACGGCCCCCTGCGCACGGGCCCAGGCGATCAGCTTCGACGGCAGCTTGTCCGTCTCCGGCGTTGCGATGCGCAAGGTGAAGTTGAAGCGAGCCGCCGCCTCGATCCAGCTGCGCGCCACGTTGTTGGCATCGCCGCACCAAGCGATCACCTGCCCCGCGATCGGGCCGCGATGTTCCTCGAACGTGAGGATGTCGGCCATCAGCTGGCAGGGATGGCTCGCGGCCGTGAGGCCGTTGATCACCGGAACGGTCGCGTTCTCCGCCATCTCCGCGAGTTTCTCATGCGCATCCGTCCGCAGCATGATGGCGTCCACATAGCGCGACAGCACCTTCGCGGTGTCGGAGATGCTCTCGCCGCGGCCAAGCTGCATGTCGCGGGCCGACAGCACGATCACATCCCCGCCGAGCTGGCGCATCGCCACCTCGAAGCTGACGCGGGTACGGGTGGAGGGTTTCTCGAAGATCAGCGCGATCGTCTTGCCAGCAAGCGGCCGGGAATTGGCGTCCGCCTGCTTCATGTGGCTCGCGATGTCGAGCATGTGGCGCAGGGTCGCGCCGTCGAAATCGGCGAGGTCCAGGAAGTGGCGCGGCGCCTCCGCCTCCTCGCCGGTGGCCGCCCCCCCGGTGGGGGGACGGCGGCGGGCTGCGATGCTCATTTCGCGGCCACGCTGAGATCGGATGGCAGGCAGCGCAGTGCGCCGCGGCGTATCATGGCGAGCGCCTCGTCGATATCACTGTCCGTCACCACCAAGGGCGGGATCAGCCGGATGGCGTTCTCGCCGGCGCCGACGGAGAGCAGACCCTCGGCGGCAAACGCGTTCTGCACCTCGGTGTTGGGCACCACGCATTTGAGCCCAACGAGGAAACCGGCGCCGCGGGCCTCCTCGAACACGGTCGGGAACTCGGCGGCGATGGCGACCAGGCCGTGCCAGAAGCGGCGGGCCTTGCGGTCCACCTCGGGCAGGAAGCCGTCCTCCAGCATCACGTCGAGCACGGCGTTGGCAGCGGCGCAGGCGAGCGGGTTGCCGCCGAAGGTGGTGCCGTGCGTGCCGGCATACAGATGCTTCGCCAGCGCCTCCGTGGCCAGGAACGCACCCATCGGGAAGCCGCCGGCGATGCCCTTGGCGATGGACATCACATCTGGCGCGATGCCGGCCCATTCATGGGCGAACAGCTTGCCGGTCCGGCCCATGCCGCATTGCACCTCGTCAAGCCCGAGATAGATCCCGAACTCGTCGCAGGTGGCGCGCAGGTCACGCAGGAACTGCAGCTGGGCGGGGCGCACGCCGCCTTCGCCTTGCACCGGCTCGATGATGATGCCGGCGGTCTGCGGCCCGATCGCGTCACGCAGCGCGTTGAGGTTGTTGAACGGCACATGATCGAACCCGTCCACCTCCGGGCCGAAGCCGTTGAGGTATTTGGCGTTGCCGGTGGCCGCGAGCATGGCGAGCGTGCGGCCATGGAACGCGCCCTCGAAGCAGATGATCCGATAGCGTTCCGGATGACCATTGCCGTGCTGGGCCTTGCGCATGATCTTGGTCATGCCCTCGTTGGCCTCGGCCCCCGAATTGCAGAAGAACACGCTGTCGGCGAACGTGTTCTCCACCAGGCTCGCGGCGAGCGTTTCGGCCTGCGGCACGCGATACAGGTTGGAAACGTGCATCACCTTGTGCGCCTGCTCGGCGATCGCATCGGTGAGGTGCTTGTGGCCGTGGCCGAGCGAGGAGGTGGCGATGCCCGCGCCGAAATCCAGGAATCGTCGGCCATCCGCCGTGTACAGCCAGCAGCCTTCGCCCCGCTCGAAAGCGAGATCAGCGCGGTTGTAGGTGGGCATCAGGGCGGCGATCATATCCTGTCCTCTTCAGCGTTGGGCATACCCCGGAATTGAGGCGCAACGATAAAGGCTGAGAATGAGGCGGGCGGGCGCTGTGAGTCAAACCTCACGGCAGGATGGTGGCGGATTGCATGGCGGATCTGCGCCGCGTGACGGGCGGGATGCTGCGCTGCATGGCATCGTTGGGCATGCGTGACCCAAAGCCAGCCGGACCCCAGCCCAATGAGGCCTCGTTGCGCGAGGCGGCCGTGGCCTATCTGGCGAAGTTCTCGGCGACCGAGGCGGGACTGGTGCGGGTGCTGGACCGGCGGATCGATCGCTGGGCGCGCGCCGCCAACGCCGAGCCGGAGCTGGTTCTGCAGTCGCGCGGCTGGGCCCGGGAAGTCGCGAGGCGCCTGGTCGCGGCCGGGATCGTGAATGACTCAGCCTTCGCCGAGCTGCGGGCCGGCGCGCTCACCCGGGCCGGGCGGTCGCGCCGGGCCGTTGCGGCGCATCTGGCGGCCCGCGGGGTGGATGGCGACGTGGCGGCCGCCGTGCTGCCGACCGACAGCGAAACCGAACTGGGCGCCGCCCTGGCATTTGCCCGGCGCCGGCGCATCGGCCCGTTTCTGCGGCCGGACGCCGAGCCCGACGAGATGCGCGCACTGGGCATGCTGGCGCGGGCCGGGTTCTCGCACACGGTGGCGCTGGAGGCCCTGCGCATGGCGCCCAACGAGGCGGAGGACGCCGTGATCCGGCTGCGCCAGCCATGACTCAGCCAGCGGTCTTCACCCGGGCTGGATTGCTGCGCGGCGCGCGCGACGTGGTGCCGCTGCTGCTGGGCGTGGCCCCGTTCGGGCTCGTGACCGGCATCGCCTCGCAAGGTGCGGGGCTCTCGATCGGCGAGACGGTGTTCATGAGCGGATTTGTCTATGCCGGGGCGTCGCAACTGGTCGCCCTCGCCATCTGGGCGCATCCGCCGCCTCTGCTGGCCGTGACCCTGGCGGCGCTGATCGTCAATCTGCGGCTGGTGCTGATGGGCCCGGTGCTGGGGCCATGGCTGGACCGCGTTCGCGGCTGGCGGGTGTGGCTCAGCTTGTTCGTGATGACGGACCAGAACTGGGCGCTGTCGGTGCGAGACATGAACCGCGGTGGGCCGGATGCAGCCTATCTGCTGGGCAGCGGGCTGCCGATGTGGGGCGTGTGGGTCGTGACGTCGGCTGTCGGTCACGTCGCCGGGCAGGCGCTGCGGCCGCCGCCGGGGCATCCGCTGTTCTTCGCGGCGATCGCGGTGTTCGTGTCGATGCTGGCGGGCATGTGGCGGGGCCGGCGCGACCTGGTGCCATGGGGCGTGGCGGCGCTGGTGTCGACCGCGGTGGCCTGGCTGCTGCCGGGAACGTTCTGGTACATCGTGGCTGGCGCAGTGGCCGGCAGCGCCACCGGCGCGCTGCGTGATCGGGCCGCCGATGCACGTTGATCTCATGACCACCCTCGCGATCCTGCTGATGGGGCTTGCCACCTATCTGTGCCGGGCCGGCGGCTATTGGCTGTTCCGCCAGATCCGGCCGAGCCCGTTGCTGCGATCCGCATTGGCCTATGTGCCGGGCACGCTGTTCGTAAGCTTCGTGGTGCCGTCCCTCATCCAGGGCGGGTTGCAGTCGCTGGCCGGTGGCGCGGCCACGCTGGGGGTGATGATCGCCACGAGCAATCTGCTGGCGGCGATCGTGGCCGGCGTTGCGGCGTCCTGGGCGGTGTGGGGGCTGCGATGAAGGCAATCTGGCCGATCCTGTCAGGTGTCTGCGCCACGATGACCGGGATCGGGCTGCAGCGCTTCGCCTATGCGCCGCTGCTGCCGGCGATGGTGCAGCGCGGTGTGCTGAGCGGGCCCGAGGCGGGGGTGCTCGGGGCTTTCAACCTTGGGGGCTATCTGCTGGGGGCGGCGATGGGGCCGGCGGTCGGTCGGGCGTTGTCGCTGCGCTGGGCTCTGCGCGCGGCGATGCTGGTGGCATGTTTCGGGTTTGCGATGTGCGCGCTGCCGGGCGGGCTCGTTTGGCTGGCGCCGTTCCGACTGATGGCGGGATTTGCCGGCGGCGTGCTGATGGTGCTGGCAGGCCCGGCGGTGCAGGCGGTGGTGGCGCCGTCGATGCGCGGGCTGGCGGCGGGGCTGGTGTTCGCGGGCGTGGGCACCGGGATCGTTGTGGGCGCGCTGCTGGTGCCGGCGATGCTGCCGCTGGGGCTGCCGGCCGCGTGGCTGGCGCTGGCGGGGCTGGGGTTGGTGCTGACCGCGATCTCCTGGCGGATCTGGCCGGACGTTCCGGCGCCGCCGGCGATGGTGTTGCCGCGCATCCGCGGGCGCACCGGCTGGCTGGTACTGTCCTACGCCCTGGCCGCGGTGGCGCAGACCGCGCACATGGTGTGGTGGCCAGATTTCGTGGCGCGCGGGCTGGGGCTCGGAACCGATGCCGGGGCGGCGTTCTGGGTGCTGTATGGCGCGGCCGCGATGAGCGGGCCGGCGGGGTTCGGGCGGCTGGCGGACCGGGTGGGGAGCGGGCTGGCGCTGCGGATTTTGATGGGGGTGCAGGTGGTGGCGATTGCGTTGCCGCTGCTGCGGCACGATCTGGCGGCGCTGGTGGTCTCAGCGGTCTTGGCCGGCGCGACGGCGTTGGGGTCGACCGCGTTGACCTTGACGCGGGCGCGAGAGATCGCGCCAGCGCAGGCAAGCGGCGTCTGGCGGGTCAGCACCGCGTCGTTTGGGCTGGCGCAGACGGTGACGGGGTTTGCGATGGCCTGGCTTTACGGCGTGGGCGGGCACGAGGCGATCTTTGGGGCGGCGCTGGTCATGGCGCTGGCGGCTTTGGCGGCGGCCCGGTCCTGAGCAACGGCCAGCGCCTTTGCGCAGCCGATTGTTCATCTGCCCTTCAGACCAATTCGTCTGAAATTCAGTGCAGTGTGCGGAGCTTCTGATATACGGGCTTATGAACTCCGCTCATGTCTCTGTTCTGCGCGCCGTCGGGTTGCTCGCTCTGCTGGCGTTGCAGGCCTGCGGGTCCGCGCCCGCGCCAGCCTTCACCGCCAGCGCTCCGGCGGGTCCGCATTATCCGGGAATTTCATGCGCGCCGTTCGCCCGCGAACTCTCCGGCATCGCGCTGTATGGCGATGCCGCCTCCTGGTGGGACCAGGCCTCAGGGCAATATCGGCGCGACAGCCAGCCGGTGCTGGGGGCGGCCCTGGTGTTCCGGCGCGAGCAGCGTCTGCCGGCCGGGCACGTGTCCGTTGTCTCGCGCCTGCTGGGCCCCAGACAGATCCAGGTGACACAGGCCAACTGGGTCCCGGGCGAGCTCGATGAGGACCAGCTCGTCGTCGATGTGTCCGAGCGCAACGACTGGAGCTTGGTGCGCGTGTGGTATCCGCCGGTCAACCAGCTCGGCGCTCACAGTTACGCGGCGTTCGGGTTCGTCCACCCGCCGATCGCGACCACCCGCGATGACATCACGCGCACCACGCCGATCGCCGCCAGTGTGTCGCTGGAATCCAGCCGCGGCCGCCCTCTCCCGCGCGCGCGCCGGATGGCGCAGTCTCATGGTTGAGCTTGATGCCGCTTGCGCCTGTTGAAACGGTGCGCCATGTCATGACTTCGTGAAGGATTTCGGAGGGGATTATGGGGAGTTTCAGCATTTGGCACTGGCTTGTGGTGCTGCTGGTGGTCCTGCTGCTGTTCGGCGGCGGCAAGGTCAGCGGGCTGATGGGCGATTTTGCCAAGGGCATCAAGTCGTTCAAGAAGAACATGGCTGAGGACGGCGACGAGTCGATGGCGTCCACGGCGGAGAAGCCGGCGGGCACCATTCCGGCGCCGGACGCTGCAAAGAAGGCCGAGCCGGTCACGGCGAAGCATAGCTGATCGGATGACGGCAGAGACGCCGGCCTGGGCGATCGAGGCGATCGTCCAGGCCGGCCGGCGCATGGACCAGCGTGGCTGGGTGCCGGCCACGGCGGGCAACATCAGCGTGCGCCTGGATGAGCAGCGCCTCGCGATCACGCGCA
>CAIQQQ010000286.1 GCA_903873995.1 uncultured Rhodospirillales bacterium
GCAAAATCACGCCGCACCGGCCGGTGCCGAGAAACACCCGCTCGGCCTCCATCGCCGCCAGCCCCACATCGTCCGGCCAGCTTGAATGACGGCCAGCACTGCCCAGCAACACATAGAGCGCATCGTCCGGCGCAGCGCCGAGCAGCGCCTTCACGCCGAGCGGAGGGCCGCAGGCCGCCACACGGATCGCATCCCGCAACGCCAGCGTCAGGCTGAAATGATCGGCCATCTCCACCACCCGCGCCTCGGCTGCGATCCCCAGCGCGCGCCAAGTCACAATATCGCCGACCAGCGCCACCACCGGCACGCCCCGCGCCACCAGCGCCCGGCACAGCGCGGCGCCCACGGGTGCCGCGGCATCGACCACATGAACGGGATCGGCGGCGGTCTGCACGCGGTGGTCTGCCTCCTCCCGATGGATCCATGATGCATCAGGCTGCGATGATGCCTGAAGGAGGTTCTTGTGGCGAGGCGATCTGCCGCATCGCTCCTCCAGGTCACGGGCGCGGCGCGCATGGCGTCCGACCCGACATTGACATCGCAAGGAACAGCATTCCGGTTCTCACCGTGAGACGCCTGCTTCAATACAAAATTAACTTAGTTGCCTTAACAACCAATAGCACGACTGGTCCATTTCAAGAAAAGACCCCACATGAGCATGATCGATCAAAAGCCCTACGCCGCAACGAGCCGCCGCGCGGCAATGCTCGGATTGGCCGCCTCCGCTCTGGCCTTGCCGCACATTGCGCGGGCCGCGCCACGGCGGGTCCGCTTCGGTCATAACGGCGCCGTCGATTCTCATTTCGGGCGCGGTGGTCAGGAATTTGCCGATGCGGTCGCTGCGGACCCGGTGATCGGCAGCGTCCTGAAGATCGAGATCGTCGGCAACGGGCAGTTGGGTGACGAACTGTTCATGATGGCCGGGTGCACCAAAGGTACGGTCGATGGCGCGCTTATCGGTGGCGCGGTAATCAGCACCGCGATGCCGGAAATCGGCCTTCTCAGCGCCCCCTACATCTTCCGGGACGTCGCACATGCGCGGGCGACCCTTGATGGGCCAATCGGCACCGAGTTCATCGAGCTGTCTCGAGCGAAGAATCTTCCGGTGCTGGCCTGGGGCGAGAATGGGCTGGTGCATCTGACATCGAACGTCGCCGTTCGAACCGTGGCTGAGCTCCGCGGACTGAAACTCCGCGTGCCACCCTCCCCTATGGTCCTGAACGGGATGCGGGCGCTCGGCGCCGATGCTGCGCCGCTGGCCTTTGGGCTCCTGCGTGGCGCCCTGCAGAGCGGTGAGTTTCAGGCCCAGCAGAACTCGATTGCCATCGTGGAGTCAGCGAAACTTCATGAGCTGCAGAAATACCTGTCCCTGACGGGCCACATCTACGACGCGATGGGCTTCATCGCATCGGCGGACCTGCTGGAAGATCTGAACGAGGCGCAGCGGGCGGCCTTGACGTCTTGCGCCCGCAAAGGTGCCGTCGTCACGCGCCAGGTCGCCGATGTGGCGGCCAAGGACGGGCTCGGCCGTCTCAGGAGCCTTGGGATGACGATCATCGAGGATGTCGATCTGGCCGGTTTCCGGGCAGCCGCTCGCCCCTATATCGAAAGCCTGCAACCGACCTTCGGTGCGGATCGCGTGAAGAGCCTGCTTGGCTCCGCCGCCTGACACGCGCTCGGGTCCAGGCAGATGGTTCACAACGAACAGCGCAGAGGCGGCGGGCGCTGAACTGGCCCGCCGCACCATCTGTCTGAATGATCTCACCGATGCGCGATGCAGCGATCTCTCGACATCGGTGCATGACAGGGGGCCGCAGCATCGCACCCCGGCATCTCACACCGGCCTCGCATACCGGCCTCGAAACGAATTGCCACTCGGGACATAAAATGCTCATCCATTCGATCAAAACCAGGATATTCGGCGGCTTCGCCGCCCTTATCCTGCTCCAGGCCGTCGTTGCCGTGTCGGTATGGCGGGCAGACAATCGCGGCGAAGCGGCGACCTCTGCCGGTGTGATGGCAAAGGCAACCCTGGAAAAGACCATCGCCATCGACTCCAATCTGTCGCGGCTGCAGCTCGAATTGGCACAGTTCGTTCGTACCGATCTGGCCAGCGACCGCGAACGGGTAACCGTGGCACTGGCAGCGATCGGAACATCGCTGTCCGAGGTTGGCGCCGGCAACGACGCGGCCGGCCAACTGGCTCTGACCATCAAGAACGTCGGCAGTGCGCTTGAGACGACGGTTGCAGCCTCGGTGGCCCGGCGGCACACGGCGGGCACGCTGCTCGAAGCGGGCAAGGCTCTGGAGGCCGGATTCACGTCGCTGGCGCAGGCGGCGACGAAGTCGCCCCAACGGGAGACGGTGGAAGCTGCCGCCTCGATCGTCGCCGAATCGGCACACGCGCTCCTGGCGCTGCAAAGCTTCGCTTTGACCGGCGACGCTGCGCCAGCGGAGACGTTGCGGTCGTTGAGCGCGACATTGAAGGATGAGCTGTCCGGACTGCGAAACAACACGGCCGGGATGACATCGCGCCTCGTGCGGATGATTGGGACCGTCACAGGATCTCTGGACGAACTTTCGCCGGCGACCGACGCGTTCGGCAAGGCATTGGCGGCGCGGTCCGCGAGCCTTGTGAAGATGGACGAGACCGTCGAAAGGGCGCGCGCCGCAATTGCCCAGAGCGTCACACGACTTGCAGCGCAGCGGACGGAGCTTGAGGCGGAGATCGCATCGGCGCGTGCCGGCGTTCGCACGACAGTGCTGACCGCGGGGATCGCATCGGCGCTGATCGGGATCGCTTTGGCGGTCCTCGTCGGTCTGTCAATCACCCGGCCGATCGGCCGTTTGGCGGCGGCGATGCGGAAAATCACAGACGGCGCACTCCAAATCGACGTGCCCGAGCAGCGGCGCCGCGACGAGATCGGAACAATGGCAGGCGCGGTTGAGGTGTTCAAAGAGAACATGATCCGCACTAAACAGCTGACCGAGGAGCGAGAAACATCCAAAATCGCCGCGGCGATGGCGCAGAAGATGGCGATGAACCAGACGGCGGACGCGTTCGAGACAAAGGTCGGCACGCTGGTTTCGCTGCTGTCGTCCGGGGCGGGGGAACTGAAGATGACCGCGCAGTCCATGTCCGCCACGGCAACCCAGACAAACGATCAGGCAACGCTGGTGGCGTCTGCCGCGGGAGAGGCGAGTGCGACGGTGCAGACCGTCGCCGCCGCGGCCGAAGAGCTCACGGCATCGATCCAGGAGATAAGCCGGCAGGTGGCCCAGTCCGCACGGATCACCGGCAAGGCGGTGGAGGACACAAGACGGACCGACACGATCGTGCGCGCCCTGGCCGACGGTGCGCAAAAGATCGGCGACGTGGTGCAGTTGATCACAGGCATCGCGTCGCAGACCAATCTCTTGGCGCTGAACGCGACCATTGAGGCGGCCCGCGCGGGAGATGCCGGCAAGGGGTTTGCCGTGGTGGCGAGCGAGGTCAAGAACCTGGCTGGGCAGACCGCGAAGGCCACAGAGGAGATCGGCGCCCAGATCCGGCAGATCCAAGACGCCACCGGACAGGCTGTCCACGCCATCCAGTCGATCGGCACGACAATCGAGGAAATCAACGCGATCGCGTCCACCATCGCATCCGCGGTCGAGGAGCAGGGTGCCGCCACGGCCGAGATCGCCCGCAATGTTCTGCAGACCGCCGCGAGCACTCAAGAGGTGACAGCCACCATCGCCGGCGTGAACCAAGCCGCCAATGACACCGGCGCCGCCGCGGGCCTGGTGCTGGGTGCTGCAAGCGACGTATCACGACAGGCGGAGGACCTTACCAGCGAGGTCAGTGCATTCGTCGCCGGGATACGGGCGGCCTGATCGTGTCGCCCCCCGCTCGGCCACGCAGCTTTGTGCCGCGTGAAGCCGTATCGCCGTCTCGCCGTCTCGCCGTCTCGGGAAGCTGGTGTGCAGCGACCTGACGGCAGACCGACCTGACGGCAGACCGACCCATGGTTGGATCACGCCGAACATGCGCACATGCCGTAAGCCTCCGGCGCCAGGGCGGGTCCAAGGTCGCCGCGGCGTCGACCATAAAGGCCGGACCTGACGCATTCGACGCGTGACTTTCCGCTCGACGCCCTCCGCCGAAAATTCCTCCCGCACAAACAGTGGCTTACGGGAGTGGTCAGCACAGAGTGATTTGCGGTATCCCCTTACCACAAGAACAACGCTTGACGCTGGGGCGCCAAGCCTGCATATCCCGCCGCCTTATGGTCCGGCTGCTGTGCCGGCGTGAAGGATACCGTTTTATGATGAAGACCACCCTCTCGCTCAAACCCGCGGAGGTCACCCAGGACTGGATCCTGATCGACGCCGAGGGCCTCGTCCTTGGCCGCCTCGCGGCCGTCATCGCCAGCCGCCTGCGCGGCAAGCACAAAGCGGTGTTCACGCCGCATGTCGATTGCGGCGACAACATCGTCGTCATCAATGCCGAAAAGGTCGTGCTGACCGGCAACAAGCGCGAGCAGTCGGTGTTCTACTATCACACCGGGTTCGCCGGCGGCATCAAAGGGCGCACCATCGGGCAGCGCCTCGAAAGCGCCCATCCGGAGCGCGTGCTGGAAAAGGCCGTCGAGCGCATGATCACGCGCGGCCCCCTGCAGCGCAAGCAGATGAAGAACCTGCACATCTATGCCGGCCCGGCCCACAAGCACGAAGGCCAGAAGCCCACCCTGCTTGACGTCGCCGCCATGAACCCCAAGAACAAGAGGGCCTGATTCCATGTCCGGCACCGACACCATGACCCCCGCCAGCCGCACCCTCGCGGATCTGAAGGACCTCGCCGTCTCCACCGCCTCGATGGTGGAAGCCGCCCCGAAGCGTGAGCCGAAGCGCGACGCGCTCGGCCGCTCCTACGCCACCGGCCGCCGCAAGAACGCCATCGCCCGCGTGTGGATCAAGCCCGGCAAAGGCGACATCACCGTCAATGGCCGCCGCGTAGGCGTCTATTTCGCCCGCCCCGTGCTGCGCATGCTCCTCGCCCAGCCCTTCCTGGTCACCGATCGCTACAACCAGTTCGACGTGTTCTGCACCGTCAACGGCGGCGGCCTCTCCGGTCAGGCCGGCGCCGTGCGCCACGGCATCAGCCGCGCCCTCACCCACTTCGAACCCGACCTTCGCGGCCTTCTGAAGGTCGCCGGCTTCCTCACCCGCGACAGCCGCGTCGTCGAGCGCAAGAAATACGGCAAGGCCAAGGCCCGCCGCAGCTTCCAGTTCTCGAAGCGGTAAAGGAAGGCCAGGGCTCTGCCCTGGACACGCCAAGGGGCCGAGCCCCCTGGTGGGTCCAGGGCAAAGCCCCGGCCTTACTTGATCGCTGCGCGAAGCTCGGCAGTGGCGGGGGCGTTGACCTGGCCGGTTGGGCTAAGGGCGACCTTATAGGTTTCGTGGGCACATTCTGGAGTGACGAGGCCGTCTCGGACGTCTTGGGCGACGAGGGTTGGGTCTCGGTATGCGGGGTCGCCCATGCCGCCGCCGCCGGGGAGCGAGAGGACTAAGCGTTCTCCGTCTGGGATGATCTGGAAGCCTTTGGGGCGGAGGGTTTGGCCGGATTTGGTCTCGACCTTGCCGCCGGCGCCTGAGTGGCCGCCGTCGCGGCCTTTGGGGGCATTGGCGACGCGGTCAAAGACGGCGTTGACGGCGAACTCGAGGTCGCCTTTGCCACCGATCTCCATGATCTGGCCGAAGCCGCCGCGGGTGCGGCCGGCACCGCCGCTGCCGGGGCGGAGTTCCTTGCGCCAGAAGATGACGGGGGCAACGTTTTCTGTGGCTTCCACCGGCATGGTGCGCACACCCGATGGGAAGGCGGTGCCGTCCAGACCGTCTTGCGTGAGACGAGCGCCGGTGCCGCCGGAGTTGAAGGTGATGACCTCGAAATCGGCGAGCACAGGCTTGTTGGAGGTACCCTGCCCGCTGACGGCGCCGCCGCCGCGCAACGGCGGGTTCCACAGGCAGGAGGAGCCTTCGGCGGCGACGCGATCCGGCACGGCCTGGTGGAGACAGCCCATCATAAGATCGGGCAGCAACTGGCCCACAACATGGCGGACGGAGACGGCGTAGGGCCGCGGCGCATTAAGAATGCAGCCTGCCGGGATGTGCATGTGGAAGGGGGCAAGGCTGGCCCAGTTGTTGGGAATGTCGGGTGCCACCACAACTTTGATGCCAAAGCAGGCATAGGCGCGGGTATACGGCGCGGGCACGTTGATACCGCGACGGGACAGGCCGGTGGTGCCCTCATAGTCGACGTCGATGCGGTCAGCCGAGATGGTCATGGATGCCCGCAAGGTAACGGTGTCTTCATAGCCATCCGAGCTGATCTCGTTGGCGAAGATGCCCTGCGGCAGGGCCGCAATCGCGGCAAGCGTCGCGCGGTGACTGGCGGTAAAGATGAACTCGGCCAAGGGATCGATGCTGTCCATCACGAACTCGTCCATCATGGCAACAAGGCGCTTCGCCCCGGCGTCGTTGCAGGCGCAGAGGGAGTAAACGTCGCCTTCGAGCTCGATGGGCAGGCGCGAGCCGGCGCGGATGAAGTCGAAGAAGGTTTCGTTGGGCTTTCCCTGGTCGAAGCATTTGACGATGGGGATATAGATGCCTTCCTCGAACACCGACCGGCCTTCGGGGCCCATGCCGAGGCCGCCGACATCGATCACGTGGGCGGTATTGGCGAACAGGGCGACAATCTGGCCGTGGCGGAACGCGGGCGTGACGACGGTGAGGTCGTGCAGGTGGCCGGTGCCGAGCCAGGGGTCGTTGGTGATGTAGTGATCGCCGGGCTTCATCGTTTCGGCCGGGAACTTGCGCAGGAAATGCCCCACCGATTCCATCATCGAGTTGACGTGGCCAGGGGTGCCGGTGACGGCCTGGGCGAGCATGCGGCCGTGGAGGTCGAAGACGCCGGCGGAGAGATCGCCCGCTTCGCGGACCGTGGTGGAGAACGCGGTGCGGATCATGGTCTGGGCCTGCTCCTCCACCACAGCGATCAGGCGGTTCCACATGATCTGGCGCTGGATGGCTTCGAGCGGATGGGCGGTCATGCGGATGGCTCCCGGATCAGCAGCAGGCTCGATTGTTCGGTGAGAGAGGCAGACCAGCCGGGTGGAACCAGCGTGGAGGTCTCGTCCTCGGCGATGATGGCGGGGCCACGCAGGCTGGCGCCGGCGGTCATGCCGGTGCGATCGAACACTGCCCAATCCGACACCTCGCCCGTCGCCGTGTCGCGCACGGCCTGGAAACGCTGCGGCTGCGCATCATAAGGCGCACCAGCGGGCGGCGGCATTGCGATATCGGCAGCGACGGTGGCGATGGTCACGGCATAGCTCATGATCTCAACGTCTGAGCCCGGCACCGGGCGGTCATAGAAGCGGGCGTATTCAGCGTCGTAGGCCGCGCGCAGCAGCGCCACGTCGTCCTGCGTGAGCGGGCGCGCGGGGAGCGGCACCGCGATCTCGTGGCCCTGACCGACATAGCGCATGAACGCGAGCCGGATTTCATGGGTCTCGGCGCCGAAGCTCCCAGAGGCGACCACGGCGGCCGCCTCGCCCGCCATATCCGCCAGCACGGCATTGACGGCCGCGACGTCGAAGCTGCGGAAGCGCTGATAGAGGCTGCGGACGACCTCGTAGGCGACAGGCGCGCGCAGGAACCCGATCGCCGAGCCGACGCCGGCACCGGTGGGCACCAGCACACGGGAGATGCCGATCTTCTCCGCGACCCTGGCGCCATGCACCGGCCCGCCGCCGCCAAATGCGATCATGGTGCGACCGTCATAGGTCTTGCCCGATTCGATGGCATGGACGCGCGCGGCATTGGCCATGTTCTCGTCCACCACCTCCACCACGCCGAGTGCCGCCATCGTTGGCTCCAGCCCAAGCGTAGAACCGACATCGGCGGCCATCGCGGCCTCTGCCGCCTCGGTGTGCAGGGTCACGGTGCCGCCGGCAAACCGCGCAGGATCGTAGCGGCCCAGCAAAAGATTGGCGTCCGTCACCGCCGGATGGGCGCCGCCGCGCCCGTAGCAAGCAGGCCCCGGGTCTGCGCCGGCCGATTCGGGGCCGACATTGATCCGCCCCAGCGCATCGACATGGGCGAGCGACCCGCCGCCGGCGCCGATCTCCACCATCTCGATCACCGGGATCCGCAACGGCAGACCGGACCCCTTCATGAAACGGCCGACGCGCGCCACCTCGAAGCTGCGCGAGGTCTGCGGGCGATGATCGTCGATCAGGCAGATCTTCGCCGTGGTTCCGCCCATGTCAAACGACAGCACCCGGTTGAGCCCCATGGCGCGGGCGACACTCGCCGAGAAGATCGCCCCACCCGCCGGCCCCGACTCGACAAGCCGAATCGGAAACCGGCACGCCTGGTCAATCGTCGTCAGCCCCCCACCGGACAGCATCAGGAACACCGGCGCCGTCATGCCCATCGCCTGCAGCCCCGCCTCCAGCCGGCGAAGATAGGATTGCATCAGCGGCTGGACATAGGCATTGGCCGCCGTGGTCGAGAACCGCTCCCACTCCCGCATCTCGGGAGAAACCTCGCAAGACAGCGACACCGGCATATCCGGCAAAGCGTGGGCCAGAACGTCGCGCACCGCCCGCTCATGCGCCGGATTCACAAAGCCATGCAGAAACCCGACGGCGATGCTTTCCACGCCCTCGGCCTGCAGCACCGGCACCAAGGCTCGCACCTGCGCGGGATCGAGCGGCAGCAGAACAGCGCCGATGTTGTCCGTCCGCTCCGCCACCGTAAGGCGCAGATGGCGTGGAACCAACGGCTGCGGCAGCCGAATGTTGAGGTCGTACTGGTCGTATCGGCTCTCGTTGCCCAAGGCCAGGACGTCGCGGAAGCCCTCGGTTGTGATCAGCGCCGTTCGCGCGCCCTTGCGCTCGATGATGGCGTTGGTGGCCAGCGTGGTGCCATGCAGCAACAAGGTGATGTCCGCAGGCACGAGCCCCGCCTGCCCCAGGATCTGCGCGACCCCCGACAGGACCCCCGCCTCCGGCGCGTGCCGCGTCGTCAGCACCTTGGCGGTCACGCGCCCGCCGGCATGCTCCAGCGCCAGATCGGTGAAGGTGCCGCCGATATCGACGGCAAGGCGGGTCTGCTGGGCCAGAATCGACATGAAGATCTCCGTCCCCGCTTGCCAGTCCGGATGTGTCGCAATACGGGGAGACACATGAAACCCCGCCTTCCCCGCCGGAGCAATCCTCGCCCCCGCGCACAGTTGGCCAACGATCGAGATCGGCACAACACGCCATGAGCAAACCCATCCTGCTGGTCACCCGCCGCCTTCCTGACGCCGTGGAGGCCCGTGCGGCTGAGACGTACCAGGCTCGGCTCAATCCGGCAGATCAGCGCACCACCCAGGCCAGCCTGCTCGAAGGTGCCACGGGGGCGGACGCCGTGCTGTGCTGCCCCGCTGACCGCATGGATTCCGATACGATCGCGAAGCTGCCCGCCACCGTTCGCGTCATCGCCACGTTCAGCGTCGGCACCGACCATATCGACCTTGCGGCCTGCGCCGCCCGCAACATCGCCGTCGTCAATACGCCGGACGTGCTGACCGAAGCGACCGCCGAGCTCACCATGATGCTCATCCTGGCCGCCGCGCGCCG
Organism: uncultured Rhodospirillales bacterium; assembly: GCA_903873995.1. Lineage (GTDB taxonomy): Bacteria > Pseudomonadota > Alphaproteobacteria > Acetobacterales > Acetobacteraceae > CAIQQQ01. Next base: position 9,672 of record CAIQQQ010000286.1, read on the forward strand.
CGCCGGCGAAGGCGAGCGGATGGTCCGCGCCGGCGCCTGGACCGGCTGGGCGCCGACGCAGATGCTGGGCACGCAGATCTCCGGGCGCCGCCTCGGCATCTTCGGCATGGGCCGCATCGGCCAGGCCGTGGCGCGCATGGCCCACGGCTTCGGCATGAAGGTGCATTACCTCAACCGCGGCTACCTGCCGCCCGAGCGCGCCCAGGGCGCCATCTATCACGACACTTGGGACACGTTCCTGCCGCTCTGCGACGTGCTCTCTCTGAACGCGCCCGGCGGAGCTGAGACCCGCCACTGGTTGAACGCCGAGCGCATCGCACATCTGCCGAGGGGCGCCATCGTCGCCAATGCCGCGCGCGGCAGCCTGGTGGATGACGTGGCGCTGATCGCAGCCTTAAGATCGGGCCATGTCGCGGCGGCAGGGCTCGATGTGTTCGACGGCGAACCGGCGCTGCACCCGGATTATCTCACCCTTGAGAACGTGGTGCTCCTGCCGCATCTAGGCAGCGCCACGGCAGAGACGCGCGATGCGATGGGCATGCTGGCGATGGATGGGATCGATGCGGTGCTGGCGGGCCAGAGCCCGGCGACCCGGGTGATCTGACTGGCGCGGGGCGTCCGGGAATGGGGACCCCCTACCCGATCACGCGCAGCTCGTCGGCTGGGGGTGGATCAAGGCGCGTGGCCAGGATCGACAGCTGCCGCGCCATGGCGCGCAGCCGCGCATCATCGAGCGGAGCCTCGCCTCGGTCAGCCGAGATCGCCATGGCCTGCGCCATCTCCTGCAGCAAGGCCTGGAAGCCCTCGCACACCGGCTGTGGCATCGCCGCATGGCCGCGGCGGACATCGCCGACCCAGGCCGGCACACCGTTGGTGATGTTGAGCTGATTGCCGAGGAAGGCCACAAGGTTCCCGCCGTCGTCATGAACCGGCGAGATGAACAGCAGGTTCCAGAACTTCGTTCCGTCCTTGCGGTAGTTTACCACCCACTCGATGCATCCGCCGCCATCGGCGACACGGCGCCCGATCCGGCGCGTGGTGGCGTGGTCGGTCTCGGGCCCCTGGAGGAAGCGGCAGTTGCGGCCAATGACTTCGTCACGCTGGTATTGGGTGAGCCGCAGGAAGGCCTCGTTGACCGCCATCAGCGGATTGTCCGGCTTGGACGGGTCAGACAGCACCAACGGCTCCCCGCTGAACGCGATCGCTGCGATCAGGATCGCCCGGATATCCTTCAGCATGGTCTGCAAGACCTTTCCCTCATTCCGGAAGTACCTCCGGTTTAAGCGGCAGAATGGCACCGAGCCACATCGCATGCACCATGTGATCCGCGCGCTGCCGCCCGGTGTTGGGGTGCACGAGCACGGCCAGGCCATGGCGGTTGAGCGCCAGCCAGGGCACGAAGCGGGGGAACTGGTCCACAGGGAAGGCGATCTGATACATCGCCACTGTATGTGGCCCCACCGGCGCATCGTGCCAGCGCCCCAGCGTCACCTCCGGAAATGCGTCTGCGATCGCATTGCGCACCGCCTCGGCGGCTGCGCGGGTCGATTCGGGATCGTAGTAGATATGGCCGTGCCAGTCCTGGATGGTGCCGATATCCCTGAACGTATCTGCCATGGCGTGTTCCCTGTGGCGATTATTGGATCGATCATGACCGCTGTGCATGGCCACGGCGAGGCGGGCATTACCGAGAGTCCATGCCACATTCACGCACCTGACATGCAAGCGAGAAAAATCGTGCCGCGCAATCCGCAGCCTGGACATCGCCAATGCCGATGGCCAATCTCAAAGCGCTCTGCAGCGAGGCCAGCATGTCTTTTGTCCACTCAAGACTCACGCGGCAGGCTCACGCGATGCCGGACCACCGCTCTCACCCGAGCATTGCCTGATGGCGCCACGCACCATCATGGTGGAACCGTTCGACCTGGTGGTGTTCGGCGCCACGGGCGATCTGGCGGCGCGCAAGCTGATCCCCGCCCTGTATCACCGTGACGAGGCCGGCCAGATCGCGCCTGGCTCACGCATCATCGGCGCCTCGCGCCGCAGCATGGGCGACGCCGACTACCGTGGCTTCGCGCATGAGGCCCTGGCACAGCATGCCGGGCCCATGGATGACGAGGCGCTGGCGCGGTTCGAGGAGCGGCTGTCTTATCTCGAGGTCACCGCCACCGGCGACGAGGGCTGGACGGCGCTGGCCGAAACCCTCGCCGGCAGCCCGCGCATCCGGGTGTTCTACCTCGCAACCGGGCCCGAGTTGTTCGGCCCGATCTGCGAGCGCATCGGGCGACATGGGCTCGCGTCCGATGCCCGGATCGTCGTGGAAAAACCGATCGGCAAAAACCTCGCCTCCGCCCGCACCGTCAACGACGCGATCGGCGCCGTGTTTCCCGAGGAGCGCATCTACCGGATCGATCACTATCTGGGCAAAGAGACCGTCCAGAACCTCATGGCGCTGCGCTTTGCCAACGCCCTGTTCGAGCCGCTGTGGAACGCGGCGCATATCGATCATGTGCAGATCACCGTCGCTGAAACCTTGGGCCTCGAAACCCGCGCCGGCTATTACGACACCGCCGGCGCGCTCCGCGACATGGTGCAAAACCATATCCTCCAGCTCCTCTGCCTCGTCGCCATGGAACCCCCCACCCGCCTCTCGGCCGACGCGGTGCGCGATGAAAAGCTCAAGGTGCTGAAATCGCTCACCCCCATCACCGGCGACCGGGTGGCCGAGCTCACCGTGCGCGGCCAGTATCGCGCCGGCGCCGCTGCCTCAGGCCCCGTGCGCGGCTATCTCGACGAGCTCGGCAACACCGAGAGCCGCACCGAGACCTTCGCCGCCCTGCGCGTCGATATCGACAGTTGGCGCTGGGCCGGCACGCCCTTCTACCTGCGCACCGGCAAGCGCCTGCCCACCCGCGTCTCAGAAATCATGGTGGCCTTCCGCCCCATCCCCCACTCGGTCTTCGACTCCAGCGCCGGCCCAATCGCCGCCAACCGTCTCGTCATCCGCCTGCAGCCCGACGAAGGCGTGAAACTCTGCCTGATGATCAAAGACCCCGGACCGGGCGGCATGCGCCTGCGTCAGGTGCCGCTGGACATGAGCTTCGCCGACGTCTTCGCCACCCGAAACCCAGACGCCTACGAACGCCTCCTGATGGACGTCGTCCGCGGCAATCAGACCCTGTTCATGCGCCGCGACGAAGTCGAAGCCGCCTGGACCTTCATCGAACCCATCCTCGACGCCTGGACCACACACCCAGACCCACCCAAACCCTACACCGCCGGAACCTGGGGCCCCACCGCCTCCATCGCCCTCCTCGAACGCGACCGGCGGACCTGGCACGAGGAGGGGTGAGGAAGGCCAGGAGCAGAGCCCCTGGCCTTCCTCATTTCCCCCGCGGGTCCAACGCGTCGCGCAGGCCGTCGCCGACGAGGTTGAAGGAGAGCACGCAGAGGAAGATGGCGGCACCAGATGGGAGGGATGCTTCTGTTGAAGGTACAGGATCCCGCCAAAGTGGCTGAGACGATTCAGTCTGGGAAGGCAGTCGGCAAGGATACGTTCGTGA
>CAIQQQ010000287.1 GCA_903873995.1 uncultured Rhodospirillales bacterium
ACCCGACGATCCTTAGAACCGTCGGATATGCCCCCTCTGTCAGAGAGACTTAAATGGAATGGGTTCCAAGGGCTTTGCCGTCACGCGCACGCGTGCTGACGCACGACGGCGGGTTTGGGCGGAGCCCAATCTTGCTTGCTTCCACCCCACCCGCACGCCCGGCCCGGCGTTTGCTTGACCGCATCACGCTGGGCGTGAACAGTCTGGGTTTCGTATCGGGTGGATGATTGCCTTGTCAGAACCGTTGCTTTCGATTGAGGGCCTTCGCACGACGTTCCGAACTGCCAACGGCCCGATTGCGGCGGTGGATGGTGTGTCGTTGCGTGTGGCGCGGGGGCGGACGCTTGGGATTGTGGGGGAGAGCGGGTGCGGGAAGTCCATGCTGTCTCTGTCGGTGATGCGGCTGGTGCCGCAGCCGGGGCGGATTTCGGCGGGGCGGGTGATGTTTGACGGACAGGATCTGGCGGGTCTGGCGGCGGAGGCGATGCGGGACATTCGCGGGCGGCGGATCGGGATGATCTTTCAGGAGCCGATGACGAGCCTCAATCCGGTGTTCACGGTGGGGGATCAGATCACCGAGGCGATGCGGGCGCATGACCGGGCTTCGTCCAAGGCGGATTTGCGGGCGCGGGCGATCAAGGCGTTGGACCGGGTGCGGATTCCGGCGGCGGCGCGCAGGCTTGATGAGTATCCGCACCAGATGTCGGGCGGGATGCGGCAGCGGGTGATGATTGCGATGGCGTTGGCGTGCGATCCGGATCTGCTGATTGCGGATGAGCCGACGACGGCGCTGGATGTGACGGTTCAGGCGCAGATTTTGGATCTTCTGCGCGATCTGCAGGCACAATCGGGCATGGCGATCATTCTGATCACCCATGATCTCGGTGTGGTGGCGGAGATGGCGGACGAGGTGGCGGTGATGTATGCCGGCCGGGTGGTGGAACGGGCGTCCGGTACCGACATATTCGATGATCCGCAGCATCCTTATACGCTGGGGCTGCTGGGCAGCATTCCGAAGCTGGAGGAGAGCAGCGAGCGGCTGCTGGCGATCGAGGGCGCGGTGCCGCCGCCGTTCGCGCTGCCGAGCGGGTGCCGGTTTCATCCGCGGTGTGTGTTTGCGACCTCGGCCTGTGCGATCACCGAGCCGGCGTTGCGCGACATCGGGCCTTCGCATGAGGTCTCGTGTCTGCACGCGCCGGTCGAATCCCTGGTGGAGGCGCTGTCATGAGCGCTGCCATCCTGGAGGTTGAGGGCCTCGCGAAGCTGTATCCGATGAAGCGTGGGCTGGTGGTCTCGCGCACCATCGGCACGGTGCGGGCGGTGGACGGCATTTCGTTCCGGCTGGCGCGGGGGGAGACCTTGGCGCTGGTGGGGGAGAGCGGCTGCGGCAAGTCCACCACCGCGCGGCTGGTGCTGCGGCTGATCGAGCCGAGCGCGGGGGTGGTGCGGTTCGAGGGGATGGACATCACCGAGATGACCGGCGCGCCGCTGCGCAGGCTGCGGCGGAAGATGCAGATCGTGTTTCAGGATCCGTTCGCCTCGCTCAATCCGCGCATGACGGTGGGGGATATTCTGGAGGAGCCGCTGATCGTTCATGAGATCGGCGATGCGGCGGCGCGCAAGGCGCGGGTGTCTCAGCTGCTGAAGCTGGTGGGCCTGTCGGATTATCATGCGACGCGGTTTCCGCATGAGTTCTCGGGTGGGCAGCGGCAGCGGGTGGGGATCGCTCGGGCGCTCGCCGTCGAGCCGTCTCTGGTGGTGTGCGATGAGCCGGTGTCGGCGCTGGATGTGTCGATCCAGGCGCAGGTGGTGAACCTGCTGAAAGACCTGCAGACGCGGCTTGGCTTGTCGTATCTGTTCATCGCGCATGATCTGGCGGTGGTGAAGCACATGGCCGACCGGGTGGCGGTGATGTATCTCGGCCGGATCGTGGAGATCGCCGGGAAGGATGCGCTGTTTGCCAATCCGCGCCACCCTTACACGCGCACCTTGCTGTCGGCGATTCCGCGGCCCGATCCGCATCGGCGGGTGGCGCGGACGATTCCGGGCGGGGATATTCCGAGCCCGCTGAACCCGCCTTCGGGCTGCCGGTTTCACACGCGTTGTGCGTTTGCGACGGATGTCTGCCGGACCGATGATCCGCCGCCGGTCGAGCTGGAGGAAGGTCATCTGGTGGCGTGCCATCACGTGGCGAGCTTGCCGCCATATGAGGCGGCGGTGGGGGTGCGGGCGCCGAGCGCCGCGTCGGTGAGGCGGATGGCGCTTTATGCCGAGCGCCGGGCCTGTGTGGTGGAGACGGCCGGGTAGCGGGGATGGAGCCGGTTCGGTTGGTTTGCGCTGACGGGTTTGGCCTGGCGGGGCAGCTTTGGCCGGCATCGGCTGGACGGCTCGGCACCGCCATCGTCAATGCCGCAACCGGGGTGCGCGCGCGGTATTATCATCGCTATGCGCGTTTCCTGGCGGGGCAGGGGTTTGACGTGCTGACCTACGATTATCGCGGCATCGGCGACTCGCGCCCGGCCCGGCTGCGCGGTTCGGGCATCACCTGGGATGATTGGGGTGCGCTGGATTTCGATGCGGCGATCGGCTGGGCGCGGGCGCGCGATGCGGCGGGGCTGCTGGTTGTCGTTGGGCACAGCATCGGCGGGTTTCTGGTGGGGCTTGCGGGCCAGGCGCGGCGGGTCGATCGGATTCTGACCGTGGGGGCGCAATATGCCTATTGGCGGGACTATGCGGCGCATCGGCGCGCGCGGCTGGTGTTGCGGTGGCATGTGGTGATGCCGGCGGTGACGGCGATGGTGGGGATGTTCCCTGGTGGCCGCATTGGATGGCTCGAAGACCTGCCGAAGGGTGTGGCGCATCAGTGGAGCTTTCGCGGCGCCGATCTTCCGGCCGATGTCGCGGCCCGGTTCGCCGCGGTCCGTGCGCCCATCCTGGCCTTGGCCGCGACGGATGATGAATTCGCCACTGAGGCTGCGATGGCGCGCACGCTGCGCTATTACACGGGAGCTGACCGGCTGGTGCACCGGATCGCGCCGGGTTCGCTGGGGCACGCGGTGCTTGGCCATTTCAGCCTGTTTCATGACCGTCATCGCGACGATTTTTGGCCGCTCACTTGCCAGTGGCTGAAAGACGGTGTGAATCCGTGGCCCGATGCAACCGCGCTTCCAG
>CAIQQQ010000288.1 GCA_903873995.1 uncultured Rhodospirillales bacterium
CAGGTAGGCCGGGGCACCCCCGAGGGCCGGGGCGGAAAGGAGGGGTCAGCGGCGGGGACATAGGGGCTCGGCGGGGGGGGGCTGGGGTTACGGGGATCGTTGCGGCCGCGGTGGCGCCGGTGAAGAGGAAGGATTGCGGTCCGCCGGAGTTTTCGGTGAGCGCGCTGTTTGCGATGGCCACTCCATTGAGGGTGGCGCCCAGGACATCGAGGTTGCGGTCGGCTGAATTTGAGCCGCCGTAGAGGTCGTTGAGGAAGTTCACTGTGACGATATTGGTGCCGGTGAAGCTGCCGGTGAAGTTGAACACCTGCGACTGGGCCAGCAGGGGCGTGTAGGGCGTGGCGTTGGCTGCGGTCGCCACGAGGGTTCCGCCCTGCTGGACGCCGTTGATGGAGACGGTGAACTGGGCGTTGCCCAGATAGGCGTCCTCGCTGATCGTCAGCGCCAGGGTGTCGGCTGTGGTGACAGGAGGTGTGACCGGGGGGATGACCGGAGGCGTGACGGGCGGGGTGACGGGCGGAGTGACGGGCGGAGTCACGGGTGTCGCGGCGACCACGAAGAACGACGTGCCGTCGCTCAGCAGCGTCGCCGGCGCGCCGGCGGCGGCGACGCCGTCGAAGGTCGCGGAATCGACATACAGGTTGCGGTCCATGCTGGACGAGCCGCCATAGGCGTCGTTGAGGAACGTTACAGAGATGCTGTGGGCACCGGCGCCCCAGGCGCCGGTGATGGCGACGCTTTGGGACAGGCCGGTGCTGTGCAGCACGCTTGCGGTGCGCACACCGCCGACCGCCACGCCGTCGATGGCGACCTGGTAGGTCGCGTCGCCCAAATAGGCGTCCTCGGAGATCCCAAGGATCAGGGTGTCGAGCGTGGCTGGCGGCGGGGGTGTGGTTTGGAGCGGGATGACGAAGCCTTGGCTGCCCGAGTTGTAGAGGCCGAGGGTGCTGTTGACGATCGCGGCACCGTTCAGCGTGGCGTTGTTGACGTAGACGTTGCGGTCCAGCCCGGGTGCGATGCCGGTGTCGTTGAGATAATCGACGGTGATGACGTGGGAGGTGTGTGTGAAGTCGCCATCGAAGGTGAAGGCCTGCGACTGGCCCGAGGCGTGATCGGCCAGCGCGATCATGACGCCGCCCTGTTGCACGCCGTCGATGCTGACCGTGAAATGGGCGTCGCCCTGGTAGTAATCCTCGGAGATGTTCAGCACCACCACGTCCGGCCCGGTGCCGATCGCCGCTTGGGTCGGGATCACGGGCGCTGTGTAGACCGGCGTGGTGTTGACGCCGTCCGGCGAGGAGATGGGCTGCAGAGTAACGGTTGGCACGGTGGGATCGGCGGAATAGGCGCGCATGTAGTCGATCGAATAGGACGCCGTGGTGGCACCGGTGGGGGGCGCCGGCCAACTGCCGTTGCCGCCCACGGCGAGATTGGCGATCAGATACATCTTCGCGGTGTAGGACGCGGGCACCAGAACCGGGCCGCCCACTTCCAGCCCGTCGAGATAGAAGGTGATGGTGGTCGCGGTCCAGAGCAGGCCGTAGGTGTGGTAGCCCTTGGACAGATCGACATTGGCCTCGTTGAAGCCGCCGCCCTTATCGGTCTGGCTGAAATTGGCATAGGACCAGTACTGGCCGGACGAGCCGAGGCTTGGCTGTTCCAGCACATCGAGCTCGGGATAGCCGCTGGTGCCGTCCGGCAGCATCCAGAAGGCGGACCAGAAGCCGGCCACATCCGGCGTTTGGGCGCGGATCTCGAAGTAGCCCTGGTTCTGCGAAAAGCTGCCGTCGGTGCTGATCAGGCCCGAGGTGTAGGGCAGCCCGCCGGCCTGGCCGCCTGGCAGGGTCTTCTGTGCGGTGATGGTGAGCGCACCGTTCGCGACCGAGAACGGGTTGGGGTCGCCGGAGGTCGGGTTGTTCGGATCGACGTAGTACTCCGCCTCGGCGTTCGGCAGGATTGTTCGGCCAAAGTAATACTGATTTCGAAACCCAACCGTGCCATTGGCCGATGTCTGGAAGGCGGCGGGATCGCTGAACTCGTCATCGTAGCTGAGGTGATATCCAACAAGCGAAAGTTGTGGCATTGACCCTGATCCTTGACGCTTGGCAGCGGCTTTAGATCAGGGTCTTTCCAACGTAATTAACAAAGGCGACGGGAATACTATACTTTCTTTATAGTGTCAGCCTGCGAACGCCGCCGTGAAGTGATTGGTACCGTTCGACATCAGCGCCGAGGACGCTCCCGCGACCGCGACGCCGCCGGCGGTGGCGCCATTCACGTAAAGGTTGCGGTCGCCGGTGTTCCAGCCGCCGTAGAGATCGTTGAGGAACGTCACCGCGACGTCATGGGTGCCGACGCTGAGGGCGCCGGTGAAGCCGAACGCCTCGAAGCTGCCATTGGCATGCAGCGCCGTGACCGACTGCACGCCGCCGATCTGCTTGCCGTATATGGCCACGCTGAACTGCGCGTCGCCCAGATAGGCATCCTCGGACAGGTTCAGGACCAGATCGCCCGCGACCGGGGGCGTCACGACCATCGCTGGCACCAGGGACGCGGGCACCAGGAAGCTCACGTTCCCGGAGCCGAGCAGGGCCTGCGGCGCGCCGATCGCCACACCTGAGCCGAGCGAGAGCTGATCGACATACAGGTTGCGATCCGCCGACGCCGAGCCGCCATAGGCGTCGTTGAGGAAGTTGACCCCTACCGTGTGCGGGCCGGCGCCCCAGTTGCCGCTGATCGAGACCGTCTGGCTTTGGCCAGCCTGGTGCGATGCGGTTGCGGTCCGCACGCCGCCTGCAGCGATGCCGTCCACCGTCACCTGATACTGCGCGTCGCCCTGCCAGGCATCCTCGGACACCGCCAGCACGAGCGTGCCTGTCGACGGGGTCGCCAGGGGTGGCACGATCGGTGCCACGATCGGTGCCACGACTGGGGCCGCAACAGGGGCCGCAACCGGCACAGCGAAGAGCACCGTGCCATTGCCCATCAGCGGCTGTGGCGCATTGGTGGCCGAGACGCCGCCGACCGACAGTCCGTCGACATAGAGGTTGCGGTCGCCGACGTTCCAGCCGCCATAAAGATCGTTGAGAAACGTGACCGCGACGCTATGCGCGCCGGTGGCCCAGTTTCCGGTGATCTGCACCGTGTCCGACTGGCCGGCCGCATGGCTGGCTGTGGTGGTGCGGATGCCGCCCTGCAGCACGCCGTCCACCGCAACCTGGTATTGGGCGTCACCGAGATAGGCGTCTTCGGAGACCATCAATTGCAGGGTCTGCGGGTTTGTCTGAGTGGTGGCAGGGGGGGAGGTGGCAGGGGGGGAGGTAGCGGGCGGGGAGGTGGCGGGGGGGGATGCGGCTGTGACGGTTGTGGTGGCTGTTGCGGCTTGGGCCGCGACGGCGAAGGCGACGGCGCCGTTGCCCAGCAGCGCCTGTGGCGCGTTGGTGGCCGACACGCCGCCGAGCGACAGGGCGTCGACGTAGAGGTTGCGGTCCGCCGACAGAGAGCCGCCGTAGAGGTCGTTGAGGAAGTTCACCGAGACGACGTGCGGCCCGGTGCCCCAGGCGCCGGTGATCGAGACGGTCTTTGACTGGCCGAGCGCGTGGGAGGCGCTGGCGGTGAGGATGCCGCCGGTGGCAACGCCATCGACGCTCACCTGATATTGCGCGTCACCGAGATAGGAATCCTCTGAGATACCGAGCAGCAGGGTCTCGGTCGGCAGCACAACGGGCATGGTTGGCGTGCCGGTGGCAATCGAGCTGGGGCCACCCACGAAGGTTGTGCCGGCAGTGGCGTAGGCGTGGACGTAGTCGATCTGCATGTTGGCGGGGAAGATCGTGGCGGCGGAGGGCGCGCCGGGCCAGCTGCCGGCGCCGCCGACGGCGAGGTTGAGCAGCATGAACATCGGCGAGTTCATGCTGGTGGGCGTCGGCGCCGAGCCGGTCTCCACACCATCCATGTAGTAGGTCGTGGTGTTGACCTCCCAGTCCACGCCGTAGGTGTGGAAGCCTGTGGCGGTGTTGGCGACGGTGTAAGCCTGGGAGTTCGCACCCCAGACGCCGTTGGTGGTGCCGTGGACTGTGGAATAGATCTTGGTCGGGTCGTTGCCGAGCTGTTCGAACACATCGAGCTCGGAGGTGTAGACGTTGCTGGCGGGCAGCAGCCAGAACGCCGGCCATAGCCCCTGGCCCTGCGGCAGCTCGGCGCGGACCTCGAAATAGCCGTAGGTCTGGGAGAAGCTCTTGTCGGTGGTGATCAGCCCGGAATCGTAGGGCAGGCCCAGCGAATTATCGCCATTGGAGGGCGTGGCGCTGATGGTGAGCACGCCGTTCGCGTCTGAGAACGGGTTCTGGCCGGTGGCTGGGCTGCCGTAGAACTGTGCCTCGTGGTTGGCGGCCAGGGTGTAGGCCGCGGCACCGCCATAGGGGTATGTGGTCATCCAGCCGGTGCTGCCGTCGGCACTGGAGGTGAAGCTGTTGAACTCGTCGTAGAAGGTCATGCGAAGAGTGGCGACGGGGGGCACTGCGGACACGATTTCACCATGCTTGATTTGGACGCTTTGGCGTCCAGGCTTCAGGACAAGCGCCACCGGCCCCGCATCGGCGCGGGATTTCGGGCGAGCGGATGGGATGCCGCCGCTTTGCTGAAGCGGCGGATGTTGGGTCTGGGCTGCGGGTCGTTGCTGATGGGCGAGGCGGGGTCTGATGCGGGACATGGCCGCCCGTGTGGCGGCCCGATGTCAGTCCCGGCTGGCTGGGCTACTGCGGCTCGGTTCCTGCACTCTTGTTTCAAGCAATGGAGTCGTGTCGGTAAGGGTGGCAGAGGGTTGATCTGCCTGACAGAAACCACCGTATTCCAGTCGAGGCAAGCATCGAGGCTGGCCGGATCGATGGTCAAGACGAAGGTGTATCAGTCAACGGACCGATGATCTTGCGGCGAGGCAAGCAGTGACCCGCCGCGTCATTCACAAATGATGTATAGGTGTATGTGCCCATTTGCGCAACCTGGAATTGCAGTCCGGTTCAACTTACTGCGTGGTTTCACGCAGCGATTGGCTCACAACGCCGTGATAGAGCGACGGGCCATGGAGGGGGCGACCATGCGCACAGCGCCACGCTGGCGGCGCGCGTCGATCCAGATCGTTTTGTGAGTCCGGGCTGCTTCAGGGTGATCGCGACGACGAGGGAGATGCCGCACGGGTGAAATGGGGGCGCGGAATCGTGCAGGCTTCGTTGGTGCGAAAATTGGCTCAACGTTTATGGCAAGCCCGCGCGCAAGCTTCTCAAAGCCCGTAGCGGCGCGTTCTACATGGCAGGCGGGGGCCGCGTTCGGGCCCGGTTCAGCCCCGCGCGTTGGCGGGCATGGCCGCGAGAGACGGCCATGCCTCGGCTGTCAGCGGTTGCGGAACTCACGGTGGCAGGCGCCACAGGTCCCGCCGGTGATCTTGAGCTGGTCGGCGAACCCGGCCGTGTCTCCGGCCTTGGCCAGCATGTCCAGCTTGTCGGCTGCGGCGACGAAGCGGGCCGACGCCTCGGCGAAGGCCTCCGGCTGGGTCCAGATTTCGGGCTTGGACTTGCTGTTGCCGATGGCGTCGGTCTTCAGGGCAAACAGGGCCGCCTGGCGATGGGCGCGTTCGGCAAGTTCGGTGGTCTGGGGTGCGAGGCTGGCGACGGGGGTGTTGGCGGCGGCGGCCTTGCGCAGGGTGTCGGCGAGCTCGCCGATGACCTTCTGGTTGACCTGGCGCGCGGCGATCGCGTCGGTCTGGGTGTCGGCCCATCCCGGCGACGTCATGCACATGAAACCGGCCAATGCGAGACCAGCCGACAGGCGAAACGATGAAATCATTGGCGAAAGGATCCTTTCTGTGCAGCCGAACTAACCTAGCATGGACATTGTTATGGATCGGAATTTTACGATATTCAGAACGCAACAATCAGACGATAAATCGGGCGGCGCGATGTCACCCGTTGCTTCGGGGCTGTTCGACATCGCGATCCGCGGCAATCATTGTCTGGCAAGCTCTAAGCCCGTGCCGTTGCCGTTGCCGCGAAATATGATCTGGGGTCTGCCGCCGTCATCTCGGCCGCGATGGCGGATCGCACGGCGCCGTTGATCTCCTGGCCGAAGGCGCTGATCACCTTGGCCAGATCCGGCAGGGTCGTGACCCCGGGAAACACCTTGCTCATCTCCTCGACGGCATAGGCCTGTTTCTCCGCCTCGGCGTCGAACGTGGTGCCCTCTCGCGCGAAGCGCGCCGTCTCCGCGTCGCTCGGCTCTATGCTCTTCTTGTCGCCCCGGATCTCCACGAGGCCGCCGACCGCGGTTTTCACATCGTTCGGCTTCTTGCCGCCGAGGCTGATGCCCGCAAGCACCTCCTGGTCTGACGCCGGCAGCTTGCTTGCGAGCAGCATCGCCGCATCGCACATGCGCTCGATGTATTTCGACGAGCGATAGAAGCCGAGACCTGGGAACGGCTCGCTGGCATAATGCCGCAGATCCTTCAGCAGATCGCCGAGGTTCTCATTGAACGATTGAAGCATCTGGTTGGCCGACATGCCGGCCAGCTTTGCGTCTGTCTTTGCCTTGATCGCCCTCGCCTTCTCCGCCTTGGTTTCGGCGTTGTCGGGCCGGTCTTTGAATTCGTCCTCCACCTCGAGCCTGCTACTCTGGCCGGCCTTGACGACATGCATCAACGGGCCCTCGCTGTGATAGGCTTCGGCTGCGAAGAAGGTCGCGTCGGCCTGCAATGTCTTGAGCTTGGCCAGCAGGGCGGCCTTTTTCTCGACGTCCGGCTCATCGTTGTACTGACCCTCGAGGGTGCGGACCTCCTCCATTTTCTTCAGGTAGATGGCGTTGTTGACGACCATGGATTTTGTTTCGTCATGCTCGAGATGGGCCGCCAGTTCGACCAGCTTCTTCTGGCCCTCCACCGTGTCGGGGATGCTCGCGATCTCGGCCTTCAGCGCGTCGTCCCCCTCGGCCGCCTCCAGAAGTTGTTCGGAACGGGCCGCGAAGTAGAGCGAATCGGCCTCGTCGAACTGGCTCTGCGCGACCTTGCGGGCGGCCGGATCCTTGATGGCGTTGAGAATCTTGGCTTTGTAGTCCTCGAATTCGTCCCACTCCATAAAGCGGCGCAGCTTCATCAGCGCGCCGATATCCTGGCCCTGCTCCTTCATCGCCCCCATCGCCTTGGCCGCCGGCTGCGCTGCCTCCTCGTCGGTCATCGCCTTGGCCGCGGCTTCGGCATAAAGATTGGTGTCGAACAGGATACCCGGTGGCGCGCTCAGGCCTGTGGCGGCGGAGATCAGATCGTTGGCTTCCTTGACGATCTTGAAGTCGTAGATGATTTTCCCATCCTTCTCGCCGTGCGTTCGCACCGTCAGATCGTAGTCGCTCTCCGGATTGTCGCTGCCAACACTGCCCCAGACGAATTTATAGTCCCGCTGTAACTTTATCATGGTTTCGTCCACGACCATGCGGCGATACCACCACATCTCGGCCATGAATTTTTCGCCTTCTTTTGCATTTACTTGCAACAGATCGCGGTATTTTTTCTTAACGCCATCACCCAGGAGAACACCGAGCTAGATCGGAAGAGCACACGTCTGAACTCCAGTCAC
>CAIQQQ010000289.1 GCA_903873995.1 uncultured Rhodospirillales bacterium
AGGGTTGATGTTGTTTTTATTCACTTTATTGTGCTTTGCTTACCTTACTGAAATGGGTCGAGGGGGGACATGTATTTACAGGGGGAGATGCTGGAGGCGATGAAGCTGGGGTTTTCGGTGTTTGTCAGCCGGATGTCGTCTTATGGCGCGATCTATGGGGCGCTGGCGGGTGTGCCGATCGCGTTGCTGTGGATGTATATCTTCTGGGGCGTGGCGTTGCTGGGGGCGGAGACTGTGGCGGTGCTGATGGAGCGGGGGGCGGCGGCCGACGCCGCGGCACCTTGATCCGCCGGGTTCAGGGCGCAGTCGCCTCGCGGGCGATGTCGGCGAAGATCGGGTCCAGCTCGCGGGCCAGTTCGTTGAGCGGCGGGCTTCCGTAGGGGGCGAAGACCTGGCTGGGGGTGCGGTAGGACAGGGTTGCCGTGTGGTCCGGCGTTTCGGTGACGTAGAGGCGGATCGGGGCCTCGATGCCGGCTTGGATGCTGGCGTTGAGCATGCGGACCGCGAAGTCGTTGCGGAAGACCATCAGGACCGCGTTGCCAGGGATGGTGATGCCGCGGGCCTCGGCGCCTTGGGAGGCGGAGGCGCGGGCGACGAGGTTCATCTTGTGGTTGGCGATCGCGGTCTCGATGCGGGCGATGAGGGTTTGGTAGTTGTGGTGCGTGGGGATGCGCACCGTGTCTGGTTCGGCTTGGGCTTGGGTCGACAGCACGGCTGCGACCAGGATCAGGATCGCGCGGGTCATGCGACGTGCCTTTCGGGGCCGGGTTGGAAGCGGCGGGCGAAGCGGTCCAGCCGGCGGAGGCGGTGGCGGGCGTCCAGCACCTGTTGCAGGGCTTCGTCGTCGCCGGCGTCGGCTGCGAGGGCTGCGAGGCTGCGGACGAAGACGTCTCGCTGGGCGTGGCTGCCGCCGAGGGCCTGAAGTTTCGGGGCGAGCTGGGCGTGGCTGGACGGGAGGCCCTGCAGGGCGCGGGCGAGTGGCAGGGCGATGGTGGCGGCCACACCGGCCTGGTCGTCCGTCTGGGTGGCCTTGATCTCCAGGGCGGCGACGAGCTGGCGGGCGGCTTGCGTGTCGCCGACGGCGATGAGGGTGAGGAGATTGTGGAGCGTGCCGAACAGGAGGGTGGTTTCTGCCCGGGTGCGCCGCGCGGTCTCGGCCAGGGCTTCCCAGCGGGTGCCCACGTCCACGCCGTCTTGGCGGAGGCGCCAGAGCAGGGAGGCGGCGTTGGCGACATCTCGCACCTCGTCTGACGGGGTGGGGCGGACTTCCTGGTCGTAGATCGAAAGCGCGCGTTCGAAGCGGCGGCGTTCGGTGTGGAAGAGGGCGAGGTGCCAGGCGACGTGCTGGCCGAAATTGTTGCATTCGCGCCAGACCGGGCGGGTGGCTTCGACCCAGGCGATGCCGTCTTCGGGGCGGCCCTGCATTTCACAGGCATGGGCGACGGCGTGCAGGCCCCAGGCGTCCTGCGGTTCGATGAGCAGGGCGGCGCGGCCTTCGAGCTCGGCTGCGCGCTGGTCTCCGGATTCGCCGAGGGAGAAGGCGTGGCAGCCGTGGGCGAAGCCGCGGCCTTCGACGCTGTCCTGCCAGAGGGCGAGGCCGGTGGTGGTGGTGCGATACATGTCTGCCAGCTCGCCGGACATGAAGCGGAGGGAGACGGCGAGTTTGAGGGTCAGCAGGTCGGTGCGGGTGGCCAGCAGGACGTCGAGGATGTTGGCGGCGTGGGTGACGTGACCTTCGACCGCCTGTTCCAGGGCTGCGAGGTGGATCTGTTCGTCTTCTGTTGCGTGGCCGCGGCGTAGGAGGGCGGCCTGGGCGGATTTCAGGGCGAGGCGGGCGCCGGCGACTGCGCCCGGGCGGCCAGCAATGACGCCGGAAAAGCCGCGCAGGGTGTGGGCGGCCATGAGGTCTGGGTCGGCTTCAAGGGCCTCGTTGAGGGCAGCCGCGGCGCCGGGGCGGTGGGACGCGACCTCGTGCACCGCGCGTTCGAACGCGGCAAGGGCTGCGGCGGAGGCCGTGTGGTGCGTGAAGCCCTGACGGTCCGTTGATGGACCCGGCAGCCTGAAACCCAGCGCGCCCATGGCAAAACCTCCTGCCGCAAGAGACGACTCTCTGAGCGGTGTTCGCCTCCAGCTCGAGCGAGGTTACGCGGGGAGGAAGAAAGGTCAGGGCTCCGCCCTGGACCCGCCAGGGGCCGAGCCCCTGGACCTCAATCTATTTAGAAAGTCCTGAAGACAGGGGGCATGCACGACGTGTCTGAGAACCGTCGTGTATGCCCCCTGTCTTCAGGACTTTAAATGGAATGGGTTCAAAGGGCTCTGCCCTTTGCGGGTCCAGGGCAGAGCCCTGGCCTTCCTTTC
>CAIQQQ010000290.1 GCA_903873995.1 uncultured Rhodospirillales bacterium
GCCATGGCGGCGATCACCCCGGGCGGTCTGAACTTCCGGGTGAAGTACAGCGACGAGGATTACCGCCTGATTCGCCTCGCCGTCTGGGGCGCCGGCTGGACCGGCCTCGTTGACAGCTATGGCCGCCCGCCGCCGGCGGCGCAGGCGAATATGGCGAGCCTGGCGCAGCGCATCGTGCCTGGGGAGTTTGTAGGCAGCGTGGCGCTGGTGATCGGTGGCTCACGCGGGCTTGGCGAGCTCACCGCCAAGCTGCTCGCCGCCGGCGGCGCGCGGGTGATCGTTACCTATGCCGTGGGCCAGGCCGATGCCGCACGGGTGCAGGCCGAGATCGTGGCTTCCGGCGGCCAGTGCGACATTCTGCGCTATGACATTCGGCACAGCGCGGAAGAGCAGATCGCAGCCCTGCCTGTGATGCCGACGGATATCTACTACATGGCCACGCCGCAGATCTTTCAGCGCGCCGAGGCCGGGTTCTCCCGCGACAGGCTGCAGGATTTCCTGAATTTCTATGTGATCGGGTTCAGCGCCCTGTGCCGCGCTCTGCCTGCGCAATCACGGCCGGATATCGCGGTGTTCTATCCGTCCTCGGTGTCGATCGACGAACGCCCGGCCAATATGACCGAATACACCATGGCCAAGGCCGCCGGCGAAGTGCTGTGCCAGGACATGCGATCCTTCGAGACCTGGCGCCACATTCTCATTCGCCGGCTGCCGCGCCTGCCCACGGACCAGACCGCGACGCTCTACGAAGACGATCAGGGCGATCCCGTGACCGAAATGCTCCCGATCCTGCGCGCGATGCACGCGACCCAGGCCATTTCTGCGGCTATGGTGTAAACAGGGCGGCCAGGGCAGCGCCCCGGCCCTTCTTCGACCCAACCACCCGGCGGATCCGGTCCCAGACCTCGACCGGCACGTTGTCACAGGCTGACACCTGGGCACCTCCATCAACGTCGCAACGTGAACGGTGGACGCCGAGACAGGCCAAGTTGCGTGTTAAGACACCCAATCGCATTGCAGACAATATCCCAATACTCTGATTTTTGTCGAGCAACACTTATATCGAATTGGTAATGGGACGGCGGGAGACTGCGCGATTCAAGCTCTCCAACCTAACGCCCGCGGTAGCGCCACCACGTCTCCCGCACCGGTCTCGATACCGTCAAGGGCGTCGGCCAGCCTTTGAAGCGCCTGAGCCACAGCGGGGCGGTGACGGGACTTGTTGGAGGTTGCCGCGGGTTACCCGCCGATACTGACATGGTCCATGGCCGCTTTGATGATGTTGGGCAGCATGAACCTTCGCGACGCACCGTGAGGATCCCGCATGGCGAGAACGAAGGTTCCCGACAACGGCTCGAGATGGCCCGGCATCAGGCGCATACGTGGGCCAGACTCTTTGCTGTCAGACACGGCCTCGCGCTTGCCTTGTTACGCCACGCGTTTTGCAGCGGACTGATGGCGGTCCCTGTCAGATTGATTGGCAGAGCACGACCATCTATTGCGGTACGGGGCTGAAGCCCCGGCGGCGCAGGGCTTGGCTGGGGCTTCAAAAGAGGGTTGTCCCAGGACGAAAGGCAAGAGCAAAATCTAAAAACTCGTTTCCCAACAATACTCTGTAGGGAGGCTTGAGAATTTTGGGTTGACTTGAGACGGTGATTTTTGCAATGTTTCCTCAGCGAATCGTAGGTTTGAATCCTGTTGCGCGCACCATCGCCACGAGCCCTGCGCCGTCATTCAAAATCGGCCGGAGCATGAAGGCCGGCTTTGCAGGAGGCAGCGCGTCATGAGGTCGATCCTGGTCGCTGCGGTGCTGGCGTTGTTGGCTTGCATGTCTGGCGCATGTGCCGAGACCTATCGCTGGACGCAGTATGGCTCATCCGGGCTCGAGGCGCGCGCCGTTTCGGACGCAGAGGCTTGTCCGGCGCTTCTGATCGATGGCGCGAAGCTCGCGATGAGCCGACGGGCCGAGCCCGGTCCCGCCTATCCGGTGCTGGCCTGCGCCGCCCCCATACCAGCCGGAACGAAAGAGGCGAGCCTGGACGGCGCCCCCCTCGCGCTCCCCGCGCCCGCACCGCGCCGCATCGTCGTGATCGGGGACACCGGCTGCCGCATGAAGGGCAGCAAGGTGCAGGCCTGCAACGATCCCAATGACTGGCCGTTCCACCTTGTGGCCGCCAGCGCATCAATGCTGCGGCCGGATCTCATCATCCATGTCGGTGACTATCATTATCGCGAGACCGCGTGTCCTGCCGGCATCCAAGGCTGCGCCGGCAGCCCGTTCGGCGACAACTGGCCGGTGTGGCGGGCCGATTTCTTCGAGCCGGCCGCGCATCTGCTGCCGGTGGCGCCGTGGATCGCGATCCGCGGCAATCATGAGACCTGCGACCGCGGCGGCCACGGCTGGAGCCGCACGCTGGACGCGTATCCGTTCGACGCCGCGGCGGGTTGCAACGCCAAAGGAGCACCGTTCACCGTGGAGCTGCCTGGCC
>CAIQQQ010000291.1 GCA_903873995.1 uncultured Rhodospirillales bacterium
ACCTATTGATCCTAGTGTCGACTGATTCCGAAATTCGCCCTGCGAATTTCAGAATCACGACACTAGCGTTCCCTCGAACACCGGACGGCACGCCAAGGGGCAGTTAGCTTAGCCCTTGCAAGGTCCGCGCTCACTCCGACACAGCGCGCATCCTGGAAATGGAAACG
This sequence comes from uncultured Rhodospirillales bacterium, assembly GCA_903873995.1. Classification (GTDB taxonomy): domain Bacteria; phylum Pseudomonadota; class Alphaproteobacteria; order Acetobacterales; family Acetobacteraceae; genus CAIQQQ01. The sequence goes on from CAIQQQ010000291.1 coordinate 168, forward strand.
CCCGCCGCCGTTCGGACGGCCTCAATTTTCTGTTGGGTGTCATGGGTTTCATGGTGAGCCCGGTGGGATTCGAACCCACGACCCCATGATTAAAAGTCACGTGCTCTACCAACTGAGCTACGGGCTCACAGCCCCCGCCTTGAACGACACGGCGGGGGGTTCGTCAACTCATGCGAAGGCGGGTCAGCCCTTCACGTCTGCGGCGATGCGGGCGTGGATGATCCGGTCCGGCTCGCGCACGGGTTCACCGCGCTTGATCTGGTCGACCAGTTCCATCCCGCTCACGACCTGGCCCCAGATGGTGTACTGGTTGTCCAGGAACGGCGCCGGGGCGAACATGATGAAGAACTGGCTGTTGGCCGAGTTCGGATTGCCCGAGCGGGCGGCACCCACTGTGCCGCGGAGGAACTTGCGCTTGGTGGTGAACTCGGCCTTGAGGTCGGGCAGCTTGCTGCCGCCGGTGCCGGTGCCCGTGGGATCGCCGCCCTGGGCCATGAAGCCGTCGATCACGCGGTGAAACGGTGTTCCGTCATAGAAGCCTTCGCGCGCCAGTTCCTTGATGCGCGCGACATGCCCGGGGGCGATGTCAGGCAGGAGCTGGATCGTCACCCGGCCGCCCTTCAGGTCGAGCAGCAACGTGTTCTCGGGGTCCAGTGCGGGCTGGGCTTCGGCGTTCTCGGACATGGTGAGATCCATCAATAAAGGGGCGGCCATCAGGCCAAGCAAAGCACGGCGTTGCATGGGAGTTCTCCGGGTCAGCCGCGCCGGCCCACGCGCGCAAGCGTGCGCGCAAGGGTCAGCTTCGGCACGAAGGACGAGATATCGCCGCCAAGGGCTGCGATCTCCTTGACGAAGCGCGACGAGATGAACTGATGCGTCTCGCCGGCCATCAGAAACACTGTCTCGACCGTGGGATCAAGCCTGTGGTTGAGGCCGGCCATCTGCACCTCGTAATCGTAATCCGACACCGCGCGCAGGCCGCGCACGATCACGCCGGCACCGATGTCGCGGGCGAAATGCACCAGCAGCTTATCGAACGGCACCACCTGAATCTCGGTGCCGGTGCGCTCAGCGACCAGGGCTAGTTCAGCCGCCACCAGCTCCACCCGTTCCTCGATCGGGAACAGCGGGCCCTTGCCGGCGTTCATTGCAACGCCAACCACGAGGCGCTGCATCATGCGCGCCGCGCGGGTGATGATGTCGAGATGGCCGTTGGTGATCGGGTCGAACGTGCCGGGGTACAGGCCCACCCGGAACGTGGCGCGCGGCTCAGTCATTGGCGGGTTCAGTCATGGGCGGGTTCAGTCATGCGACGGCTCCTGATCGCCTCCTTGCTCGGCGTCAGGAGCTGCACCATCGGGTGCAGCGGGGCCCGTCACGTCGTCGGAAGTCTCTGGTTCAACAACGGGGAACACACTCGTCACGCGCTCCCCGCTGTCAAGCCGGAACAGGGTGACTCCCATGGCGGTGCGCCCGGTGATGCGCACCTGGTCGGACGGCACGCGGATCAGGCGGCCCGCATCGGTCACCATCATCACGTCGTCCCCGGGGCGCACCGGGAACGTGCCGGCGACGCGCTGGCCGGTGCGGGCGGACAGCGTGATATTGGTGATGCCCTGCCCGCCACGGCCGGTCACGCGGTATTCGTAGGCGGAGCTGCGCTTGCCGAAGCCCACATCCGTCACGGTGAGCAGGATCTCCTCGGCCATGCGCAAATCGGCGATGCGTTCGGGGCTGAGCGCCATCTCGGCCACCGCCTCCTCTGTGTCGTCCACAATGTCCTCCTCGGCACCGTTGCGGCGGGAGGCGGCGGCCTGCTTCAGATAGGCCGCGCGTGTCTCGTTGTCGGCGTTCACATGGCGCAGCACCGACAGGCTGATCACCGTGTCCTTGTCGGCCAGCTTGATGCCGCGCACGCCGGAGCTGTCGCGGCCGGCGAACACGCGCAAGCTCTCCTCGGTGATGTGGCTGCGCAGGCAGCGGCCGAGGGCTGTGGCCAGCAGCACGTCGTCCCCTTCGCGGCAGGTGGCAACACCGATCAGGCTGTCGCCTTCGTCAAGCTTCATGGCGATCAGGCCGGACGCGCGCACATTGCGGAAATCCGACAGACGGTTGCGGCGGATGTTGCCGGACGCGGTGGCGAAGACGAGATGCAGGTTCTCCCACAGACTCTCATCCTGCGGCAGCGGCAGCACGGTGGTGATGGTATCGGCCCCCAGATCGGGGAGCATGTTCACCAAGGCGCGGCCCTTGGAGGTCGGGCTTGCCTCCGGCAGCTTCCACACCTTCTCGCGGTAGGCCTTGCCGCCGGAGGAGAAGAACAGCACGAACTGGTGGGTGTGGGCGTTGAAGCTGCGCGTGACGATGTCGTCGCCGCGGGTGCCGGCGCCGGTGCGGCCGCGGCCGCCGCGGTTCTGGCTGCGGAAGATGTCGAGCGCCGTTCGCTTGATGAAGCCGTCGCGCGTGATCGTCACCACCATCTGGTTGGGCTCGATCAGGCTTTCGTCGTCCTGGTCGGCGCCGCCCTCGATGATCTCGGACAGGCGGGGCGTGGCGATCTCGGCGCGCACGCGGACCAGTTCTTCGCGGATCACCTCGAGGCGGCGAATGGGGGAGGCGATGATCTCCAACAGGTCGGCGATCTTCGCGGCCACATCACGCATCTCGGCGCCGATCTTCTCCTGCTCGAGCCCGGTGAGGCGCTGCAGGCGCATGTCGAGGATCGCGCGGGCCTGCTCGTCGGTGAGGCGGACGGTGCCTTCCTCGGTGAGCACGTTGCGCTCGTCCTCGATGAGGGAGAGCAGGACCGACACGTCACCGGCCGGCCAGTCGCGCGCCATCAGCTGGGTGCGTGCGGTCGGGCCATCGGGGGCGGCGCGGATGAGGGCCAGCACCTCGTCGATATTGGCGACCGCAATCGCCAGGCCTACCAAGGTGTGAGCGCGCTCGCGGGACTTGCCGAGCTCGTGGGTGGCGCGGCGCAGCACCACCTCGTCGCGGAAGCGCAGGAACACCTGCAGCGCGTCCTTCAGCCCCATCAGCCGCGGGCGGCCGCCGTCGAGCGCCAGCATGTTGATGCCGAAGCTGGTCTGCATCGAGGTGAAGCGGAACAGATGGTTCAGCACCACCTCGGCATTGGCATCACGCTTGATCTCGATCACCACGCGCATGCCGGAGCGGTCCGACTCGTCGCGCGTCTCGCCGATGCCTTCAACGATCTTGTTGCGCACCAGCTCGGAGATACGCTCCATCAGGTGGGCCTTGTTCACCTGGTAGGGCAGCTCGGTGACGATGATCGCTGTGCGGTCGCGCCGGATCTCCTCGAACTCGGTGCGGGCGCGGATGGTGATGCTGCCGCGGCCGGTCTCAAAGCCCGAGCGGATGCCGGACTTGCCGATGATGATGCCGCCGGTGGGGAAATCCGGGCCGGGCACGATCGCCATCAGCTCTTCCAGCGTGACCTCCGGCCGCTCGATGATGGCCAGCGTGGCGTCGATGATCTCGCCGGGGTTGTGGGTCGGGATGTTGGTCGCCATGCCGACCGCGATGCCGCCGGCGCCGTTGATCAGAAGGTTCGGGTAGGTGGCCGGCAGAACCTTCGGCTCGCTCTCGCTTTCGTCGTAGTTCGGCTGGAAATCGACAGTGTCGCTGTCGATGTCCTCCAGAAGGAACGAGGCTGAGCGGGCGAGGCGCACCTCGGTGTAGCGCATCGCCGCCGGTGGATCGCCGTCCACCGAGCCAAATTGCCCTGCCCGTCGATAAGGCGGACGCGCATGGAGAAGGGCTGGGCCATGCGCACCATGGCGTCATAGATCGCGCTGTCGCCATGGGGATGGTACTTGCCCATCACGTCTCCCACCACGCGGGCGGATTTGCGATAGGCCTTGTCGTGGGTGTAGCCGGCTTCCTGCATGGCGTAGAGGATGCGGCGATGCACGGGCTTCAGGCCGTCGCGCGCATCGGGCAGCGCGCGGCTGACGATCACGCTCATGGCGTAGTCGAGATAGGAGCGGCGCATCTCCTCCTCGAGCATCACCGGCTGGAGTTCGCCGCGCAGCGGATCGAATGCCGGCATGTCGGGGGTGGGCCGGATCGCGCCCGAGGCGGGATCATCCTCGCCGGAAGGCGGCGGGCCGGGGGGTGTGTCGCTCAACGCTGTCTCGATTCAAGGGCTGGCCGAGGCGGTGCCGCATCACGCGTGCGCCCGGACTCCGGCAGATCATCAGACCCCAACGTATAGACTGTGATGCGCGCCGAGGCCAGAAGCCCCGGGAGACGCTCAACTGGCCGCCCCCTTGCAGACGGGCCGACATGCATTCAGCCAGTCCGCCGCGCGTTATTCGGACACCAGCACGAAGCGCTTGAAGCCCTTCTGCGTGGGGCGCGCATTGTTCGCATAGAGCGTCGCAAACGCCGCCACCTGCTCGGCGGACACCAAGACCGGCTCGGTCAGCAGATGCCAGTCCACGTCTTCCGAGCACGGCGGCGTGGTGAGCGAGCCGGCATATTTGTAATAGCTCCGCCCGGCCGGCAGCATGAGGTTCGGATCGATCGCGGCCAGGCCCTGTGTGACCTTGCCCGGCTTTGCGGGCATCGCCTGAATGATCGCGCCGAAGCTCGGGTTGGCAGCGCCCAAAGTGAACATCACGCCCAACACACCCAAGGTGCCAGCGGCGGTCTGATGAACGAAATGCAGTTCCATCGGAAACGACTTGCCGGCGATCATATGCTCGCTCGGGCGGTGGAAGTGAAACTGCACCAGGTTGTAGACCGTATCACCCACCGTCATGGTCGAGCCCGGCGTCACATTGACCTGAATCGTGTGGCCGTTGTTCTCGACATTGGCGACCGCCGGCTTGTAGCGCACGTTGATCGCGGCGAGCTGCGCCTTCACCGGCTCGACGATGTCGAGCGGGGACTGGCGGGTGCCGATGCGGCAGATAGCACTGGCCTTGTCGATCTTGTTCCAATGATCGGGACCGTTGGCGCCCTCGTAGCTCCAGTGCGCCCCGTCTGCCCGTGCCACGCTGATGCAGGTCGGGCACGCAGCGGCCGCCGCAATGGCAGCAAGGAATGAGCGGCGGTTCATGATGTTCTCCCGTAGCGTCGATGCAACATGCGACAAATCGCGTCTATTGCCAAATCTGCAGGCCAATCCGCGGCGCCGGGGACCGGCTGCAGATCGGGGGCTGACAAGAAACAGACCCGCCTTTACCGTTCCTTCACATTGTTCGAGGACCCGCCATGCTCACGCGCCGCCACATTGCAGCCCTGGCCACCGTAGGCCTCGCCACCACCGCACTTGCCATGCCTGCTTTGGCCCAATCCGCGCCAGACAACGAGACCACATTCGCACGCGTCCGCCGGACGCGAAAACTGCGCATCGCGGGCATCGTCGGCACCGAGCCGTATTACCACCGCGACATCGCGACCTCCCAATGGAGCGGGTTCTGCGTCAGCATGGGCCAGGATCTCGCCAAGTCCCTCGAAGCCGAGCTGGAAATCTCCGAGACCACCTGGGGCAATTCCGTGCTCGATCTGCAGTCCAACAAGATCGACATCATGTTCGGTCTGTCGCCCACCCCGTCGCGCGCGCTGGTGGTGGAGTTCACCCGGCCGATCCTGAACAACACCTTCACCATCATCGCCAAGCCAGGCTTCGAGCCCAAGACCTGGGCCGAGTTGAACAATCCCGAGGTGCGCATCGCCGTCGATCTCGGCTCGACCCATGATCTGTTCGCCCGCCGCGTGCTGCCCAAGGCCACGCTGATCGCGCTCAAGACGCCGGACGAGGCGACGCTCGCGGTGCAGGCCGGGCGTGCGGACTGCGTGATCCAGGTGATCCTGCTGTCGCTGGTGACAGTGAAGAAGAACCCGAAGGTGGGCAAGCTGATCGTGCCGACCGCGATCGCACAGCAACCGACCTGTGCGGGCGTGCGCATCGATGGCGACCAGCGGTTTCGGTCGTTTGTGGACAACTGGCTGGAATACAGCCGCTCGCTCGGCGCCATCCGCAGCTGGATCGGCGAGAACCTCGCGCTGGTCGGCATCCAGCCGGATGACGTGCCGGCGCTGGTGCAGTTCTGAGGAGCGCGCCGCTCGGAATATTGATGCTGGACACGGCGTTTCCGCGTCCCGTGGGGGATGTCGGGAACCCGCGATCGTGGCCGTTTCCCGTGATCTATCATCTTGTGCCGGGTGCGACAGCACGGCGCGTGGTGGATGGGGATGTGGCGCCGTTGCTGGACGCGTTTGCCGACGGTGCCGAGGCGCTGGTGCAGCGCGGGGCGGTGGGGCTGATCACGTCGTGCGGGTTTCTGGCCCGATGGCAGCGGGTGCTGGCGGCGCGCGTCTCGGTGCCGCTGATGGCGTCGAGCCTGGTTCTGCTCCCGGCTCTGGCGGCGAGCCTGGCGCCGGGGCGGCAGGTCGGTGTGCTGACCTATAACGCAGCAGCGCTCACCGCGGCGCATCTCGAGGCGGCCGGCGGCGATCCGGCCACCCCGGTCGTGGGCCTGCCGCCGGAAGGCGCGTTCCATGCGATGATCGAGCGTGGCGGCCGGTATGACGCGGCCATGCTGCGCGCGGAGGTGCTGGCTGCAGGCCTGTCCCTCACCGATCGCGGCGATATCGACGCGATCCTGCTGGAATGCACCAACCTGCCGCCGTTCTCCGCGGCCCTGCGGGAGGTGACCGGGCTTCCGGTTCACGACATCCTCACGATGGGCGCCTTGTTCCGTGCTGGGCTTGTGTCCGCATGACAGCCTACGAGTGGGATTTCCACTTTCTGCTGCAATACCGCGCGCTGATCGCGAAAGGCATCGGCGTCACGCTGGGGTTTACGTTGGTGACGGCGTTGCTCGGCCTGCTGGTCGGGCTCGTGATCGCCATCGGACGCCTCACGGGGCGGCGGCTGATCGCGGCCCCGCTGGTGGCGTTGGTGGAGGTGTTCCGCTGCACGCCCGTTCTCGTTCAGCTGATCTGGATCTATTACGCGCTGCCGGTGGTGGCCGGGATCGAGCTGTCACCGGCCTCTGCCGCCATCATCACGCTCTCGCTCTACGGCGGCTCGTTCTATGCCGAGATCATCCGCGGCGGCATCGTCTCGATCGATCGCGGGCAATGGGATGCCGGGCGCGCGCTGGGGCTCGCCATGCCGGCTCTGCTGCGGCGCGTGATCCTGCCGCAGGCGCTGCGCCGGATGATGCCGCCGCTGGTCAACCAGATCATCCTGCAGCTGAAGAACACCGCGCTGGTGTCCACGCTGGCGGTGCCGGACCTGCTGTACGAGGGGCAGTTGATCACATCGGCCACCTACCGCCCGCTGGAGGCTTACACGATGGTGGCGGTGATCTATTTCGCGCTGCTGTTCCCGCTGACACGCGCGGCGCAATGGGTGGAGCGGCATTACGCGAAGGCGGATCGCTGATGGCGCGGGTGGTGGTGATCGGCGCCGGCATTGTGGGCGCGTGCTGTGCGATCGAACTGCTGCGCGATGGCCACGCGGTGACAATCCTCGAACCAGGCCCTCCCGGTGGCAAGCAGGCCGCGAGCTTCGGCAACGGCGCCTGGATCAGTCCGGCCTCGGTGGTGCCGATGTCACTTCCGGGGCTGTGGCGCAAGCTGCCCGGGTTTCTGCTCGATCGCAGCGGGCCATTGACGATCCGGTGGACCGCCCTGCCCCGCCTGCTGCCCTGGCTTGTGCGGTTCGTCTGGGCTGGAGCCTCTCTGCGCCGTGTCGAAGCCACAGCGCGGATCCTGTCGGGCCTGCTCCACGATGCCCCCGCCCGCCATGCGGCCCTGGCTGCGGAAGCGGGCGTGGCCGCGCTGATCCGGCGGATTGGCCTGCTGTATATCTATCCCGACCGTGCCGCCTTTCTGGCAGAGGCGCTGGCCTGGCGGCTGCGGCGTGACAACGGCGTGGCCTGGACGGAGCTGGACGCCGATGAGCTGCACCAGCGCGAGCCGTCTCTGTCGGATCGCTATGGCTTTGGTGTTCTGGTTGACGAGGGCGCGCATTGCACAGATCCCGGCGCCTATGTCGCGGCTTTGGTGGCGCACGCCCAGTCCCTGGGCGCCGCGCTCATCCAGGGCCACGCAACCGGGTTTGACATCGCGGCCGGCCGGCTGCGCGCCGTTCTCACCGGGATGGGCCAGATCGCCTGCGACCACGCCGTGATCGCTTCCGGCATCGGGTCCAAAACCCTGGCGTATGCGGCCGGTGACCGCGTCAGTCTCGAATCGGAACGCGGCTATCACGTCGTGATCGAAAACCCGGCCACAGCCCCGCGCACGCCGGTGATGCCGAGCGACGGCAAGATGGCCAACACCCTCACCCAAGGCGGCCTGCGCGCGGCCGGCCAGGTGGAGCTGGCCGGCGTCACAGCGCGGCCCGACTGGCGCCGGGCCGATATCCTGCTGTCCCATCTGCGCCGGACCTTCCCCGAGCTGGACACTGTCGTGCCGGACCGGATCACCAGCTGGATGGGCCACCGGCCCTCGACGCCGGACGGACGGCCGGTCATTCGGCACGCCGCAACGCCTGGCATCGTGCTGGCGTTCGGCCATGGCCATATTGGGCTGGCCAGCGGGCCGATCACCGGGCGGATGGTGGCGGACCTGATCGGCAAGCACGTCTGAATTAACGGTTTGGCAAGGATTTCCTGCGATGCTGTCGACGCTCGACGGAAAGGATCGCCGCGATGGATGTGAACTACCCCGCCCCCGTTCAGGTGCACGGTTTCAGCTGCCAGAATTGCGCGGACGTGGCACTCGCCAAGAAGGACATCGACCCGGCGCACCCGCAGTCAGGGCCGAACGGCGTTGACGCCAAATTCGACCCGACCGCGCGTCAGCCGGCGATTGGGTCGCAAGCCAATCAGAACGCCGTCAGCCAGGCGGCCGCGTCGCGCGGCGGCGTCGATATTCTGGCCTGATCAGGCTGCCTCTGCCGCCAACGCACGCTGCACCGCGGGCCGTGATTCCATCGCCGCACGGTGCGCCATGAGCTTCGGCACGCGCGCCGGATCGATCCCATCACCTTCGAGCCAGCGGCCGACCGCGTAGAGATACGGATCGCAGATGGTGTAGCGCTCGCCCATCACCCACGGGCCGGCCAGCAGGTCGTGCTCCACATAGGCAAAGCTCGCGCTGATCACTTCCGGCGCCTTGCGCTTCAGCTCCGCGATCGCCTCGGGCGCATCCGCCCAGCGGGTCGGCCGGCGCAGATGCGCGTGGGCCACATGCAGCGTGGCACAGATATAGGCGTTGAACGACTGGACCTGGGCGAAGGCAAAGGGGTCGTGAAGCGGCGCGAGATCCGCCTCGGGGAAGGTCTGGGCGATATAGGCCAGGATCGCCGGCGTCTCGCTGAGCACGCCCCGATCGGTCACCAAAGCGGGTACGCGGCCCTTGGGGTTGATCGCCAGATAGTCCGGGCTGCGTTGCTCGTTGCGGTCGAAATGGATGCGAACCACCTCATGTGCGGCGCCGGCTTCCTGCAGCGCGATATGGGAGGCGAGGGAGCAGGCGTTGGGGGAGAAATACAGTTTCATCATTGTCTCTCGCGGCCAGGAAGCAGTTCTTTCTTGGAAGAAAGAACCAAAGAACTTTCATTCCTTTTTAGAATGGGATGTCGTCGTCCATGTCGCCGCCGCGCGGGGCGTCCCAGCTGGGCGCGCCGCTGCGGGCGGCTGGGGCGCGGGCAGGCGCTGCCGCGCGCTCGCGCGGGGCGTATCCGCCGCCCTGATCGCCCATGCCTTCGCCGCCGCTCTGCCGGCTGTCCATCAAGGTCAGTTCGCCTTTGAACCTTTGGATCACAACCTCGGTGATCTCGCGCTCGGCACCATCCTTGTCGGTGAACTTGCGGCTTTCGAGCTGCCCCTCGATATAAACCATCGAGCCCTTCTTCAGATATTTGTCGGCAATCTCACCAATGCGGTCGTTCCAGATCACGATCCGGTGCCACTGCGTCTTTTCCTTGCGCTCGCCGCTGGCCTTGTCGTTCCAGGTCTCGGACGTCGCAATCGAGAAGCTCGTCGTCTTGCTGCCGTTCTGCAGCGTGCGGGTCTCAGGATCGCGGCCCAGACGGCCAATCAGGATCACCTTGTTCACATAGCCAGCCATGTCGCTCATCCCGTGTGTGTCAAAGGCAGCCTAGCGCCACCGAACGTCCCGCGCCATATAAGTCAGAACACCCCATGAACATCCATCCGGGATTTCCCTATGGCCGGCTACATCACCGTGCGCGGCGCGCGCGAGCACAATCTCAAGAACGTTGACGTCCAGATCCCGCGCGACGAACTCACCGTCATCACCGGCCTGTCCGGCTCCGGCAAATCCTCGCTCGCCTTCGACACGATCTATGCCGAAGGCCAGCGCCGCTATGTCGAGTCGCTGTCCGCCTATGCCCGGCAGTTCCTCGAGCTAATGGGCAAGCCGGACGTCGATTCGATCGAAGGCCTGTCTCCCGCCATCTCGATCGAGCAGAAGACCACCAGCCGCAACCCGCGCTCCACCGTCGGCACCGTGACGGAGATCTTCGACTACATGCGCCTGCTCTGGTCGCGCGCCGGCGTGCCGTACTCCCCGGCCACGGGACTTCCGATCGAGGCGCAGACGATCAGCCAGATGGTCGACCGCGTGATGGCCATGGCCGAAGGCACCCGCCTGCTGCTGCTGGCGCCCGTGGTGCGGGACCGCAAGGGAGAATACCGCAAGGAGCTTGCCGAGTTGCAGCGCCGCGGCTTCACCCGTGTGAAGGTGGACGGCACGCTTCACGAGATCGGCGAGGTTCCAGCGCTCAACCGCAAGATCAAGCACGAGATCGAGGCGGTGGTGGACCGTGTGGTCGTCCGGCCAGACATCGCGTCACGCCTCGCCGACAGTTTCGAGACCGCGTTGGGCCTCGCGGACGGCGTGGTCTATGCCGAGAACGCCGACACGCAGGAGCGCATCGTGTTCTCCTCGCGTTTCGCCTGTCCCGTCAGCGGCTTCTCCATCGAGGAGATCGAGCCGCGGCTGTTCAGCTTCAATTCCCCCCATGGCGCCTGCCCCGCCTGCGACGGGCTCGGCATCGAGAGCTTCTTTGACCCATCGCTGGTGGTGCCGGATGAGCGCCGCCCGCTGGCCGAGGGTGCCGTGGCCCCCTGGGTGAGTGCGCAGTCGCCCTATTACGACCAGACGCTGCAAAGCCTCGCGCGGCACTTCAAGGTCACCACCCGCACCCCCTGGATCGACCTGCCGGAGCCGGTACGCAACGCCATCCTGTTCGGCACCGGCGAGAAGAAGGTGATCTTCACCTATCGTGACGGGGTGCGCGACTATTCGGTGGAGAAGCCGTTCGAAGGCGTGATCGAGAACCTCGCCCGCCGCCTGCGCGAGACCGACAGCGCCTGGGTGCGCGAGGAGCTGGGGCGCTATCAGGCCGAGAAGCCCTGCCATATCTGCAACGGCGCCCGCCTCAAGCCGCAATCACTGGCGGTGAAGGTGGCGGGGCACGACATCGCCCAGGCCTGCGCCCTTTCCATCCGCAAGGCACTGGCCTGGTTCGCGACCGTCGAGGCGACCCTCACGCCCCAGCGCGCGGAGATCGCACGTCGCATCCTGCGTGAGATCCTCGACCGGCTGCGGTTCCTCGACGATGTCGGGCTCGACTATCTCACCTTGGCGCGCGGCTCGGCCACGCTCTCCGGCGGCGAGAGCCAGCGCATCCGGCTGGCCAGCCAGATCGGTTCCGGCCTCACCGGCGTACTCTATGTGCTGGACGAGCCCTCCATCGGCCTGCACCAGCGCGACAACGAGCGCCTGCTGGGCACGCTGCGGCGGCTCAAGGCGCTGGGCAACACCGTGCTGGTGGTGGAACACGATGAGGACGCGATCCGCGCGGCGGACTACCTGATCGACATGGGCCCTGCGGCCGGCGTTGCCGGTGGCCATGTGGTGGCGCGCGGCACACCCGCAGAGGTTGCCGCCCATCCGGACAGCATCACCGGCGCCTATCTCTCCGGCCGCCGGCGCATCGAGGTGCCGGCCATCCGTCGCGCCGTGACGCCGGACCGGATGGTCACCGTGGTCGGCGCGCGCGGCAACAATCTGCGCAATGTCACCTGCGGCTTTCCGCTCGGCGTGTTCGTCTGCATCACCGGCGTCTCCGGCGGCGGCAAGTCCTCGCTCGTGATCGACACCTTATATAAGGCGATCTCCCGCCGCCTGATGGGCTCGGGCGAGGTGCCCGCGCCGTATGAGCGCATCGACGGGATGGATCTGCTCGACAAGATCATCGACATTGACCAATCCCCCATCGGACGCACGCCGCGCTCCAACCCCGCCACTTATACCGATCTGTTCGGCCCGATCCGTGACTGGTTCGCCGAACTCCCGGAATCGCGCGCCCGCGGCTACAAGCCCGGGCGGTTCAGCTTCAACGTGAAGGGCGGGCGCTGCGAGGCGTGCGAGGGCGACGGTGTGCTGAAGATCGAGATGCACTTCCTGCCGGACGTGTTCGTGACCTGCGACACCTGCAAGGGCCGCCGCTACAACCGCGAGACGCTCGATGTGAAGTTCCGCGACAAGAGCATTGCCGATGTGCTGGCCATGACGGTGGACGAGGCGGTGCCGTATTTCAGCGCCTCCCCCAAGATCCATGACCGGCTGAAGATCCTGCAGCAGGTAGGCCTCGGCTATGTCGCCCTCGGCCAGCAGGCCACCACCCTGTCTGGCGGCGAGGCACAGCGCATCAAGCTGTCCAAGGAGTTGGCGCGGCGCGCCACCGGCCGCACGCTGTACATTCTGGACGAGCCGACCACCGGCCTGCATTTCGAGGACGTGCGCAAGTTGCTGGAGGTGCTGCACGCGCTGGTCGATCAGGGCAATTCGGTGGTGGTGATCGAGCACAACCTGGAGGTCATCAAGACGGCCGACTGGGTCATCGATATCGGCCCCGAAGGTGGTGAGGGCGGCGGGCGCGTGGTGGCGGAGGGCACGCCGGAGACGGTGGCGGCCACGCCGGGCAGCCATACCGGGCGCTTTCTGGGGCCGTTGCTGGCGCCGGCGCTGCCTGGGGCCGCGGCGGAGCCTACCCTGCCGGCGGCGGCGAAACCCCGCAAACGACGTGCCGGGTAGACGCCGCACCTCCGCCAGGACCGCAACGAGCGCTTGATCGCCAGGCCAGATTCATGCGCTGTATCGCCATTGCGCAAAGGCGAAAGTTATGGATGCCGTAACTCTTCCGTTCGTATACGCTGGTTTGTTCTTCATCGGCGTGCTGGCTGGCTATGCCCTTCGCGGCCGGATCAACCGCGAGCCGGCCGAGGGCAAGCTGTCTTTGCAGGCCTGGACGCGCGTGCAGCAGAGCGATCCGCAGCTCGAGGCCGCGGCGGCTTTGGGGGCCGCACGCGCCGCACGGGCGACAGCCCTGCCCCATCTCGGCCTCATGGACCACGACAGGCTGGCGCAGATCGCGAGGCTGGTGGCCTCGATCGTGAAACTGTGGCGGCGCAACCAGGGCCGGCCGCGAATTGTGCTGTGGGTGGATGACAGCCCTGCGGCCAACGCGCTCGAAACGCTCAGCCTTGAAGCCCTCGGCATCACCACCGTCACGGCGCTGAGCACGGAGGAGGCGCTGGCCGCGGCACAAGGACAACGTTTCTCGGCCATCGTCTCGGACATGACGCGCGACGGCGATCCGCAAGCCGGCTTCAAGCTGCTGGAGGCACTGCGCCAGCGCGGCGTGGCGACGCCGTTCGTGATCTATTCGAACGACGCCACCCCCACCCAGCGGCTCGACATCAGGCGCCGCGGCGCACTCGATTGCACGGACGACCCCCAGGAGTTGGTGCGCCTTGTCAACCAGGGCGTTCTGATCTCGCTGTCGCGCGACCCGACCTGACCGCCTCAGCGGGCGGAGTCGCCGTTGTTCGAGGATTGCGTTGTCTCGCTGTCCGGATGCGCGGCCTCGGCCCGGGCGCGCGCCTGTTCCTTGCGCCGCCGCAGATTGTCCCGCAGCGCCGCGGCGACCCGTTCGGCTCGCCGGTCCGCCGGTCGCTGTGGCCTGGGCTCGGGCAATCCGGTCTTCTGATCGTCGCTCATATAGCCTGTGGTCGCCCGTCGCCCGGCCAGGGTCAAGCCCCGCATTTTCGGCACTTGCACCAAGAACCTCAGACCGCTAGGAAACCGGCCTGCGATGTTGCTGCTGTAGCTCAGTGGTAGAGCACTCCCTTGGTAAGGGAGAGGTCGAGAGTTCAATCCCCTCCAGCAGCACCAGCATGCCAATGGGTTATCAGCTTGGCTTCGCTTGATGACGCCTGGCGTTCGGACATCGGGCCAGTTTTTCGCCGTCCGAAAAACCCACAGACGGCCGCAATGATCGGCGAGTGCAATCGCGCTTCGGTCATAGGCGGAACTCCACACAGGCGGCGGTGTCATTCACTGTCTGTTTACTTTGCTGACCGCAGACTGTGCGCAGGTTTTCTGAGCATGACCGGCGCGGGCAGCGGGCGGACGTTCAGGCACCCAAGCCATGCGCCGGATTTCGATCCTTGCCCAACGCAAGGGCCGTCGAGACCTGCCGTCACCAAGGTGTTCAGTTGCGATGCGGGCAGTCTATCTCGTTCCCCTGGCGGTGATTCTGGCCCTCAACGTCGTTGTGGTGCTCGCGCTTGGCGCCGTCGGCGGGCGCGCCTTGGTCGCGGAGTGGAAGGCGCTTGCCGAAGTGGCGGTTCTGCGGGACCTGTTGACCGCCAAGGAAAGGCTGAGCGCGGAGCGCGGTCCCACCAACGGGGCGCTGGGTGCGGACCAGGCAGATATCGCAGCCAAACGGCAAACGCTGCGTGATGCCCGCCTCGCAAGCGATGCCGCCGTGGAACAGGCCATCATCGCTGTCGGCAAAAATACGACATCGTCAGAATCAGGCGCCCCGATCGCGGCACTGCGCAGCCTGCAGGATCAGACGCAGCAGGCCCGTGCGCGGGTGGACGAACTGCTGGCCGAGCCCAAGGACGGCCGCAGCTTCGCCAGGATCGACACGGCCGTTCATGGCATGACGGCACTGATGCCGCCCTTGTCTCCGATCATCGCCCATGTCGCGGCAAACATCGTCGCGGCCGACCCCACGCTGGCGCCCCTGATCGGCGTGGCCCGCAACGCCGCCGATCTGCGCGACCAGGCCGGGCGGATCGGATCGATGTTCACGGCCTCCATTGTCACTCAGTTGCCGTTCACCGTGTCCCAAATCGGGGAAATCCGCAGGAATCAGGGCTGGGTCGATGAGCTGCACCATGGCCTTGCCGAAGGTGCCGCCATCATCGCGGATACCGCCGCTTCTGAGGAACGCGATCGCTCCGCCATCGACCGCATGCTGGCAACCATGGAACGGAGATATTTTGGCGAAGCACAAGCCCTGCTTGACGATGTGATCCGCGTGGGTCTTGACAATGGTGGGTTTGGCCTGACCGCCGCCCAGTTCGCGGGGGCCTACGTGCCGGCCATGGGGACCATCATCGATGTTCGCGACGCTGCCCTGAACGAGGCGCAGAGAGCCGCCCGCATCAATATTGGCAGACGCCAGGCCCAGTTCGCGCTGGCAGCGTCCATCGGTTTGCTGTCATTTGCCATTGTTGCCTGGGCGGTTCTGGCGCTGCGCCGGTGTGTGATCGATCCATTGTTGGCCCTGGCAAGTCAGGTTCGCCGTCTCGCTGCCGGCGATCGGCACGCACCCATCGGTACCGCGACCCAGAACGGGGAGATTGCCGTGCTGGCCACCGCCATTGAGGATCTCCGAAGGTCTGCCCTGAAGCTCAGCGAGATCGATGCCAGGGAGGCAGCCGTTCAAGCTCGACGATCCGATATTCTGCGCGAGATCGAGGGCCCGCTGGCCCGCCTTCAGGCCGGCGCCGCGTCCCTATGCGAAAGGGCCCAGGCGAGTGTGGATCGCCTGCTGGTGTCAGCGGCGGCCTTGTCGCAGCTTGGGCCGGACGGATCGGTTCACGCAGTGCAGCTCACAGGCGCGGCCGATTGCGCAAGGGCGGAGCATCAGTCCATGGTCCGGTCGCGCCAAAGCCTTCTCGAAGCGATCGAGCGCGTTCGCGACATGTCCGAAGCCGGTGACCTCACCACTGACAACAGCGCGGCCCTGCGCGGCCATGCGCTCGTGTTGCTGGAGATTGTGGCAATGTTCAGCCGCGCTGTCGGTCGGATGAACCTGCCCGCGATGGCCGCCATCAGCGCCGTCGTCAGCGATCAGCACAGGCTCGACGCGGCACCCCTTACGCGAACCATGGCGGACGAAACCGCCACGAACGCCGAGGCGCTCGGGCGCGACGTCGGCCAGCTGCATGGCGCCATGCGCGACGTTGCGGCCATTCTGGAGCAACTGGATCGCAGCCGCCTCGCTGACGCCAATCTCAACCTTGAGATTCCACGCAGCATGCGCAATGCCGAGATGATCGCCATGGCTGATTCAGAGTGCCCTTCTGACGATCCTGCGATGTTGACGGCAGCCTGACGTCAGATTTTCACATTCTTTGTGAACCGCATCACAGCGCCGAGATATCGCCAGCTTCATGATCGGCATGCGCCAAACACCAGGCGCCGCCTATCACGGAGACATCGGATGACCCGCCATACGCCCATGCGACTGCGCCGTCTCCTCGTCATCGGAGCCCTGGAGGGTGCTGACCGGCATCTCGTCGAGGGTATAGAGGACAGCCAGCAGTTTCACATCGAACGCGTCGGCACCGCAGCGACCGGCCTTGCCAGGCTCACGGCCAGCGGGCACCAGCCGGACGCGCTGCTGCTGTGCGACGGCATGCCCGATGACGATCCAGCATCTCTGTGCGGACGCCTGCGGCTGCGCGGGTTCACAGTGCCGGTCTTGGTTCTCGCGATACGACACGATCTCGACCTGCACGAAGACGAGGTCGTTCGCGCGCTTGATGCCGGCGCCAACGATTTCATCACGCCGCCGTTTCGTTGCAACGAGGTCATCGCCCGTCTTCGTGCCCAGATGCGCGCTCACGAATCCAGCGACGACGCCGTGCTGGTCGTGGGCCCATTTCAATTCCGCCCCGCCCGCCGCATGCTCGTGAACGTCACCACAGGGACATCCCAGCGCCTCACCGAGAAAGAGGCAGCGGTTTTGAAATTCCTTTACCGCGCCGACGGCCCAGTCTCACGCAACGCTCTGCTCAACGAGGTCTGGGGCTACCACGACAATGCCACCACCCACACGGTGGAGACTCATATCTATCGCCTGCGCCGCAAGATCGAACCGAACCCCGATGCCATCAGCCTGCTGATCAGCGAGCATGGCGGCTATCGTCTGCTGGCATCTGTTCCGCCGCGTTTCGAACACCGCACAACGCGTCCAATACTCGAACCCGCGATGGCATGATCCAGCAGGCCCGCCATCAAATTCGGCCGAGCAGGCCAGATCTGATGACGGCCAGCCGGTCACCGAACCCGCGGCGACGTGCCATGCGCCTGAGATCGCGCCGGGCCAGCACCGCGATAAGACCCGCCGCAACGGCCTCTCGCGAATACAAACCGGCCCCATCACGCAACCAGTCCCGTCCTTGCTCCGCAAGCACCGCCAACACCGGCGCCGCACTGGCCGGATCACGCAAAACGTGATCGCGCCCCATGCCATAGGCACGCAACACATCATCTGGCAGCATACACCGCCCCTGCCGTGCCAAGGCGGCGACGCTCAAAACGGCCCCCGCCGCACCGTAAGCCGCCCCTAGCCGACGCAACCGCTCACGATCCTGCTCAGACGCACCCAAAATCCGCCCGATGGCCACGGAGAGCCCCCCTGCGGACCCAAGCAGATAGGCCATCCACCCCGCCCGGTCCGGCACAGTGTCATCCGCCTCCATCTCGCGCGCGTCGATCATCGCCAACAGGTCCGGCGCATGCACCACTCCACGATCGATCAACGCACCCAGCGGCCCCGCCACCTCGTGCCGCCGTCGCGCGCCTTGCACAACCTCGCGCCACCATTGCAGCCGAATCAGCGCCAGCATCGGCTCGCTCACCACCTCGCGCGCGCGCGCCAACTCATTGTTGAATGCGCACAGCACCCAGACAGCCTCTCTGTGCGCCGCCGGTGCGAACAGGCTCGCCAGAAAACGATCCGGATCCTGCCGGCGCACAAGCTCGGCCATCGCGCTGACTGTCATCGCCGCGAGGTGGCATGCAAGGCCAGCCGAGGCAAGCTTGACGAGCGTGGTGCGCGTCCATAGCTACCGCCAGCGCACGTGATTTTCACCAGCGTCACGACCAGCCCGGAGAAAACGCCAATGGCCTTCGAACTCCCCGCCCTTCCCTACACCACCGCCGACCTCGCGGCCCACGGCATGTGCCAGGAAACCCTGGAACTGCATCACGGCAAGCACCACCAGGCCTATGTCACAGCCCTGAACGGCTTCGTGGAGAAGAACGCCGACCTTCAGGGCAAGACCCTCGAAGAAATCGTGACGTTCTCCCACGGCAAGGCCGATCTGGCCCCGGTGTTCAACAACGCCGGCCAGCATTGGAACCACATCCTGTTCTGGGAAAACATGTCCCCCAAGGGCGGCCACATCCCCGGCAAGCTCGAAGCCAAGCTGATCCAGGATTTCGGCTCCGTCGCAGCCTTCAAGGAAGCGATGAAGACCGCCGCCACCACCCAGTTCGGCTCCGGCTGGGCCTGGCTCGTGCTGGGCACTGACGGCAAGCTCAAGGCCACCAAGACCCCCAACGGCTCAAACCCGCTTGCCACCGGCGAAGGCCGCGCCCTGCTCGGCATCGATGTGTGGGAGCACTCCTACTATCTCGACTTCCGCAACCGCCGCCCCGATTACGTCACCAACTGGCTCGACAAGCTCGCCAACTACGAGTTCGCCGAAGCCCATCTCGGCTGATCGACCGGGCATAAAAAAGGCCAGGGTCACAGACCCTGGCCTTATCCCGCAAGACGAGGCGTGGCTAGTGTCGTG
>CAIQQQ010000292.1 GCA_903873995.1 uncultured Rhodospirillales bacterium
GAAGGCAGCGGATCGCTCGTCACCTCGGGCACAACCACGATCTATAGCATGCTGGCCAGCGGCTTCACCTGGACCAATTCCGGGCAGGTGAATGATTTTGGTTCCGTGGCTGTCGGTGACGCCTTCGGCGGGCAGACCACCACGATCCAGAACACCGGGACCTGGAACCTGGAGGTGGATGGCACCCTTATTTCGACCAACTCCTACCAAGTCACCAACTATGACACCGCGAACGTGGCGCACACGTCCACGGTCGTCGGCAACGCAGTGTTCAACAACACCGGGCTGTTCGAGAAGAACAACGGCCCCAGCGTCACCAACGTCTATGGCAGTTTCACCAGCACCGGCACGGTGGCTGCCATCGCCGGCACCATCGCGTTCTATGGCCCGACCTCGCTGGGCGGGGCGATCACCGGCAACGGCACGGTGCAGATCAACAACGCTGCGGTGATCGCCGCCAACACCGTTCTCACGGTCGCCAATCTGGTGATCGTCAATGGTGGCGTCCTCACCGGTTCCGGCAACACCTTCACCGGCGTGAACATCACCACCCAGGCCGGCGGGCTGGTTAACGGCAGCGGCAACCTGCTCAACATCACCAACAACGGCACGGTCTATGCCAGTAACGGCAATTCGCTGGTGGTTGGTAACGTGTCCGGCTCCGGCACGCTGCAGATCGGCGCGGGCTCCACGCTCGAACTCGCCGGCACGGATGCCGAAAATGTCGTCTTCACAGGCGCCGGCGCCACGCTGGTGATCGACAATTTCTCGCAGTTCACTGGCGCCATCTCCTCGTTCGGCATCGGCGACGTGATCATCCTGAAATCCACGACGATCGACAGCGCGGTGACCAACAGCGGGTCTATCGTCGTGACGCGATCGGCTGGCGCCGGCACAGTGAAGATCGCGACCGCCAGTGTCGCCGCGGGGCTGCTGCTGCAAACCAGCGATCTTGCCAACAACGGCACCATCAGCGGCATCCCGACGCCGCCGCCCTCGCCGCCGCCCGCCGTCGCGATCACCGGCATCTCGCCCGACACGGGAACGGCCGGTGACGATATCACCCAGGCGCGCAACCTCACCCTGATCGGCACAGCCGGGGCCGGCAGCACCGTGGCCATCACGCGTATCGGCACCGGCGTGATCGGCAATGTGGTGGCGGACGGCAACGGCAACTGGTCGTTCAATTACACCTCCACCACCCTGCCGGATGGGGTCTATAATTTTAGCGCGCTGGCCACCGACACGTACGGCACGCCCTCCACAACCGCGGCGACCCTGAGCGTCCAGGTGGTGAATACGGCGCCGGTCTCGCCGGTGATCACCTCGATCGGCTCGGGCAGCGCGACTGCCACCGGCTTCGTGACGACGGCGCACAGCCTCATCGTCTCCGGCACGGCGCCGGCGAACGACGTCGTGACCCTGAGCCTTGCGGGCACCGGCGTGATCGCCACCACGACCGCGAACGTGTCCGGCGCCTGGACGTTTAACTATGCCGCAACGCAGCTGCCCAACGGCGCCTACGCCGTGACCGCGACGGCGACCGACGGGGCCGGCAACGTCTCGGCCCCCACCGTGGATGCGATCAGCATCGGCACCAACGTCACGACCACCGGGCTACCGCAGGCTGCGCCGCACATCTTCTCGATCTCACCGGACACCGGCGTGCTCGGCGATTTCGTCACGAGCGCCCACACGATCACCATCAGCGGCACCGGCCCGGCCAACGACACGATCACCCTCAGCACTGCCTCCGCTGGCGTCATCGCCACCGCGACGGCCAATGCGCAGGGCGCCTTCAGCGTCAGCAACGCCACCCCGCTGGCAAACGGCACCTACGCCATCGCCGCCGTGGCAAGCGACTCCGCGGGTGATGTGTCGCCGGCGGCCACGCAAGTTCTGGTGATCGATGACCACACGCCGGCGGCGCCGACCATCGCCGCGATCACGCCCCTGACCGGCACCAGCGCCACCAGCGCCACCAGCCTCACGCTGTCCGGTAATGCCGAGGCGAACGCCACCATCACCGTCACCCGGGTCGGCGCCGGCATCGTCGGCACCGGGACGGCCAATGCGGCAGGCGCCTGGACCTTGGCGCTCCCCTCGGCGCTGTCCGACGGCAGCTACAGCTTCACCGCAACCGCGACCGACCTGGCCGGAGTCGCCTCTGCGGCGTCGGTCGCGTCCGTGATCACGGTTGACACCCACACCCCTGCGGCACCGATCATCTCCGGCATTTCGGCTGACACCGGGGTGTCGCAGACGGATGGCGTGACCTCCGCGTCCTCCCTCACCATCGTTGGAAGCGGCGAGGCGAACGACACAGTCAAGCTCTATCTCCATGATTCATCGGGCAACTCGACCTATGGCGGGCACAGCGTGGATGGCTCGGGGAACTTCTCCATCCCTCTGCCTTTCAATCTGGGCAACGGCATCACAACGATCACCGCCACGGTGACGGATGCCGCCGGGGTGACCTCGCTGGCGTCGGCGCCCTACAGCGTCACCGTGGACCCCGGCGCTAGCACGCTCGCCACCCCGTTCGTGACGCCAGGCGGAGATTATTACATCGGCGACGCCAACGCCCTGCTGGCTGCCGGCCGCCCCATCGTCGCCCCCGCCGGACTGTTCAACACGCTCGTGGTCCAGGGCGACGGGACCATCACGGACGCCGCGCTCGCGGGCGTGAGCAACATCCAGGCGATCGCGCTGAACGGAACGGGAACTGAGAGCCTCTCGCTCGGCCCCAACGCAGCTGCAATGGCAGGCTCGTTCGTGGCCGTGAGTGCGCCCAACGCCGCAAGCTATACGATCAACGACAACGCGGCCGGCGCGGCACCGCTCTATCTGCTGGGCGGCTCTGGCAACGCCACCGTGAACGGCAGCAACGGCGGCGACTATCTGCAGTTCAACGGCGGCACGCTCAATATCACCGAAGGGGCCGGCAACGACTTCATCACGCTGGCGGCCAACGAGGTCAACCTCGCGGGCATGAAGATCGATGGCGGCGCCGGCTATAACCGCTTGGTGCTGGATGGCTCGAACACCGTCACTGACAGCAGCTTTGCCGGCGTGAAGAACACGCAGGAGCTGGATTTCGCCGGTAGCGGCGCGCAGTCTGTCGTGTTGGCGGCGAATGCTCATGCGGCGTTCGGAGCGTCGGTCAAGGTCTACACAGCCACGGCGAGTGCGTTGTCGGTGGATGCGTCAGGCATCGGCAACACTGGCGTTACCGCGATCGGCAGCACCGGCAACGATGTCTTCGCCGCCGGCGCCGGCGGGGCGTTCTTCACCGGCGGCGGTGGGGCGGACATCTACAGTCTGGGTCTGGGCGGGACCGACTACGTGAGCGACTTCGTTCCAGGTGTAGACAAGATCAACTTCCAGGCAGGCAACTTCACGACGCTTTCCGGCGTGAAGGCGGCCACGACGCAATATGCCGCCGGAATTGACATCAATGTTGGGAACGGCGCGCATATCGTGCTGCTCGGCGTGCAGTCCGCCAGCCTTCATGCAGGGGATTTCGGGCTCACCAGCTAATCCGGTCCCCCTCGTTCGAAAGAGGTCCCCACTTGACCCTGCTCAGCCTGTGCCCGACATGCAACGATGTTGCGTGAATGGGCAGGTCAATGGATCACTGGGGCATCGTCGTCGTCTGCCACATGCGTGACATCGACATGCTTCGGCTCCAGGCGCGTTCGCTTGCGGTTTTCATGCCGGCAGAGCTCGTGGGCCAAATCCTTGTGATCGAAAACGACGCCGACGGCGAAGTTTTCGCCGCCGCTTTCGCAAGCCAGGTGCTGCCCGAATACGGCTTGCTTGCTGCGCACGTGACGCTGATTCGTCGCGAGGAGCTGGCGCCTGGCATCAGCTTCGCCCATGGCTGGCGGTCCCAGCAGGTGCTGAAAATGCTGGCCACCGCCCGCATCGCCACCGAACATGTGCTGATCCTGGATGCCAAGAACCATTTCATCCGCCCACTGACCAGATCGAGCTACATCGCCGAGGATGGCCGCCTGCGGTCCTACGCCGTCTCGCAGCGCGGCCATCTCGCGCAGCTCTTCGCCAACTCGCACGCCGCCTTCGGTCTCGATCCTGAGCCCTATTTCGACCGCAACCTGCCCAACATCACGCCCTTTCCCGCGCGTCCCGCAACGATCCGTGGCATGATCACGAAGATCGAGCATCACCATGCCATGACCTTCGCGGCCTTCTTCCTGGGCCGCGATGTGGCGGAGTTTTATTTGCTGTCGGCCTTTCTGGTGGCGCGCGACGGCGGCCCCGAGCGCGAGTACAGCTTGGGCGAACCCGACGTGATCACGGTGTTCCCCGACAAGGCGGAGGCCGGCGCGTTCGAATGGGTCGATTTCCAGCTGCACCGCGACGCGATCCTGTGCATGGGCGTGCACTGGGCCGCTATTCCGCTGCTGTCGCCGGCCGTGCGCGACCGCATCGTGGCATTCTGGCAGGAGCGCGGCCTGGTCAGAGACGCCAAGGAAGGGCTCAGCTTTCTGGCGGCGGCCTGACCGGGTCCTGTAGCTGCCAAACCCCGATGAACCGGTCGGTCTGGTTGTTCTCGGCCGGATCGGGCAGCAGCGTCTGCGGCGGGCCGAGGCCGAAGGGCGGCAAGGCGAGGTTCACCTTGTGATAGCCGCCAAGCGGGCAGTCGATGTCGTTCGCGGCATTCGGAAACGTGGTCGAAAGGAAGTACCGTGTACCGGACGCCACGGCGTTCGCCACAACGCGAGCGCCAAGCGCGAAGGGAAAATGGATCATCGCGTCACGACACAGCCAGAGATCGGCCTGCGGCGCCTGGTCGGCGATGATGTCGAGAAGGCGGAACGCGCGATCCGGCCCGGCGTGGCGCAGGGTCAGATTGTCAACCAACTCCGCCACCACCTCGCCGCCGAGGTAACGTACGGGGTGTGGCCAGCGCATGACATCCATCCAGTTGAAGTCGCCACACGGCGCATCAAGGATGGACACGACATCGGTGTGCTTGGCGAGCCAGGCCTCGAACGCGGCGCGGAACACCGTGGTAGTGGCAAGCTCGGACCCGCGGCCGCTGCGGCTCTCCTCTGATCCCCACCAACCCTCCCGGTAGAAGGCGCCGAACACGCGGGCCGAATCTGCCTGTGTGGCCGAGGTTTCGGCACCGGTCGCGGCTGCTGCGAAAGCCGGTGCGGCAGGCCCGCGCCATTGCAGCACGACATCGAGCGTCGGCCGGCAGAATCCGCGCGGCACTGGCGGGTCGAGCCTTGCCAATGTTGCGGCAAGCGCCGCCTCATAGGCCGCGTCAGGGCGAAAATGGCGGATATAGTCACAGCGCAGCGAATAACCGTCCTGCACGACGGCTAGGTTCTCAAGGCCGAACGCCACGTCGAACTCATGAAACGACGCACCGCGCCCGCCGCGAAACCAGTCCTCCCGCCCGGGCCCGGTGAGCATCAGGTCGAGCTTGGCGCGCCATGGATGGTCAGGCGCCAGCCGCTTGGCGAGATAGGCCTGCGCCAGTTCATCCGGCAGGATGTCGGGGAAGCTAGTGTGCGTCGAATGCCAATCGTACGGTGCCAGGCGGTTGGGGGTCTCGTAGATCACCAGGCAAGCGTCTGGCACCGCCTGCAGCCAAAAGCGCAGCGCGCCCAGCAACGCCAGCCGCTCGGCCGGCAGCAGATGCTCCAAAAGCGCGTAGCACACCACCATTTCGAACGTCCGGCCGCCCTGCAGCGCCGCAAGATGCCGTTCGGCTTCGGCTTGTGATGACAGCCAGTCCATCGGCACGAGATGCAGGTCGGCTGAAAGACCGAGCGCATCGATCCGTGTACGATTGAGGCGAAGATAGCCGTCCGAGATGTCGATCCCGGTCACCCTCGCCCCGGCCCGGGCGAGGGCTGCCGTGCTCGAGCCGGCGCCGCAGCCGATCTCCAGCACCGACACGCCGTCTAGGTCGCGGTGCTCGGCCAGCCACGGCACGAAGTTGGCGCTGGCCTGCGAAAGCCGCACGAACAGCTGCTCGGAGATCTGCCGTCGCCCGGTCTCGGACGCGAGGTAGTCTTCCCAGCGATCGGTCGGAATCCACGTCGCAAAATCCGACAGCGCGCTGCGCAGCATCGCCTCCCAATATGGATCGGGGATCTCGCGTACCCAATCGTCGCACCAGGCGCCTTCGAGCCAGGTGGATTTTTGCAGCCATCTGGCGTCGATCACGGTCCCATCTCCTGTCGGCCAAGAGCCGACGGTCAACGTCTATCATGGCGATCGGATCGGGCAAGCGTTGCGAGCCCAGCCCCCAGCGCCCTTGGCCTCAAAACCGAAACGACACCGCGATCGAACCGAAATTGAACAGCCCGGCCTTCTGACCCTGAAACGAATCCGTCTGCCAGGTGTGGGTATAGCTGATCCGCGCGCCGTGCCAGAGCAGGGCAACACCGCCTTCGAACTGGCCCAGCAGGCTGCGGCGGTGCACGGAGATCGACGGGCGGAACAGGTCCCCGTCCAGGAACGCGTCGCGCGCGATGGCTTGGCCGTTGGCGCCGACAAACAGGTAATACCCGGTCTTGTCGTCCGGCAGATACGCATCGCCGCCGCTCTGCCCGCTGGTGATGCGTGCCGGGCCGAAATCACGCGCAAGCCCATGGCCGATGCGCAACCGTGTGCCGACCTCGCCGTAGGCGCGCACGGTACCGAGGCCGATGGCCGCCTCCGGCAGCACATCCGCCTCGAACGGCCCGACATCGACCAGCCGCATGCGCCAGATGCGTGTGGCGTTGAACTGGATGGCCGGCTCGTCCGGCATCTGCGCCCCCCAGCCATGGGATTGCTGATCGCCAACGATGACGTGAAACCCGTTCTGCACGATCCGCCCGCCGGCTGACGGACCGATGACGCCAAGGCCTGCGGACAGCATTGTGCGGGTGTCGGCGCTGTCCTGGATCAGGGCGGCTGTCGCCGCGAGATGCCCGGCATAGGGCCAGTCCTTCGGGTCCGGATGAATGCGCGTTGTGTTGTAAGGCGTGTATAGGTCCTGCTCCAGGTTGATCGAGAGCCAGGTGGTGCCGGCGCCGCCGGCGGCGCGCCCGGCCTGCGCCAGAAATTCCGGCACGTCATTGGGCGCCGAGGTCCAGCTGATCTGCTGGCCCGCCGTGTAGTAGCGATCTGTGCCGCCCGGTACCGTCGAGAACTTGTCGTTCTCGGTGCGCAGGGTCCAGATCGCGCCAGAGTTCACATAGAGCCCGGCATCCGGAGCGGCTTGAGCAAAAGCTGCAGCTGGGATGGCCGACATCAGCGCCAGGCATGGCAGGTGGGAAAGCCACTTCACGGCGCGATCCTTGTCTGAACCCCGCCAGTAGAACACAGTTTATCCTGCCGGCCGTATGATCAATTCATGCCGCATTGTTTCAGAATATTGATCGTTGCCAGTTTTGTATGGCCCATTGGCGGGGCGTGTCGCATCCCACTTCCAACCCGTGGCCTGCGGGTGTATCGATAAGCCCAAGCGGGTGTAGCTTAATGGTAAAGTCCCAGCCTTCCAAGCTGGCTACGCGGGTTCGATTCCCGTCACCCGCTCCATCATCCCCACTCCATTATCCCCGCCCGATCATCCCCTCTCTCTTATCCCGCCCCCTCCTCGTTCAGCCGCAGATCGACCATCAGGTCATGGCTGAGTCGTTCCAGCGCCTCGCGCAGCCCATCGGCAGTACCGGTCTCCGGCAGACGCAGACGGATCGTCGCGCGAAACAGGCTCTCGCCCGAGAACGAGCCGCTGAGCAGATCGGTGGTCAACTCCTCGATGTTGACAGCCTGCGCTGACAGCACGTCGCTGATGTCGCGCACGATGCCGGGGCGATCCTGGCAGACCAGCTCCAAGGTCAGCAACGGCGCATCGGATGCCAGCGCAGGCGCCTCGGACCGATGCACCGTCACGGCCAGCCCGGCGCCGCCGGAGAGGCTCGCTGTCAATGCCTCGATGGCCGCCTCCGGCACGCTGACCAGCACGATCCCTGCGAAATGGCCGGCAAGATGGCTCATCCGGCTCTGCAGCCAGCTGCCGCCCTGGGCCGCCACCTGGGCTGCCACGAAATTGACCATGCCCGGCCGGTCAGGCCCCACCAGGGTCAGGATGACAGATGCCATGAACGCGCCTCCGATTTTGCCTTAGTAGGTGCCGGGGTAGGAACCACCGTCAACCAGCAGATTCTGCCCGGTCACAAATCCCGCCTGCGCTGAGCACAGAAACGCGCAATAAGCCGCGATTTCAAAGGGCTCACCATACCGCCCCGACGGATTCTCCGCCTCGCGCTCGGCCCAGACGTCCTCGAAGCGCCGCCCGGACTCCGCCGCCAGCTGCGCCACATGACGGCGCTGCGTTTCAGTGGCGAAGATGCCCGGCAGCAGGTTGTTGATCGTCACATTGTGGCGCGCGACCTGCCGCGACAGCCCGGCCGTGAACCCCACCAGACCAGACCGCGCGCCATTGGACAGCGGCATCTCCGGCTGGGCGATCTTCACACTGCGCGAGACGATGTTGACGATGCGGCCGAAACGCCGCGCGATCATGCCGTCAAGCGTCGCCTGCATCAGCGCGATCGGCGTCAGCATCCAGGCATCGATGGCGGCGATCCAGTCGGCGCGCCCAAGCTCGCGGACATCTCGCGGTGGCGGGCCCGATGCGTTGGTCACCAGGATATCCGGCGCCGGGCACGCCGCCAGCACCGCCGCTCGCCCGGACACTGTGGTGATGTCGGCCACAACCGTCGTGATCTGCGCCCCCGTCTCGGCTTCGATCGCCCCGGCCGCGGCGAGCAAAGCCGGCTCGCCGCGCGCCACCATCGCAACGGCTGCGCCCTCGCGGGCAAGCTGAAGCGCGATCGCCCGCCCCATGCCACGGCTCGC
This sequence comes from uncultured Rhodospirillales bacterium, assembly GCA_903873995.1. Lineage (GTDB taxonomy): Bacteria > Pseudomonadota > Alphaproteobacteria > Acetobacterales > Acetobacteraceae > CAIQQQ01. The sequence continues at coordinate 8,893 of CAIQQQ010000292.1, forward strand.
GCCGGACACCAGCGCAGTGCGTCCTGCCAGACCCAGATCCATCAGGCACCGCCCATATCGCAATTGACGCGACATTCTCGCCATAAGGCGATCGGATGGCAAACCGATGAGGCTCGCATGCCGATCGTTCTGGCGCTGATGCTGTGGCTGATTGGAACCCCGCTGCGCGCGGGCGAGCTCACCTGGGCATATCGCGCCGACGTCTTGACGCTCGACCCCCACGCCTCGAACAAGACATTCACAAACGCGTTCCTCGGTAACATCTATGAAAGTCTGGTGCGGAGGGATGACCGCATCGAGATCGACCCGGCGCTGGCGTCGTCCTGGAAGCGGCCGAATCCCACGATCTGCGCTTCACGCTTCGCCCGGACGTGACGTTTCACAACGGCGGCAATTTCGTCGCCGACGATGTCGTGTTCACCTGGGAGCGCTGCAATTCGCCGGGCGCGCTGGGCCGCGGCAATCTTGCCGGCATCAAGGCGGTGCGCGTGCCAGAACCCGGCATCGTGGAGATCGAGACCGCTACGCCGCAGCCGCGGCTGCTGAACGTGCGGCAGGGCTTCTTCGTGATGAACCGCGCCTGGGCGAAGGCGAACAACGCGGCCACCTCGTCTGACTTCCCGACCAGCGAGACAACGGCGCCACCCGCGCCGAGAACGGCGCCGGCCGGTTCCGCATCATGTCTCGAAACCAGGACGGTCCCACCGTGCTGGAGCCCTTCGCCGGCTGGTGGGACCATGCGGCCCACAACCTCACCCGCGTCACCTTCGTCCCGCTCGCCAGTGCCGCCACCCGCGCCGCGAGCCTGCTCTCCGGCGCGATCGACGCCACGGTTGAACTCCCCCTGCAGGACATCGCCCGGGTGCGCACCGACCCCAGGCTGGAGGTGATCCAGGGACCCGAGTTGCGAACCATCTATCTAGGCTTTGACCAGTTTCGCGACGAGTTGCTCTACATTGACGTGAAGGGCCGCAACCCCTTCAAGGACCATCGCGTGCGCGAGGCAGTGTATCGCGCGATCGACATCCAGGCGATCCATCGGGTGGTGATGGCCAACACCTCCTGGCCCGCCGGCATGATGGCCTCTCCTCAGCTCAACGGCGCGCCCGCAGACATCAACGACCGGCTGCCCTTCGACCCCGAACTGGCAAAGCGTCTTCTGGTTGCGGCCGGCTATCCAGACGGCTTCGGCGTCACCATCGCCTGCCCCAACGACCGCTACGTGAACGACGAGCGGATATGCCAGGCGATCGCCGGCATGCTCGCCAAAGTGGGCATCCGGCTCACCGTTCAGGCGGAGACCACCGCCGCATGGTCCCGCCGCACCGCGGCACTTGACGTGTCGATGTTTATGCTCGGCCATGCCGGGCTGCCGCTGGCCGATGCCCATTCCACCCTGGCCGAGGTGCTGCACACCCGCACCGGTGGCGCTGGCGGCCTCAATATCGGGCGCTACAGCAATCCAGCGCTAGACGCCCTGGTGGACCGCGTCCGCGAGCAGGCCGACGAACCGTTGCGCCGCGCCCTGATCCGCGAGGCGCTGCCGCTGGAGAAAGCCGATATCGGTCACGTGCCGCTGCACCAGCAGCCGATCACCTGGGCGACGCGCAAGGGTATCGCGCTGCATCCCGCCCCCGACAACCAGCTCCGCCTCCGCCTGGTGACCGTGCCATGACCCTGCTCGTCACCGGCGGCATTGTCGTCACGATGGACCGCGAGCGTCGTGTCCTGGAACACGGCGCGGTGGCCATCGAAGGCACCCGCATCGCAACGGTCGGTCGTGCGTTCGACCTGAACGCCGCCTACCCCGGCGCCGAGCGGATCGACGCCACCGGCCACGCCATCCTCCCCGGCCTCATCGACGGTCACGCCCATGCCGGCCACGGCCTTGTCAAGACCCTGGGCAACGGCAACAGCGAGGTCTGGAGCGAGGCCTGCCGCGTCATCTACACCATCGCCTCGCCGCCCTCGTTCTGGCGCGCCGAAGCCCGTCTCGCCGCCCTCGAACGCCTGATGTTCGGCGTCACAACCGGGGTCTCCCTCCTCGGCGGCGGCGACTCCGTTATGCGCACCGACCGGCCGGAGCACGCCATCGCCCATCACCAGGGCGTCACCGACATCGGCATCCGCGACATCATGGCCGTCGGCCCCACACGCCCGCCCCACCCAAGGCTCTACGCCGATTGGAACGAAACCGGCCGCCACGACCGCCAAGTATCGTTCGACCAGCAGCTCGACACCATCGCAGCCATCATCGAAGCCTGCCACGGCAAGCATCGCGGCCACGTCGCCACCCTCATGCCGGTCTACCGCAAAACCACCCACGACCCGGCGCTGGTCTCCGAGATCACCCGCCAGGGCCGCCTGGTGCGCGATCTCGGCCGCCGCCACGGCACCCTCTTCCACCAGGACGGCCACCGCTCCGGCAGCCTCGCCATGGCCGAGACGATGTTCGACCTGCTCGGGCCGAACGCCTTCATGTCTCACTGCACCGACCTCACCGAGGCCGACCTCATCACTGTTGACCTCCGCCGCCCGCACCTCGCCCCCGCCAACATGCCCATCTGGCGCCTGGTGTGCTTCGCCAACGGCCAAGACGTCGAAACCGCCATCGTGGACGGCCAGATCCTCATGCGAAACCGCAAAATCTCCCAATTCGACACACAAGACGTCCTCGCCGAAGCCAGCGCTGAAACCATCACGATGCTGACCCGAACCGGTCTTGGCCTCGAAGTGATCGAACGACCGGGTTGGGGGCGGGTGCGAGGATAGAAAGGCCAGGGCGCTGCCCTGGGCCGGCGACGTGGGCGCGCACGCCTTCGGCCGGACGGGCGGAGCCCTTTGAGCCTGGTTGAATTTAGCCCAAGAGAAAGGGGAAGGCGCGACTGGACTTCGGAAGCGTCTGGCTTGGCTTCGCCCTGCCGCCCTGCCGCCCTGCCGCCCTGGCTGGTGCAGCGCGGAGCTTTGCCCTTTGTTCTACGAAACAACCTCGCGTCGGGCGTCACGGACAACGGACATGAAGTCACGCAGGCGTTTTGGGTCGACTTCGTTCCACCAGCTGCCGCCGTGTTTCAGGGCGCTGGCGACGATCACCGCGTCCGCGTGGGTTAGGATGGAGCGGACGTTGTCGGGGGTGACGCCGCTGCCGACCAGGACGGGGAGGATTGTTGCGGTTCGGACGGTTTCGAGGTCGTCGAGCTTGGCGCTGTCGCCGGTGCGCTGGCCGGTGACGATAACGGCGTCGGCGTCGAAGAACGCCGCGTCACGAACGAGCTCGGGCAGGGTTCGGTCGGCCATGATGGCGTGGGAGCCGTGCTTCACCTGAACGTCTGCGAAGATGGCGACGTCACGGGCATGGAGCCAGGCGCGGTAGCGGCTGGCCGCACCGGCTTTGCCTTCCATGAAGCCTTCGTTGGCGACATAGGCGTTGGCCCATTGATTGACGCGGATGAAGGCGGCGCCGGCGGCCTTGGCGATGGCGAGGGCCGGAATGGGGGCGTTGGCCAGCACGTTGATGCCGATCGGCAGCCCGCTTTCGCGCCGCACCAGGTCGGCCATCACGGCCATGACGGCCGAGGTTTCGGGGCCGAGTTCGTCCGGCTTGGCGAAGGGGATGTCGCCGTGGTTCTCAACGATCAGGCCATCAACGCCGCCATCGCGGTAGCGCAGCGCCTCGGCGCGGGCATGGTCGTAGATGCGGTCGATCGGGTCGCCGTCATAATGCGGCGAGCCGGGCAAGGGCAGGGCGTGGATGACCCCGATCACGGCCTGGCGTCGGCCGAGGATGCGGGTGATGGCGTTGTCTTTGGTGCGGAAGACCGATGTGTTGGTGGACATTCAAGTCTCCTGGCAAGCGACGTTCTGGTCGATCCCGCGAAATGGCACCCAGCACCGGAGATGCTATTGCACAAACCACTATTTTAAAAATCGACGAGGGCGCCGCGAAAGACGTTCAGCGCCCAGGCGGCTCGTCGAAAAACGCCGGCGACACCCGATCAGGTCTCAATGAAACGAGTTCAATCCAGCAACACCCTTGTTACGACAGGCAGCCTCCGTCGCAACCATCCGCAGCGACACCCAGATGCCTCAGAATGGTCGGCGCAAGGTCGATCGGAGAGGCGTCACGCGTGTCGACGGCGCCCGGCATGAAGCCCGCACCCTCGGCGACGAGGAACGGCATCTGCTCCCAGGGGCCGAGCCCGCCGTGCTGGCCGAAGCCCAGTCGATCGGGCTTGGCGCCGAGCGGCTTGGCGCTGGCCCCCGACCCAGGCACGCCAAACGCGTTGGACGTCATGTCGCAACGCATGGTCAACGCGCACAGCAATCCGCCGGAGGCCTCGTGGCCAATCCCGGCCAGCGTGGCCCCTTCGAACAGCTGGCCACACCACGGCTGTGAACGCAGAAAGTCACAGATCACCTGGCCATCTGTGCGTGTCGGCGAGAGATAGACGAGGCAACCGGTTCCGTTGGAGATCGCCAGCAGCCCATCTCCCGCGGTCTCGCCGGAGCTCTTGAACCCCGCCTCGGCCAGGGCCGCGTTGACATCTATCACCTCGGTGACGGTCTGATGACCATGATCGGAGCCGGCCAGCAACAGCACATTGTCCCCGCCGGCACGGCGCTGGGCGACCACCGCCATCACCTCGCCAAGCCTCGTATCGGCGGCAGCGATGGCAGCGTTGGCGCCGGGGGAGCCGAGCGGATGGCAATGCTGGCTGGCATCGGGTTCGCCGAGCCACAGCACGGCCAGTGCGGCGTTGCGGCCGTCACGCGTGATCGCCTCACCGAGAAATTGCTTGGTCATCCGGGCATCGCCCTCGGCATCCGGCGTCACGTCCTCGATCCCAACGGCAAGCGGCGTGCGCCCGGGGCCGAACGAGCCGGCGCGGTGATACACGAAGCCGAATCCGTCCGGGTCATGCGCATAGGCGGCGCCCGGTGACACATTGCTGAACACGGCGCTGCCGCCGCGGCCGGCGAGGCGCTCAGCCATTGTCGGCCGGTCCAGCGCATGCCCTGTCACCCGCCGGCGATGCTGCAGAAAATCGGGGTGGCCTGCGTCATGCGGAACGATCTGCCCGTTCTCCAGCAGTGCCATGGAGTTGCCACGCAGCCCGTGATGACGCGGCTGGCACCCCGTGGCGGTGCAGGACGACACCACGCGGGTGGCCGATGGGAACACCGAGCGATAGGCCGCGAATTGCGTGCCGCGTACCATCAGCGCGCAGATGTTGGGCGTCAGTTCGGGCGTGATCAGATCGCGGCGCATCCCATCGAGAATGACCAGGACCGCGGCCCGCGTTGCTGTCGTCATCGCCGATCTCCCGCTGCGTCAAGATCGGATCATTCTGACCGCGGGCCGATCCGGCCAGTGATGGTTTCATGGCGGAGTCATCGTGGCGTCATCGCGGTGACGGCGGCCTCCGCTAACGTCGCGCGAATCGCCGAGGGATCGATCCGATGCTGACACGCCGTGCCCTGTTGGCCGCCACCGTTGCCTCATCCGCAACGCCTGCTGCCGCCGCCGATGCCATGCCGCATCTGCGCGTCGCGGTGGCGGATCTGCCCGCGACCCTCGAGCCGATCCGCGACATGGGCAATGTCGGCACCCGCATTACCTATTCCGGCTTCGATACCTTGATCCGGCGGGATTTCCTGTCGGCCCCCGGCGCCACCGGAACCGGGCTCGTCCCGTCACTCGCCGTGTCCTGGGACCGGATCGGCCCGCAGGAACTTGTGGTGCATCTCCGCCAGGGGGTGTTGTTCCACAACGGTGACGAACTGACCGCCGAGGACGTGACCTTCACCTTCTCGGCCGAGCGCATGTGGGGCCCATCCCCGCTGATCCCTGACGCGAAGAACTATTTCGGGGTCCTGGACGAGGTCACGGCACTGGATCGTTACACCGTCCGGTTTCACACCCGCGTGCCGGATATCCTGCTGGAGCAGCGTCTCGCCTCCTGGGCATCCTGGGTGGTGAACAAGCGGGCCTATCAGGCGCTGGGCATCAACGGCTTTGCTCGCGCGCCGGTCGGGACAGGGCCATTCCGGCTGGTGAAGTTCAGCGGCGACACGGAATTCGTCTACGAGGCGTTCGACGATTACTGGATGGGCCGGCCCACCGCCGCGGGCGTCACCTTCCGCAAGGTGCCGGAGGTGGCCGCGCGGGTTGCGGGGCTGATCTCCGGCGAATACGACATCGTAACCAACTTGCCGCCCGACCAGCTCGACGTGCTCGAAGGCCGGCGCGGCATCGAGGCACGCAGCGTTGTGCTCGCGAACGCGCATCTGATCATCTACGACTGCCGCGGCCCTGCCATGGGCGATCGCCGCGTCCGCCAGGCGCTGAGCCTTGCCATTGACCGCAAACTGCTGGTCGAAAGCCTGTGGCATGGCCGCGCCATCATCCCAAACGGCCATAACTATACCGAATATGGCGACATGTATCTGCCGGGCCATGAATACCGCTATGACCCCGACCGCGCCCGCCAGCTGCTGCACGAGGCTGGGTATGACGGAACGCCCATCGTCTATCGTACACTGCCCAACTACTACACGCTGGCGCTGTCGGCCGCCCAGATCCTGGTAGAGATGTGGAAGGCGGTCGGCATCAACGCGCAGCTGCAGGTGGTGGAGAATTTCAGCCTCATGCAGGCGCCGGGCATGCAGATCGGCAACACCTCCAACTCCATCCGCCTGCCGGACCCGATTGGCTCGCTGTGGGTCAGCTGGGCGCCGAACGCCAGCCCGCAGACCACCGGGGAATGGCCGGCGGACAGTGCCAGCGCGTTTAACGCCGCCGGTCGTGCGCTGGAGCGCCAGACCGATCCTGCCCGCCGCCGCGCGCTGTTCGAGACCATGCTGGACCAATGGGAGGCCGAGGCGCCAGGCACCATCCTCTACCAGCCGCTGGAGACCTACGGCGTGCGGCAGGCCGTGCTGTGGCGGCCATACCCATTCTACTACATGGATTTCCGGCCGTACAATCTTTCCTTCCGGACCGCGTGATCGCGGTTCAATCTCAGGCCGGACAGGAGGATCCCCCATGCAGCGTCGCGATATCAATGCCGCTTCCGGCCCGCCGCCCGCCGGCCAATACACCCAGGCCGTCGAGGTGAGCCATGCTCTCCGCACGCTGTATGTCAGCGGCCAGGTCGGCACCGAGCCGGACGGCACCATGCCCGAGGACGCCACCGCCCAGGCGCGTCTTGCCTGGCGCAACCTCCACGCTCAGCTCGAGGCCGCCGGCATGACGCTCGACAACGTCGTCAAGATCACAACGATCATTCCCGACGCTGGCGACATCCCGGCATCCCGTGTGGCCCGCGCCGAAGCCCTGGGCGATCGGCGACCGGCCAGCACGCTCATCGTGGGCGGGCTCGCCAACCCGGGCTGGAAAATCGAGATCGAGGCTGTGGCGGTGGCCTGACCTGTCACCGCGACAACGCCGCCGACAGGTGGCTCAATCGTACCGCCGATCCCGCGAGCGCGGCTGAACCGTGACAGACCTGCCGTTTGCCTGGCTTCAGACCTGGGATCGAAAATTCAGCCCGGCCCGATGGACGTACCAGCTGAGCCTACTCTGCAGGGGCAATCGGGCTGCAACAGAAAACGTCGCCGCACCATCGGAGGCGGGAGAGTGCCTGCACAGACTGGATGTTATCGGGCCAAATGGTGCCCGGGGGCGGAATCGAACCACCGACACTGCGATTTTCAGTCGCATGCTCTACCAACTGAGCTACCCGGGCAGCCGAACCGGATCAGACCGGTTGTTGGAGGCGGGTGGATAGCCCAGGCGTGGGCCGGGATCAACCCGCGAAATTGTCATCTTCCGGCGTGGCCTCCGGATCGCTGCTTTCAGGGGCCGGGGCTGCGATGCGGTAGTCCTCGGCGAACCAGCGCCCAAGATCCACATCGGCGCAGCGGACCGAGCAGAACGGGTGGTATCGGGTCACAGCTTCGCGGCGGCAGATCGGGCAGGCGGCAGACATCTTAACTTTCCTCGATACGCCAGCCAGGAGTTGGCAGGGCGCGATCCTCGGCGAGTTCAAGACTACGCCCGGTCGCGGCTCGCAACGCCGCCTGCGCCACGGAATCGGCCCGCAGCGCTGTGGCAATCTCCGGCCAGGTGCGCAGGCAGGGGTGGCGATGCGGGGTTGCTGCGCATTGGCGGGCGAGATCGCGCAGCGCCGCAAGACCGGCGGCGTGCGGGCCGGCCAGCATCTCGTGCAACGGCGGATGAACCCGTGGGCGCAGGATCTCGGCAAGCCCAAGAGCCGTGAAGCCCAGGAAGCGCGGCGCCAGCGGATCGGCTGCCAGCGCTGCGATAAAATCCGGCGCCAGGGCCGCGCGTCTGCGCGTCGTGAGGCCGGCGAGGTCCACGAGAATTGGGCCGGACAAATCACGCAGGCGGATCTGGCGGGCCAATGCCGGTAATAGCGCCCGATTCGCTGCAGCCTGGGATGCATGCTTGCCCCGCCGGTCGGCGGACAGGCCAGCAAGGTCCACATCGAGGGCCGTCAGCGCCGGCGTGGGATACACGCTGAGCCGTGCCCCACCGGGAAGCTGGCAGACGGGCTCGGACAAAGCCTCGATAGACGCCTCTACCTCATCGCTGAAGGCGCGGGCGACGATGCGCGCGGGGAAGGGCAGGCGTGCCGCGGTGCCGGGATCGTCGATGTCGATGGGTGCATCGGGATGGCGCGCGCGCAGCCGGTGGATCGCATTCGGACCGGCGGCAAGCAGGGCAGGGGGCCCGCTGCCGACCAGCCCCAGTTCCGCGTCCGACAGCCGGGCGGACAGCCGCGGCCCCTTGCCACCCTGTGCCGCGCGGGTGATGCGCACGCCAAGGATCGTCCCGGCATCCGCGGCGCCCTCGCTGTCCGGCAAAAATCCCTCGCTGCCGGCAATCGCCACGAACGCCCCGGCCATCGCCGGCACGCGGGCGACAACGCGGCCGCGATGCAGCTCGCCCAGACCGTCCGGCGCCCCCGGCCGCCAGATCGCATAGTCATGCAGAACGCCGTCCCACGCTGCCACGCGCATCTCGCCCGGAGAGATGCTGGCTAGCAACCTCACGCCAGCGGAAATCCCAGCCCGCGCAAAAGCTGCGCCGTTTCGAACAGTGGCAGCCCCACTACGTTCGAATAGCTGCCGGCCATCGCACGGATATGCGCCGCTGCAAGCCCCTGGATGGCATAACCGCCGGCCTTGCCCTGCCATTCCCCCGAAGCGAGATATGCGGCGATCTGGTTGGGCGTCAGCCGGCCAAAGATCACCGTGCTGTCGCACACCCGCTCCCGCACCACCCCGGAAGGTGAGCGGACAACGACGCAGGTCAGCACGTGATGCCGCCGTCCTGACAGCAGATCGAGGCAGTCGCGCGCGTGCGCCTCTGTCTCCGCCTTGGGCAGGATGCGGCGGCCGACAGCCACCACAGTGTCCGCCGCCAGCACGAAGCTATCAGGCTCGTCGATCGCAGCGCATTTCGTGCGCGCGATGCGCTGGGCATACAGCCGCGGCAGCTCGGTGCGATAGGGTGTTTCGTCGATCTCGGGGGGAATGATGCGGTCCGGCACCAGCCCGATCTGGGCCAGCAGCTCCCGGCGCCGCGGGCTGGCCGAGGCCAGCACGAGCCTCACGGCCGCGTCTATTTGAAGCGGAACGTGATGCGGCCCTTGGAGAGGTCGTACGGGGTCATCTCGACGTTTACGCGATCACCGGCCAGCACGCGGATGCGGTTCTTGCGCATCTTGCCGCTGGTGTGGGCGAGGATGGAGTGCTCGTTGTCCAGTTTGACGCGGAACATGGCGTTGGGCAGCAGCTCCATCACCGTTCCGCTGAACTCGATCATATCTTCTTTTGACATTTAGCCTCGTACATGAGTGTTGAATTGCGCGGCAACATGAGCGCGCGGTCTGGTAAGGTCAAGCAATTGGCCCGTTTCCGAGGCGGATTGCCACGGATCTGGCATGCGCCTGCAAGCCCTCTGCCTCGGCGAGTGCGACCGCCGCCGGCCCGATGCGATGCAAAGCGGCCTCGCCGGCCTCGATCCAGGTCGTGCGCTTCAGAAAATCATAGACCGACAAGCCGGAGGCGAAGCGCGCCGTGCGCCCGGTCGGCAGCACATGGTTGGGCCCACCGACATAGTCACCGATCGCCTCGGGGCAGAACCGGCCCAGGAACGCAGCTCCGGCATGGCGGATCACAGCAAACAGCGCCTGTGGCGCCTCGGTCATGATCTGCAGATGCTCCGGCGCGATCCGGTTGGCCAGAGACGCCGCCTCCGCCCAATCGCGCACGACAATGATCGCGCCATGATCGCGCCAGCTCGCCCCCGCGATCGAGGCCCGCGGCAAGGTCGGGATCTCCGCTTCAACCGCAGCGGCAACCGCATCGGCAAACGCCGCATCGTCGGTGATCAGCACCGCCTGCGCCAGCTCGTCATGCTCCGCCTGCGCCAGCAGATCGACAGCGACATGGCGCGGATTCTGATGCCGATCCGCGATCACCAGCACCTCGGACGGCCCAGCGATGCTGTCGATCCCCACGCGGCCAAACACCTGCCGCTTCGCCTCTGCCACATACGCGTTGCCAGGCCCCACGATCCGATCGACGGGTGCGATCGTCGCCGTGCCACACGCCATCGCCGCCACCGCCTGAGCGCCGCCCACTCGATAGATCTCGCCCACACCCGCCAGCCGCGCCGCCGCCAGCACCAGCGGGTTGAGCACCCCATCCGGCGTCGGCACGCACATCGCCACCCGCCCGACGCCCGCGGCGCGCGCTGGCAAGGCGTTCATCAGCACGGACGACGGATACGCCGCCTTGCCGCCGGGCACATAAAGCCCCACGGCATCCAGCGGCGTCCAACGCATCCCCAGCGTCACGCCCGCAGCGTCGGTCATCCGCAGATCGGCGGGAAGCTGCGCCTCATGGAACGCCGCGATGCGCACCGCCGCGAGCTCGAGCGCCGCCATCAACTCCGGCGACACCTCCGCCACAGCCGCATCGATCTCAGCCTCGGTGATCCGGATGCGATCCGCCGTAAGTGGCATCCGGTCAAAGCGCGTGGTATAGTCGCACAGCGCCGCATCCCCGCGCGCCCGCACATCCGCAATGATCGCCGCCACCGGTGCATGAACGTCCTGGGCGGTGTCCCGATCCGACAGCAGCGTCTCGAAATCCCGCTCAAAGCCGGCATCGCCGGTCGAAATCCGCCTCACAGGCGGGCCAGCGCGTCGCTGAAGCGTGCGATCCAGGCGCCGATCGCCTCCGGCCGCGTCTTCAGTGCGGTGCGGTTCACGATCAACCGACTTGTGACATAAGTGATCACCTCCGTCTCCACCAGCCCATTGGCCCGCAGGGTCGAGCCGGTCGCCACCAGATCGACGATCTGCCGCGTCAGCCCCAGGCCCGGTGCCAGCTCCATCGCCCCGTTCAGATGCACCACATCGGCATGAATGCCCCGTGCCGCATAATGCCGCCGCGCGATGTTGGGATATTTCGTGGCCACCCGGATGCGAGACCAGGTCTGCGGATCGTCCTGCCCCGCGGTCGCCGCCGGCTCGGCGACAGAAATCCGGCACGCCCCAATGCCAAGATCGAGCGGCGCATAAATCTCGGGATAGTCGAACTCCATCAGCACATCCGACCCGCAGATGCCGATTTGCGCGCCCCCGAACGCCACAAACGTCGCAACATCGAAAGAGCGCACCCGCACCACATCCAGCTCAGGATCGTTGGTCGGAAAGCGCAGGCGCCGGCTGCTCTCATCGGCGTAATCCGGCTCGGGCACGATCCCGGCGCCGGTCAGCAGCGGCCCGCATTCGTCCAAGATCCGCCCCTTGGGCAGTGCCAGCACCAGCGGCCCCATCAGCTCGGCTTCCATCTGGGCTTGAGAGAACACCGCGGTCATGCTGACTCCTTCATTCAGCACGCCCTACACCGAAGTGCTGAGCCGTGAGAAGCGTCAACCCGGTATTCGTTCTATGTCCGCCCCGCAGGCCGCCAGCTTCTGCTCCACCGCCTCGAACCCGCGATCGAGGTGATACACCTCGTTCACGATCGTCTCGCCACGGGCGGCGAGCCCCGCCAGCACCAGCGAGACCGACGCCCGCAGATCAGTCGCCATCACCGGCGCGCCCGACAGATACGGCACCCCGCGCACAATGGCAGACTTGCCATGGACATTGATGTTCGCCCCCATCCGGTTGAGCTCTGGCACATGCATGAACCGGTTCTCAAAGATCGTCTCCGTCACGAGTGACGCACCTTCGGCAACCGACATCAAAACCATGTACTGCGCCTGCATATCCGTCGGAAACCCCGGATACGGCTCGGTGATCGCGTCCACCCCATGCAGCCCGTTCATCCGCCGCACATCAAGGCCGGTCGGCGTCTCCGTGATCTCCACCCCGGCCTCGGCCAAGGTGCGCGTCACAGCCCCCAAATGGTCCATCCGCCCGCCGGCCAGATGCAGCGCCCCCCCGGTGATCGCGGCCGCACACGCATAGGTGCCAGTCTCGATACGATCGGCGATCACCTCGTGATGCGCACCATGCAGAGCGTGCACGCCGTCAATCGTCAGCCGATCCGTCCCGATCCCGCTGATCTGCGCCCCCATTGCCACCAGGCAGTCGCACAGATCCGTGATCTCAGGCTCGCGCGCAGCATTGGCCAGCACCGTCCGCCCATCGGCAAGACACGCCGCCATCACCAGATTCTCGGTCGCCCCCACGCTCGGCATCGGGAACACGATGGTGGCACCATGCAGCCCCTGCGGCGCCCGCGCGTTCACATAGCCGCCATCGAGCTCGATGACCGCCCCCATCTGCTCCAGCCCCTTCAGATGCAGATCGACCGGCCGCGTGCCGATCGCACATCCACCCGGCAGGCTCACCCGCGCCTGGCGGGTGCGCACCAGCAGCGGGCCGAGCACCAGGATGGAGGCGCGCATCTTGCGCACGATGTCATACGGCGCCTCGGTGTTGGTGATCGCTCCGCCCAGCGACAGCGTGTGCCCGTCATTGGTGATGCGCTCCACCGCAATGCCGTGCTGGGCCAGGAGCTGCCCCATGGTGGTGGTGTCGGCCAGCACCGGCACCCGGCTCAGCACCAGCCGCTCCTCGGTCAGAAGCCCGGCCGCCATCAGCGGCAGGGAGGCGTTCTTGGCGCCGGAGATTGCGATCTCGCCGGAGAGCCGGTGGCCGCCACGGATGCGAATACGGTCCATGCTCATCGTCGTCACCCCATCCTCGGCAGCGAAACGCCGCGCTGGCCCATGTATTTGCCGGATTTGTCAGCATAGCTCGTCTCGCAGGGCTGCTCGCCCTGGAGAAACAGAAACTGGCAGATGCCCTCGAACGCATAGATGCGCGCCGGCAGTGGCGTGGTGTTACTGATCTCGATCGTCACCTGCCCCTCCCATTCCGGCTCCAGCGGTGTCACGTTCACGATGATCCCGCAGCGCGCGTAGGTGGATTTACCCAGGCAGATCACCAGAACATCACGCGGGATGCGGAAATATTCCACCGTATGCGCCAACACGAACGAGTTCGGCGGCACGATGCACACCGGCCCCGACCGATCGACAAAGCTCGTCGGATTGAAGTTCTTCGGATCGACAACCGCGCTGTCCACATTGGTGAACACCTTGAAATCGCCCGCCACCCGCGCGTCGTAGCCATAGGAAGACAGCCCGAAACTGATCACGCCGTCGCGCTTCTGGGTCTCCACGAACGGCTCGATCATGCCGCGCTCGGCGGCCATTCGGCGGATCCAGATATCGGACATGACGGGCATAAGGGATTTCCGACGAAGCGGTGCTGGGACGCAAGGGAGGCGGGGGTCTAGCCGAGTGAGCGGGTTTAAGCCAGCAGGCGTTGCAGGGTGGGCGCGATGAAGGTGCAAAGCCGCTCCTGGGAAGCAGCGGTCGGATGCAGTGGCGGCTCCGGCGGGCGCAGCAGCGGATCGTAAAAATCGGCCCGGTCAAAGATGCCGTTGGTCAGAAACAGCGAAGCCGGGTTCATAAATACCAATTCCCGTCCGTCGCGATGCAGCTGCGCCAGCCGCGCATTGACCGCGACCGTCGCCGCACTCGTCTCCGCACTCCGCTCGCTCGGCAGCACGCCCAGCAGCAGCACGCGCATCCCAGGCTGCCGCGCCCGGCATTCCGCCAGAATGGCGGCTATGCCAGCCAGCGTGTCGTCCGCCGACCAATGCAGCCGCCCGAAATTATTCGCTCCGATCAGCACCACCGCCGCCCGCGGTGCAATCCCATCCAACTCGCCGTTCCGCAGACGCCACAACAGATGACAGGTCGCATCGCCCTTGAACCCAAGATTGACGGCGCCCAAAGCCGCGTAATGCCGGTCCCATATCGGCCGGAACCGCGCCCAATCGTCCGGCCCGTCCCGCTCGAAATTCTGCGTGATCGAGTCGCCGAGCCACAGCAACACAGGCTTTGTAGCGCGAAGTTCGGCCAGCTTCGCCGCGTGGCGCGCCTTCCACCACGGCGTGTCGAGCCGTGAGATCGGCACAGCCGCCAGCGGAGGCTTCCGAGCACCCGCCAGCAGCGGCGCGCCCAGCAGCGCCGCTCCAACAAAGGAGCGGCGGTCAATCATGCGATCACCACCAGATACAGGATCGTCACCAATCCGAGCGCCACGCAGTAATACGCGAACGGATTGAGCGCCCAGCGTTCATTGTCGCGAAAATACCGCATCAGGAACCAGGTGCTGAGATACGCCACCACCCCCGCCACCGCCGCCGCCCCAAACGCCAGCCCCAGCACCCCCGGCGCCAGATCGGCGCGCAGCAGATGCGGCACCTCCAGCACCGTCGCTCCCACAATGATCGGCAACGCGATCAGAAACGAGAAATGCGCGGCACTGGCGTGATCGATCCCGCGCAGCAGCCCGCCCACAATGGTCGCCCCCGACCGCGAAATCCCCGGCAGCAACGCACCGCATTGCCAGCAACCGATCACCAGCGCGTCCACCACCTTGAGATCGGACAGCGGCCGCTCGCCCCGTCCGCGCAGACCCTCGCCCACCAGCAGCATAAAGCCGTTCACCACCAAAAACCCGGCCGCGATCAGCGGCGTGCTGAACAGGCTTTTGAAGAAGTGATTGAACACAAATCCAAGCACCACCGCCGGCACCGTCGCCACCACCACCAGCACGAACACCCGCCGCGCCTCGCGGACCTCATGCGGCGGCGCCAGCCCGACCACCCCCGTGCCGATCGCAAGCCAGTCCCGCCAGAAATAGATCAACAACGCCAGCGCCGTGCCGGTGTGCAACAGCACCAGAAACGGCAGAAACGACTCAGACCGCTGATCAAGATTCCAGCCAAACAGCGCCGGAACCACCACGGCGTGGCCCAGACTGCTGATCGGAAACAGCTCCGTCGCCCCCTGGATCACCGCAATCAGAAATGCGTGCAACGCGTCCATCGCCTAGCTCCCCGCAACCGTGTAGCCGGCCTCCTCGATCAGCGTCACAAGCCGTACATGCTCGATCACCGTCTCAACGTCGATCGTATGCCCCGCCAGATTGGCCGAGATCACCGCCCCAGGATCCTGCCGGCGAATGGCCCGCGTGATCGCGGCCACACAGCCGTCACATTCCATGTCAGGGATGGCAAGGCGCATGAGAGCGTTCCTA
>CAIQQQ010000293.1 GCA_903873995.1 uncultured Rhodospirillales bacterium
CCTGGGCAGCGACCTGGCCTTCCTGTCAGGCCAGCCTCGCGCATTGAGCGTTGGAGTGTCTCGGCGGCTTGCGCTTTGTCATGGAGGACTCACGGGAGGTTTTCATGGCCAACGCGGCGCGGGTTTTCATTGACGGCGAGGCCGGCACCACGGGTTTGGGCATCCGCGAGCGTTTGCGTGCGGTGCCGCAGGTGGAGCTGCACAGCCTGCCGGAGGCGAGCCGCAAGGACCCGGCGGCGCGGCGTGACATCATGCGCGACGTCGATCTGGTGATTTTATGCCTGCCGGACGATGCTGCGCGGGAGAGCACGGCGATTGCGGATGGGTTGGGTTCGCAGGCGCCGAAGCTGTTGGATGCCAGCACGGCGCACCGGGTCGATCCGGCGTGGGTGTATGGCTTTCCGGAGCTGACGCCCGGGCAGGCTGCGCGGATCGCGCAGGCGTCTCGCGTGGCCAATCCGGGCTGTTATCCGACGGGTGGGATCGCGCTGCTGCGGCCGCTGCTGGAGGCGGGGATTCTGCCGGTGGACTATCCGATCACCGTCAATGCGGTGAGCGGCTATTCGGGCGGCGGCAAGGGCATGATCGCCGCGCACGAGCAGACCGGCGGGCCGGCGTTCGAGCTTTATGCGTTGGGGCTGGAGCACAAGCACCTGCCGGAGCTGCAACTGTATTCGCGGCTGACGCGCCGGCCGATCTTCGCGCCGAGCGTGGGGCATTTCCGCCAGGGCATGCTGGTCTCCATCCCACTGCATTTCGATCTGCTGAAGCCCGGCACGCGATCGGCCGACCTGCATGAGGCGCTGGCGGCGTATTACGAGGGCAGCCGGCTCATCTCGGTGCTGCCGCCGACCGGTGACGGGAAGCTGGAACCGGAGGCGCTGGCCGACACGGACCGGATGGAGCTGCGTGTGTTCGGCCATGACGGGCACGGCCAGGCGGTGCTGGTGGCCAGGCTCGACAATCTCGGCAAGGGCGCCTCGGGGGCCGCGGTGCAGAACCTTGCCTTGATGTTGGGGCTGGAGAACCCGGATGACTGACCCGCGGTTCGTCCCGTTCGAGGGGCGCCTTGCGCGCGTTCATCCGACAGCGTTCATCGCCCCCACCGCCGTGCTGATCGGCGACGTGGAGATCGGCGAACACGCCAGCGTGTGGTTCCATTGCGTGCTGCGCGGCGACACCAATGTCATCCGCATCGGCGCACGCAGCAACATCCAGGACGGCACGATCATCCATGTCAACGCCATCACCCACCCCACCCTCATCGGCTCGGACGTGACGGTGGGTCATGCCGCCATCATCCATGCCTGCACGCTTGCGGACCGCGCGTTCGTGGGCATGGGGGCTACGGTGCTGGACGGCGCGGTGATCGAGGAGGGGGGCTTGCTGGCGGCCGGGGCGTTGCTCACGCCCGGCAAGCGGATCGGGCCGAACGAGTTGTGGCAGGGCTCGCCGGCCCGCCTCAACCGCGTGATGGATGCCGAGGAACGGGCGCGCTTTGACCAGATCGCGGTGCATTACGTGGATCTCGCGTCCCGCTACGGCGCCCCGGACCTGAACGCACGACCCCAGACGACACGTCAATTATAAGGACAGACCCGATGCGCATTCTGCCGCTTGCCGCCCTTGGCGCCTTGCTTGCCGGATGCGCGGGGCGCGGCCCGGTTGATCTTGCCAGCATCCCGCCGGGCGAATACGGCGCAACGGTCGATGTCGATGACGGCGCGCTGTATGATGCGGGTATGACGTTTTCGAGCGTGCACGGCGTGGACACGCCGCAAAAGGTGGCGCACGCCATGGCGTCGGTGGAGTATCTGGGCGGCGCGTATAACGGCAGCGCGCGCTGGATCGGGTTTGACGGCATTGCCCAGATCCGCATCGAGCAGGCGCGCGCGGAAATCCGCTCCGTTCTTGCGATCCCGCCTGGCACGCCGTCCCAGACCGTGGTGGACACGCTGCTGGCGGCGAGCCGCACGAGCAATGACGCCGATTTCAAAAGGGCCCTGACCTCGCCGATCCTGACGCTGGGCCCGGCTCAGACCGCGGCCCTGATGGCCCACCATCCCGATCTGCCACACACTGTTCAAGGGCTGACGGCCGTGCGCCGCGGCCTGTATTTCTGGTATCTTGGCCCCGGCGCCGGTCCTGAGCGCATCGTGTCGCGCTGATACGGGTCAGAACTTGTTGGCGGAGCCGGCGCCGCCGACAGCGTTGGAATTGCCAGACGAACCTGGATTCGGCGCGAACCGGCCGACATTGCCCAGGAGCTGCTGCAAAATCGAGGCGTTGTTGCCTGGCGACGGCGTGGCGCGATCGACCACCGCGACCTTGGCAGAGTCGTCCATGCCGCGCTTCTGAATCCCGATGAGCGTGCCGCGCTGGTCAAACGTCAGCACCACCACCTGCTGGTCTTCGACCTTCAGCGTGCCGCCGATACGGGGCTTGGTGGTCTCGCCGATATAGATCCAGGTGTTGTCGTCAAACGTGGCGCGCGCGGTGGGCGAGCCCAGCAGGGCCGAGGCGTCCGCACGGCTTGAGGTGCCGGGGACGAGCTGCGCCAGAATCTCCGGATCGACCTTGTTGCCGCGCGTCTGCGGGGGATAGGCGAACACGCCCGTCTCGCCGCAGCCGGCCAGCAGAATGAGGGCGAGAGCGAGAAGGGGACGAAACTGTGTGAGCAGGCGCACTCGGCATGTCCTTGCGTGACGCGGCATGGGTGATGATATGGGCAGAGGTTGACCACCTCATCGGGCGCCATCATCTAGTGTCGTGATTCTGAAATTCGCAAGGCGAATTTCAGAATCAGTCGACACTAGAAACAATAGGTTAGTGGCCCGCTTTACCAGGAATTCGCCTTGCGAATTTCTGGTGCGGGACACTAGGGCGACTTGTGGCACGCGTCATCAGGCAAATTGCCGCACGGGCGGCGTGTGCGTTGGGGGTATCATGGCGTTGCTGGGCTTGAACCTGTTTGGCGCATTCCGCCGCCGCTCGACCGAACGCTCGGGCTACGAGTTGTACAACGCCGTGGTCCGGGCCGCGCGCGATCCTTATTACTACAGCCAGCTGGCCGTGCCGGACACGCTGGACGGCCGGTTCGACATGGTCGGGCTGTTCGCCTTCCTGCTGATCCGCCGGCTGACGCAGGCCGATGCGATCGCCGAGCGGCCAGGGGTCAGCCAGGCGCTGTTTGACGCGATGTTCAACGACATGGATGTGAACCTCCGCGAGATGGGCGTGGGGGACATGTCGGTGGGCAAGAAGGTGCGTGCGATGTGGGAGGCGTTCCACGGCCGCTCGTCTGCGTATTCGGACGCCATGGAGCAGGGGCCGGAAGCGCTGGCCGAGGCTTTGGAGCGCAATGTCTGGCGCGGCGAGGAGGCCAGCCTCGCGGCCGCCAATCTCGCCCGCCTCGCCTATGCGCAGTATGCCCATCTCAGCAAGCTCACCCTGGCCGACATGGATGGCGGCGCTGTCCTGTTCCTGGCGCCGGAGCAGGTTTTCGCATGATGTCCGAACAGCACCCTGAGCTGCATCGCCCGGTGACGGTGGAACGGCTGGCCGAGATGGCCGGAGAGCCGGTGGATGTGCTGGCCAGTGCGGAGGAATGTGCGGCTGTGGCGCTCCGGATGGGCATTCCCGGGGTGCGGGCGCTGTCCTGCCGCTTCGATCTGACGCGGGCGCAGGATGGCCGGCCCGGCGAGGTTGTGGCGCGCGGCGTGTTACGTGCCGAACTGGTGCGCGAATGCGTCGTGACGCTCGAGGCATTCACGGCCCGACTCGTGGACCATTTCCAGATCCGTTTTGTGCCGGCCGGCCTTGAGCGTGAGGACGACGATTTCGAGTCCGATGACGAGATCGCCTATACCGGCACCATGATCGATCTGGGGGAGGCGGCGGTTGAGCAGCTTGCCCTCACGCTCGATCCGTATCCGCGCAAGCCGGGCGCCGTGCTGCCGCCCGAGGCGAGCGAGGCGGATCTTGGCCCGTTCGCCCTGCTCGCGCGTCTTGCCGCCCCTGGGGCAAACGGCGGAAGCGGCGATGACAGCACCAATTGATGGCGGTGTGGCGCAGACATCCGACCTCGGCCGGCCGACGCAGCGCGCCCGCCATCTTGGCTTGCGGCGGCCGGACGGCTCTGCTAGACCGCGCGCCTTGCGTTGTTGCCATTTTGTGACTTCGCCACGTCCTCCGGGGTCGGAAGACGGGTGTGTCGCGCTGACCGGAGGGGCTTTGTCCCATGGCTGTTCCAAAGAGAAAGACCTCGCCGTCCCGTCGCGGGATGCGTCGCGCCCACCAGGCGCTGCCGACCGAGGCCCATGCCGAGTGCGGCAACTGCGGCGAGCTGAAGCGCCCGCATCACGTGTGCTCGCATTGCGGGCATTACGACGGCCGGGAGGTTGTGGCCGCCGGCAAGGATCTGAAGGCCGTACGGGTCTGACGGCTGGGCCGGTTCGTCTGGCATTGTCGATGAACCGCATCCGGGCAGGGCAGGGGGCCATTTGACCATGGATTCCACACCCCCCGCCGGGCCTTCCGCTGCTGCGACCTATACCCTGGCCATCGACGCGATGGGAGGGGACCGTGCGCCCGATATCGTTGTTGAAGGACTGCAGGTTGCGGCTGAGCGGCATCCGGCGGCGCGTTTCCTGCTGATCGGCGATGAGGCGCGTCTGCTGCCGCTGCTGGGCCGGAACAAGCGTGCCGAGAAGTCCTGCACCATCCGCCACACCGCCGATGCGGTGACCAACGACACCAAGCCGGCTGCCGCGATTCGGATGCGTAACTCATCGATGCGCCTTGCCGTCGATGCGGTGTGCAACGGCGAGGCGGCAGGGCTGGTCTCGGCCGGCAACACCGGCGCGTTGCTGGCGCTGGCCAAGATCGTGCTCAAGACCTTGCCCGGCATCGACCGTCCGGCGATGGCCGCGATCGCGCCCTCGGCACGCGGCGATGTGGTGATGCTGGACCTGGGCGCCAACGTTGCCTGCGACACCCGCAACCTCGTTGAGTTCGCGGTGATGGGAGACGTGTTCGCCCGCACCGTGCTGGGCCTCACGGCGCCGACCATCGGGCTGCTCAATGTCGGCACCGAGGAACTCAAGGGCGATGACCGCCTGCGCGCCGCAGCCGATGTGCTGCGCGCGAGCCATATCGGCCCGCAATATCATGGATTTGTTGAAGGCCACGACATCGCGGCCGGTACAACGGACGTGATTGTGACGGATGGTTTCACGGGCAACATCGCGCTCAAGACCGGCGAGGGGGCATTGAAGCTGATGGGGCAGCTGCTGCGCCAGGTGTTCTCCGCCGGCATCGCGTCGCGCATCGGCTATCTTCTGGCGCGCCCTGGGCTTGACCGGCTGCGCGAATGGCTCGATCCGCGGCGCTACAATGGCGCGGTCATGCTCGGCCTGGCCGGCGTCGTGGTGAAGTCCCATGGCGGGACGGACGCGCTGGGCTTTGCGCATGCGGTGGATGTGGCGATGGACATGGTGGTGCATCGGTTCAACGATCGCATCCGCGACGGGCTCGCCCTGATCGACGCCGTGAAGGCCTGACGGCAACACAACAGGAGACCGGAGCGGGTCATGGACAGTCTGGTTGACACGCCCACGCCCAGGATCGCTGGCACGACCGCGCCCGCTCTGGTCGTGCGCAGCATTCTGGCCGGCATCGGCGGCTACCTGCCCGAGCGCGTGGTGACCAATGCGGAGCTTGCCGAACGGGTGGACACGTCCGACGCCTGGATCGTTGAGCGCACCGGCATAAGGCAGCGCCACATCGCGGGCCTGCATGAGACTTGCGCCTTCATGGCGGCAATGGCGGCGCGGGCGGCGCTCGCGGATGCCGGGGCGGAGCCTTCTGACGTTGATGCGATCATCGTGGCCACCGCCACGCCCGACCAGGCGTTTCCCTCGACCGCGGTGCGCGTGCAGGCAGAGCTTGGCTGCAAGGGGTTCGGCTTCGATCTCTCGGCTGCGTGCAGCGGTTTCATCTACGCGCTGTCCGTGGCCGACAGCCTGATTCGCAGCGGGGCCGCGCGCGGCGTGCTGGTGATCGGTGCTGAGGTCTATTCGCGCATTCTCGACTGGACCGACCGCACCACGTGCGTGCTGTTCGGCGATGGCGCCGGCGCGGTGTTCCTGCGCGCCGGGGAAGGCAGCGGGGCTGCGAGCGACCGCGGCGTGCTGTCCACCCATCTGCATGCCCAGGGCACGATGGGCGACATGCTGTATGTTGATGGCGCGGTCGGCCGGCATGACCGGCCGGGCCATGTGATCATGAACGGGCGGGAGGTGTTTCGCCACGCCGTGACCCTGCTGTCCGAGACCGTGGCCGAGGCGCTGGCCGCCAACGGCCTGACCCAGGCGGATATCGACTGGCTGGTGCCACACCAGGCCAATCTGCGCATCATCGACGGGGTTGGCCGCAAGCTGGGCCTGCCGCCGGAGCGCGTGGTGGTGACAGTGGATCGCCACGCCAACACCTCTGCCGCGTCCATCCCGCTCGCGCTGGCTGCAGCACACGAGGAGGGGCGATTTGCCCCCGGCCAGCTGGTGCTGATGGAGGCTTTGGGCGGCGGATTGACCTGGGGTTCGGCGCTGGTTCGGCTATAAGGCCGGAAAAACAACTCGAAATCATCCGACAAGCGGTTGATATCTGACGCTTATTTGTCAGCTCTCCGGTCTCTTGAGCTTGACGTGGAGCGCAGTCCTGCCTAGCGTCCGGCGCATGAACACTGTGACACGCGCGCATCTGGCCGAAACGATCTACACAGAGGTGGGACTCTCGCGCAATGAGTCGGCTGATCTGCTGGAGACCGTGCTGGCGCGCATGAGTGCTGCCTTGGAGGCTGGTGAATCCATTAAGATCAGTGGTTTTGGAACCTTTTCTGTGCGCCAGAAGGGCCGCCGGATTGGCCGCAACCCCAAGACCGGGGAAGAGGTGCCGATCCTGCCGCGGCGCGTGCTGGTGTTCCGGCCGAGCCAGGTGCTGAAGGCGCATGTCAATCACACCGCCATTCCGGCCGATGACGGCAGCGACGAATGAGCGGGGCCAGGCCAATGAATGATCGTCTCGGATGAACATGGCCCCGGCGCAGCCATTCGACGAGACCGAATCCGACCAGCTCCTGGATGGCAAATCGCGCGCGAAGAAGGCGCCCAATGCCTTTCGCACCATCAGCGAGGTGGCCGACGAACTTCACATCCCACAGCACGTGCTGCGCTTCTGGGAGACCAAGTTTCCCCAGGTGAAGCCGCTGAAG
>CAIQQQ010000294.1 GCA_903873995.1 uncultured Rhodospirillales bacterium
GCCGTCGTCCAGACCGGCAAGCCGCTGCTCATCGTCGCGGAAGACGTCGAAGGCGAGGCTCTCGCGACCCTGGTGGTCAACAAGCTGCGCGGCGGCCTCAAGATCGCCGCCGTCAAGGCGCCGGGCTTCGGCGACCGCCGCAAGGCGATGCTCGAGGACATCGCGATCCTGACCGGCGGCCAGGTGATCAGCGAAGACCTCGGCATCAAGCTCGAGACGGTCACCCTCGCCATGCTCGGCAAGGCGAAAAAGATCCTCATCGAGAAGGAGAACACCACGATCGTCGAGGGCGCCGGCACGAAGGCAAAGATCCAGGGCCGTTGCGCCC
This sequence comes from uncultured Rhodospirillales bacterium, assembly GCA_903873995.1. Taxonomy (GTDB): domain Bacteria; phylum Pseudomonadota; class Alphaproteobacteria; order Acetobacterales; family Acetobacteraceae; genus CAIQQQ01. The sequence continues at coordinate 329 of CAIQQQ010000294.1, forward strand.
AGATCCGCGCGCAGGTCGAGGAGACCACGTCGGACTACGACCGTGAGAAGCTGCAGGAGCGTCTGGCGAAGCTGGCTGGCGGTGTTGCCGTCATCCGCGTCGGCGGCGCGTCTGAGGTCGAGGTGAAGGAGCGCAAGGATCGCGTGGACGACAGCCTGCACGCCACGCGCGCTGCGGTTGAGGAAGGCATCGTGCCCGGCGGCGGCGTGGCCCTCGCCCGCGCCTCGCTCAACCTCGGCAAGATCAAGGTGGACAACGACGACCAGCGTGCCGGTGTGGACATCGTGCGCCGCGCGCTGACCTCGCCGATGCGCCAGATCGCCGAGAACGCCGGCGAAGACGGTGCCGTGATCTCGGGCAAGGTGCTCGAGCATGACGAGTACAACTGGGGCTTCGACGCGCAGAGCGGCGAGTTCAAGGACATGGTGAAGGCCGGTATCATCGACCCCACCAAGGTCGTGCGCACCGCCCTGCAGGATGCGGCCTCCGTGGCCGGCCTGCTGGTCACCACCGAAGCCATGATCGCCGAGAAGCCGGAGAAGAAGTCGGCCGGCGGCGCGCCGGGCGGCGGCATGGGCGGCGGCATGGGCGATATGGATTTCTGATCCAGTCAAACTTGTCCGCTTCGCGTATTGACGTGACGAGGGGGGTGAGCGACAACGCTCACCCCTTGTGTTTCGCCGATGCGATTTCATTGACTCGCGTGCTGCGATCTGCGCGAGATAGCGTCGCAATCGCGTTCTGGCTTGACTTGCTGTTTCCCGCCTAGTCCTCCTGTGCTGCGTCCGACCCAGGTTTCGCCCTTTCGGCCTTTCCTCGGCTCTCTCTCAGCCTCGTCTTCCGGGTGCCTTCAAGACTTCCATTGTCCCGGTTGCACGACGCGCCCGCACATTGCGCGGCGCCACTACGAAAGAGAGACGAAGTTATGGCTATCGGTACGGTCAAGTGGTTCAACACCACCAAGGGTTTCGGCTTCATCATGCCGCAGGACGGCGGCAAGGACGTGTTCGTGCACATCACTGCCGTACAGGCCGCAGGCCTTCGTGGTCTCGATGAGAACCAGAAGGTCAGCTACGATGTGGTGATGGAGCGCGGCAAGGCCGCAGCCTCCAACCTCAAGCCGGTCTGACCAACCTCAGCATTCCCCGCCTGATAGCGGTCGCTCGCCCCTAAAGCGGGCGATTGCCACCAGGCTCCCCAACAAACGGTCTGGCGCTGTCATATCCGCCAGCCCAAACATCGATCCTCGGGTGCCGCGCGCCCGAGTTCAGGAGACTTCCAGCATGGCTATCGGTACCGTTAAGTGGTTCAACGCAACCAAGGGCTTCGGCTTCATCATGCCGGGTGACGGCGGCAAGGATGTGTTCGTGCACATCACCGCCGTCCAGGCCGCCGGCCTCAAGGGGCTGAATGATGGCCAGAAGGTCAGCTACGACGTGGCGATGGAGCGTGGCAAGGCCGCCGCGACCAACCTCAAGCTCGCCTGATCCAGGCAGGCTTGATGACATCGGGGCCGCCGCGGGACATCTCCCGCGGCGGCCTTTTTGTTTGTGAGGTCCGCGGTCAGCGAAGGTGGCTCAGGTGAATTGGCAGGTATTGGGCGCGGGGCTCCTGCTGGGCCTCTCCGTTGCCGCCCCGGTGGGGCCGATGGGCCTTCTGGTGATCAATCGAACCCTCGCGCTCGGTTTCACGGCAGGGCTCGCGACCGGCCTCGGCATCGCGGTGGGCGACGCCACCTATGGCGCGATCGCCGCATCCGGTCTCGCCGTCGTGGCCGAGTTCATTCGGTCGGGCGAGACCTTGCTGCGCCTGGGCGGCGGCGCCTTTCTGGTATGGCTCGGCGTGCAGGCCTGGCGTCACGCCGGGACGCCCCGAGAGGCACGCCTGTCTGGCACCAGCGGGCTCGCACGCAGCTTCGCCATCGCCGTGGGCCTCACGCTCACCAACCCGGCCACCATCCTGAGCTTCATCGCCTATTTCGGTGCTCTCGGCCTCGCCGCCGGACAGGGCGGTGCCGCCGTTCTGGTCGCCGGCGTGTTCCTGGGCTCGGCGCTGTGGTGGTTGCTTCTTTCGGCCGCCGTCTCGATGGCCCACCTTGCCATCACACCCCACCTCATGATCTGGATTGACCGTGCCTCTGCGCTCGTGCTCGCTGCTTTCGGGGCCGTCGCCATCGCCTCCGTCTGGCTGAGGAGTTCCCCGTGAGCGTGTTTTTCGACGATCTCGCCATCGGCCAGACCTTTCAAGGCGGCCCGCTCACCGTCACCCGCGACGACCTGATAGCCTTCGCCGAGCGCTTCGACCCCCAGCCCCAGCACCTCAGCGAAGACCTCGCCCGCACCAGCATGTTCGGCGAACTCGTCGCCAGCGGTTGGCACACCGCAGCGCTCACCATGCGCATGCTGGTCGACGGCGCCAGCCCCAGAGTGGAAGGCGGCGTGGTCGGCGCCGGCATCGAAGAAATTCGCTGGCCAACCCCCGTCCGGCCAGGCGATCAGCTCACCGCCGAGAGCGAAATCCTCGACATGCGCCCCAGCCGCTCCCGCGCCGATCGCGGCCTCATCAAACTCAAAACCACCACAAAGAACCAAACCGGCGCCGTGGTCCAAATCATCACCGCCAATATCGTCGTGCCGCGGCGGGTTTAGGAAGGAAGGCCAGGGCTCATCCCGCGAGTTTGGCGCGGATGAGCGTCACCATGGCGCCGATGTTGTGGAGGCCTTCGATTTCGCGGGTTTGCATCTTGATGCCGAACCGGGTTTCGACGGCGACGATGATGCTGATGTGATTGAAGCTATCCCAGCCATCGATGTCGGCCGCGGTTGTGGCTGCGGTCAGCACGATGTCATCGTCGGAAAAGAGGTCCCGGAACAGCTCGGTCAGCTGCGTGTAGATAGCGTCTTCTTGCATTGGCTGGCTCCAGACCACTCTGCCGCGCGGCGCTCTCGGCGATGTGTTACTGTGGCAACGTGTCGTTCCGGTCAAGCCTGTTTGCTGCGCTGCGTCATGCTGCGGCGCCTGCGGTGCGCGCGCGTTCCAGCAGGCGGCGCAGATGATCGTTGGAGGGATGGGCCAGGACGGCAATCTGAAGTGCGGCAACGGCTTCTGCGGCCTGTCCGAGACGGGTGTGGATATCCGCTTCGCGAATGCGGAAATGCATGTTGTCAGGCTCGAGGGCGACGGCGTTCTGGATCGCACCGAGCGCGTCCGTGATGCGCCCGGCCTCGATCAGCACGAAAGCAAGGCTGTTGTGAAACCCGCCGCCCTGTGGGGCCAGTGCGATGGCTTGGCGGATCGCTAACTCGGCCGCCGGCAGATTGCCGGTTTTGGTGAGGAAATGGCCAAGATTGTTCGCAAGATGCGGGTTTGTGGTGTCGAGCTCGGTGGCGCGCCGTGCTGCGGCCACCGCGTCCGTGTCACGCTCCAGCCGGCCGAGGATATGGCTGCGAGCGTAATGGGCATCGGCCAGCGCCGGATCTGAAGCGATCGCCTCGTCGATCAGCGCGAGGGCCGCCCTATGATCGCCCCCCTTCGAGAGCACCGCACTGCGCTCAGCCAGGCGCCGTGCCGCGGCGCGAACATCTGACGCCCGGGGTGCGGACGCGGGCACGGGGGCGGCCGATGAAGCCCGAGTCGCCGGTGCGGACAGCTCGGCAGGCCGGCGCAGGATCTCGAGCTGGGTGCGGAAATGCGCGTGATGGGGATCAAGAGACAGCAGGTGCTCGATCACCCGGATCGCGTCGGCCCGGTCGTGGGACTGGATCAACAGGGAGGCCAGGTGGCCCAGGTAGTGAACGGTGTTGGGCTCAAGCATAACAGCCCGGCGCGCCGCAGCGACCGCGCCGGGAAGATCGCCGTTGCGAGACAGCGCGTGCGACAGCGAATTGGCAAAGCCTGCGGCCTTCGGGTCGGCTTCCAGCGCCGCGCGGAAGGCCTCCTCGGCGGCTCCGGTGTCGCCGGCCTGCATCAGCTGGTGCCCCAAATGGTTTCGGTAATGCGGATTGGCCGGCTCCAGTGCCACGATCTCCCGCGCGCGTAGGATGGCGCCGTCACGATCGCCCATCTTTGCGTGCAGATGGCTCATCAACATGCGGAAATGCGCCTTGCCCGGCGCCATGGCGATGGCCGCCTCCAGCGCCGTGCGGGCGCCTTCGAGATCGCCGGCCTGTTGGCGAAGATAACTCAGATGGGCATGGCTGTCGGGGTTGCCGGCATCGATCGCCAGTGCGCGGCTGGTCAAATCCGCGGCCTCCGCCCAGGCCTCGCGGCGGGCCAGGATCTGGCTCAGCGACATCAGCACCGCCGGGGCCTCGGGCGACAATCCGGCGGCTGCGCGCATCGCCGTCTCGGCGCCGTCCAGATCACCGGCCTGCTGATACAGATGGGCGAGCTCGCGCAGAACATGCGCGCTGTCCGGCGCCGCGCGCGTCGCCTGGCGCATCACGATCAGCGCATCCTCAACCCGCCCACCATCCGCCAGCGCCTTCGCATAGCTGATCAGGCGCTCGGCATCGCGGGGGTTCCGCCCAACCAGGTCCTCCAGCACGCCCAATGCGGCGACCGCGTCGCCCGATTCGCGCAAGGCTGCGGCCAGCTGGCTCGCGTAATGGACATTCTCGGGTTCGAGCCCGACCGCCTGGCGCCACGCCGCCGCCGCCTCGTCCCAGCGCCCAAGCCGCCCCATGAGGGAGGCCAGACCCATCAGCGCCCCCACCGCCTTGCGATCATAACGCAGCGCGCGGCGGAAATGCACCTCCGCCACGTCAGTCTTCCCCGAAGCGGCACAGGCATGGCCCATCTCGGTGTTGGTATTGCCGGCATAGGGCCGCGCATCGAGCCCGGCCTGCGCCTGCTCCCGCGCCTCGTCGATCCGCCCCCAGCTGCGCAGCCAGTTGGCGAACATCGAGCGAAAATGCGGCTCGGCCGGATTGATCGCGATCGCCTCCCGCATCGCCCGCTCGGCCCCGGCGCGGTCGTTCCTGGCGAGCAGCATACCGGCGAGGTTGGCGTGCACCAGCGGATCGGAGGCATCGAGCGACAGGCTGAGCCGCAAGGCCTCCAGCGCCTCCTCATGCCGTTTCATCACCCGCAGCAGATGGCTGCGGCTGGCGTGCCCGATCGCCGAGTTGGGCGAGATGGCGAGGCCTTCCATCAGCCGGTCATAGGCGCGCTGCGTCTCGGTGCCCCGCGCGAGCTCGATGCCTTCCTCCAGCGCCGGATTCCACGTGTAGGTCATGTAACGCAGCGCCGCCTCGCGGAACGTGAACCGCCCCTCCTTCAAAATGCGATACCGCGTCTCGTCATTGGCCCAGCGCAGCCCGAAATGCCGGATGATGGAGGTATGCAGCGGCAGCTGCTCCTTGGGGAACGGCGTGATGACGATCGAGCGCACCATCCGCGCCGTATCGTCCGCACTGGCCCCCATCTGCTCGAAGAACTGCGTGGCCCACACGCGCGCCACGCGGACATTGGGGTGATACGGCGTGAGAAAGATCGGCTCGTCACGAAAATGCCCAGCGATCACATCCGCCACCGCAAACCCCGTGGCTGCATCCCGCGCCCGCTGCTTCTCGATGCTAAGCTCGAACAGCCGATCGAGGGCCACGAGCTTGTTGATATCCGCCGCCATGTATTTCTCGACGGCCGTCACCGGATCGACCTTCCGGTTGATCATCCGGTTGAGATGCGCGTCAGACGCTTCGCCGCCGTATGGCCCGGGGGCATTGTACCAGGTGCCTTCGTTGCGCGGATGCGGTTGCCCGGCATAGGGCCACAGGAACCCGGCATTGATCACGGGCACCAGAATGCGCCGCCCCTTGGTCTCGATCCCCGCGACATCCCCCTTGGGCGCGGCGTCGAACACCTGCTCCACAATCACATCGGCCGCCGCCACCGCCTGCGCCTCCTCCGCCGAGAACGCCTCGTAGGAGCGGATGTAGTGAAACACATCCCC
>CAIQQQ010000295.1 GCA_903873995.1 uncultured Rhodospirillales bacterium
CGAATGTGGCGGACACGTTCTACATCATCGGCACCGTGGCCGGCCCGCACCCCTATCTGATGATGGTGCGCGATTTCCAGTCGGTGATCGGCGAGGAGGCGAAGGTGCAGATGCGCGAGGCCGAAGGCCGCCTGCCGGATGTGGCGGTGGCGTGCATCGGCGGCGGATCGAACGCCATGGGCCTGTTCCATCCGTTCCTGGACGACACGTCGGTGCGTCTGATCGGCGTGGAGGCGGCGGGCCACGGCGTGGACACGCAGCAGCATGCAGCGTCTCTCACGCGCGGGCGGCCCGGCGTGCTGCACGGCAACCGGACCTATCTGCTGCAGGACGGCGACGGCCAGATCCAGGAGGCGCATTCGATCAGCGCCGGGCTGGATTATCCCGGCATCGGGCCTGAGCATTCGTGGCTGCACGACATCGAGCGGGTGGAATACGTCTCGGCCACCGACACCGAGGCGCTGGCGGCGTTCCAGCTCTGCACCCGCACCGAGGGCATCATCCCGGCGCTGGAGCCGGCGCACGCGATCGCCCATGTGGCGAAGATCGCGCCTTCGATGGACAAGGATCAGATCATCCTGATGAATCTGTGCGGCCGCGGCGACAAGGACATCTTCACGGTGGCCGAAGCTTTGGGTGTGAGCCTGTGAGCCGCATCGCCGCCCGCTTCGCCCAGTTGCGTGCCGAGAACCGTGGTGCGCTGATCCCCTTCCTGGAAGCCTGGGATCCGGACGGCGAGACATCGCTGGCCATTCTGAAGGGCATGCCCGCCGCCGGCGCCGACCTGATCGAGATCGGCTGCCCGTTCACCGACCCGATGGCGGACGGCCCGACGGTCCAGAAGGCCGCCCTGCGCGGGCTCAAGGCAGGTGCTACGATGCTCCACACGCTGGCCATGGTCGCCGAGTTCCGCCGTGAGGACAGCACCACACCGATCGTGCTGATGGGGTATCTCAACCCGGTCGATAGCTATGGCATCGAGCGCTTCACCCGTGACGCCGCCGCCGCCGGCGTGGACGGCCTGATCGTGGTTGATCTCCCCAGCGAGGAGGCGGATCTGCTGCTGCCGCACGCCTCGGCCTGCGGTCTGGACGTGATCCGGCTGGTGGCATCGACCACCGATGCGTATCGGTTGCCGCTGGTGCTCGAAGGCAGCTCGGGCTTCATCTATTACGTGGCGATCACCGGGATCACCGGCACCCGCTCGGCCAGCGAGGACGATCTCCTGGCTGCGATCCCGCTGGTGCGGTCCGCGACGCATCTGCCGATCGCCATCGGCTTTGGCGTGCGCACGCCGGAGCAGGCGGCGGCGGTGGTGCGGTTCGCCGATGCCGCGGTGGTGGGCTCGGCGCTGATCGAGACCTTGGCCGCAAGCCTGGACGATGCGGGGCGTGCCACGGAGACAACGGTTTCAAGCGTGCTCAGCCAGGTGGCCGCATTGGCGCACGGCGTCAGAAACGCACGGACAGTCTAACCCGATTGGTGAAATGCCGATTGGCATTGCACCAATCGGCTCAGTGCCCGCCGAGCGGCACCAGGTGCGACAGGAACGTCTCGGCGCAGGCACGCCAGCTGAAGCGCTCGGCGTGGACGCGGCAGGCTGCGCGATCCCCTTCGAGCGCAGCGAGGCACGCTCTACGCAGATCAACGTCCGCCACCCCCACCAGTGCCGCCTGGTCGGCCAGTACGTCACGCGGCCCGGTCACGGGGTAGGCTGCCACCGGCGTGCCGCAGGCCAGGGCCTCGAGGATCACAAGGCCGAACGTGTCCGTGAGGCTTGGGAACACGAACACGTCGGCATGGGCATAGGCCCGCGCCAGCGCCTGTCCCTGGCGCGCCCCGGTGAAGCGCACCCTCGGATAGTCCCGCATCAGCTCTGCCAGAAGCGGCCCGGCACCGACCACGGCCTTTGATCCCGGCAGATCGAGATCGAGGAACGCGCGGATGTTCTTCTCCACCGCCACCCGGCCGACATACAGGAACAACGGCCGTGGCAGGTCATCGAACTCCGGATCTGGCTCTGAGCGCAGCTCCGGTAGGAACTGCGACAGATCCACGCCGCGCGACCAGTGGCGCAGGTGCATGAACCCGCGGCCCGCAAGCTCGTCACGCAGGCTTTGCGTCGCCACCATCATCCCTTGCCCGCTGGCATGGAACCGGCGCATCCAGCCATAGATCCACGCTGGCGGAATGCCGATGCGCGCGTGCACGTATTCGGGAAACCGCGTGTGAAACGCCGTGGTGAACGCGCAGCCGCGCTTGCACGCCCAGTTCCGCGCGGCGATGCCGAGCGGACCCTCGGTGGCCAGATGCAGCGCGTCCGGCGCGAAATCCTCGATGATCCGCCCAAGCCTGCGCCGTGCGAACAGCGAGATGCGGATGTCCGGATAGGTCGGCAGCGGCAGGGTGCGGAAACGGTCGGGCCCGACGACATCCACGATGTGGCCCATGCCGCGCAACTCCTCGGCAACCGTTGACAGCGTGCGCACCACGCCGTTGATCTGCGGCAGCCAGGCGTCCGAGATGATCATGATCCGCGCGGGGTTGGGCCCCACGGACAGCAGGCGCGCGCGGATCTCGGCGGTGTCGGAGACGGTGTCAGGCAGTTTCGGGCACCCGGTTGCTGCCCTGCGCGCGACGCTGCTGCTCGCGCGGGGTGAAGAAGCTCAAACGATTGATCGCAACCCAGTCCAGCAGCTCCAGGCGGCCGTCGAAATGCTCGACCAGTGCTGTGCAACTTTCAACCCAGTCACCATCGTTCAGATACAGCACGCCGCCAACCTCGCGCATCTCGGCATGGTGGATGTGGCCGCATACCACCCCGTCAAACCCGCGGCGCTTCGCCTCGCCGGCCAGCGCCGTCTCGAACCGGTCGATCGCCTTCACCGCCTCCTTCACCTGGCGCTTCAGCCATTGCGACAGCGACCAGTAGGGATAGCCCAGGCGGCGGCGGATCGCGTTGAACCAGCGGTTCAGGCTGAGGGCGGTCGTGTAGGCCCAGTCGCCCAGATGGGCGAGGAACTTCGCGTAGCGCACCACGCTGTCGAACTCATCGCCGTGCATCACGAGCAGCCGGCGGCCATCGGCCGTGACATGTTCGGCGTTGCGGAGCAGACGCACGCCGCCGATCTCGAGGCCCATCGGCAGCCAGTCGCGCAGCATCTCGTCATGGTTGCCGGGGATATAGGTGACCTCGGTGCCGGCGCTCGCCTTGGCCAGGATCAGGCGGATCACCTCGTCGTGCGACTCGTCCCAGAACCAGGATTTGCGCAGCCGCCAGCCATCGATGATGTCACCCACCAGAAACAGCCGCTCAGACGACGTCTTGCGCAGAAAATCCGCCAGAAAATCGCTGCGGCACCCACGTGTGCCCAGATGCAGGTCTGAGATGAAAACTGTGCGATAGCGCTGCACATCCGGTGGGCTGACGGCGTTCATTCGCGGGACCGCTCCTCGCACGATAAACGGCTGGCAAGACATCCTGCCAGCCGCCGATCCGCGCAGCAGATACGGCACGCACCGCGTCGTGCATGTGAACTTTGCATGACCTAGCCGGCTGCTCCCTCTGACTGGCAGATATCATCATACTGACTTTCGGCCGTCACAGAAATGCAGCGCAACTCACAGATACGACAGGCTCCGCAAGGGCCATTCCGCAATGCTCGTCATCTACAATCCCGCCGCCGGTCGAAGGCGCGCCCAGCGTCTGTGGCGCGTGCTGGACGTGATGGTCCATAACGGCGTGAAGCTCCAGATCGCCGAGACGCTGCATGCCGGCCACGCGACGATCCTGGCGCGCGAGGCAGCCAGCCGCGGCGCGCGCCTCGTGGTCGCCGCCGGTGGAGACGGCACGATCGCCGAAGTCGCAGCCGGGCTCGCCGGCAGCCCAACCCCCATGGGGATCATCCCGCTCGGCACCGCCAACGTCCTCGCCCACGAACTCGGCCTGCCCTTCGCCCCGCGTGACGTCGCCTCCGCCCTCGCCTTTGGCCGCACCCGTCCGCTTTGGCCGGGCCTCTCCCGCACCCACGGCCAGGACCGGCTGTTCGTGCAGATGATCAGCGCGGGCTTCGATGCCGAGATCGTTCACAGCCTGCAGCCCTGGTTCAAGCGCGCCTTTGGCCGCGCCGCCTATGTGATGCAGGGGCTGCGCGAAACCATCCGCTACCGCTTCCCCCGGATCAGCCTGCAGGTGGATGGCGCGAGCCTGGAGGCCGCCAGCGTCATCGTCAGCAAAGGCCGCTTCTACGCCGGGCGCTACACCGTGGCCCGCGAAGCCAGCCCGCTGCGGCCAGGCTTCTCCGTCATCCTGTTCGACCGTTCAGGCCCGCTGTCGGCGATCGCCTATGCCGCGGCCCTGCCGCTGAACCGGCTGGCGCACATGCCTGGCATCCGCGTGCTGCGTGGCAGCGAGATCCAGCTCGATCTGCACAGAACCCAGGCCGACGGCGACCCCGCCCCCCCTGGCCCCACCCTGATCCGCGACGCGCCGACGCCGATCGAGGTGGTGGTGGGGTAGCGAGGAATGCCAGGGGCAGAGCCCCTGGCCTGTCTTACACCCCGCCCCAAACCTCGGTGGCCACTTCGACGCAGCGTTCGAGTTTGCGCCATTGCTCGTCCTCGGTGAGGAGGTTGCCTTCCTCGGTGGAGGCGAAGCCGCATTGCGGGCTGATGGCGAGCTGTTCGAGGGGGAGGAACTTCGCAGCCTCGTCGAGGCGGCGCTTGAGGTCGTCCTTGCTTTCGAGTTCCCCGGTCTTGCTGGTCATGATGCCAAGCACGACGATCTTGTGGCCGCGCGGCACGAGGCGCAGCGGCTCGAAGCCGCCGGCGCGATCGGTGTCGTACTCCATGAAATAGGCATCCACGCCCACGGTGTTGAACAGCACCTCGGCCACGGGCTCATAGCCGCCCTGGGCGACCCAGGTGCTGCGGAAATTGCCGCGGCAGAGATGCATGGAGATCACCATGTCCTCCGGCCGGCCTGCGATCGCGGTGTTGATCATGGCGGCGTAGGTTTCGAGCAGCCCGTCCACATGCTCGCCGCGCGCCTTGAGGCCTTCGATCTGCTCGGGGTCGCAGAGATAGGCGATGTTGACCTCGTCAAGCTGCAGATAGCGGCAGCCGGCGTCGGCGAAGGCATGGACGGCGCCGCGATAGGCCGTGCCGAGATCGGCGAAGAACCGGTCCATCTCCGGATAGACCTGCGCATCGATGGCGCGCCGGCCGCCGCGGAAATGCAGCACGCTGGGCGAGGGGATGGTCTGCTTGGCAACCGCGGTGGTGACGTGGCCGGCGGTGAAGCGGAAATCGTCGACCATGACCGGCTTGGTCCAGCCGACGCGGCTGTTGACCTGGAGCGAATGCGGCAGCTTGACGTTGCCCTTGAACGCCACCTTGTCCTCGGGCTCGACGAGGGAGACGCCGTCCAGGCCCGCCATGAAGTCGAAATGCCAGTAGGCGCGGCGGTATTCGCCGTCGGTCGCGGCGCGCAGGCCGATGCTCTCCTGCTTGCGGATCGCGTCGATGATGCAGCGGTCCTCGACGCCGCGCAGGACCTCGGCCGGCATCTGGCCCAGCGCGCGGGCGGCCCGGGCGTCACGCAGCGCCTGCGGGCGCAGCAGGCTGCCCACGTGATCGGCGCGGAAGGGCGGGCGGGTGCGCTTGGTGATGGCGTTGTCCGGCATGAGGGATCCTCCGTTTCGGCGCAGTTAGGCCAGTGACGGCGGGCTCGGCAAGGCCGGTGGTGGATCACAAGGATGGACCGGGGCGTTTGGAGCGACTAAGCCACGGATGCCGCAGAATCGGATCAGCCGCCCATGACCCTCTCCGCCGTGCTCGCCGCCATCGTGGGGATCGCCGCACGACGCGCCTGGCTCACGGTCCTGGCAGGCCTGGTGATCACAGCCCTTGCGCTGACCGCGACCATCACCCGGCTTGGCGTTTCGACCGACACGGACCAGCTGTTCGCCGAGAGCCTGCCGTGGCGGCAGCGCGACATTGCGTTCAACAAGGCGTTTCCACAGTTCCAGGACCTGCTGGTGGCGGTGATCGACGGTGCGACACCAGAGATCGCCGAGCAGACCGCGATCGACCTCGCAGCCCGGCTGGCGGCGGACACGCACCACTTCAAGGACGTGCGGCGGCCTGACGCGTCGCCGTTCCTTGAGTCCAACGGGCTGCAGTTCCTTGAGACCAAGGATCTGTCCGCGCTGCTGGACGGCACGATCGACGCGCAGCCGTTCCTGGGTCAGCTCTCGGCCGATCCCTCGGCGCGCGGGCTGTTCGCGGCCCTCGGCCTCGTCGGAATCGGGGTGGAACGTGGCCAGGCGGACCTCGCCGCGTTCGCCCGGCCGCTCGTTGCGTTTCACCAGGCGCTGGCCTCGTCGCTGGCGGGCAAGCCGCAGCCGTTGTCGTGGCAGAACCTGCTGGCGGGATCTCTGTCCGAGCAGGCCGGGCCGTATCGCTTCGTGCTGGCGCGGCCGCAGCTGGATTACGGGGCGCTCGAACCCGGAGGGGCCGCGTCGGACACGCTTCGCAGTGCCGCGGCCAAGTTGGAGTTCGTGGCCAACGGCATGGCCCATGTCCGCCTGACGGGCGCTGTGGCGCTGGCGGATGAGGAGTTTGCGACCGTCGCCCAGGGGGCCGCGGTTGGCACCATCGGCAGCGCGGCGCTGGTGATGCTGTGGCTGGTGCTGGCGGTGCGGACATGGCGGCTGATCGTGCCGATCGCGGCCACTCTGGTGGTGGGGCTGGTCGCGACCACGGGGTTTGCAGCACTTGCGGTCGGGCGGCTCAATCTGGTCTCCGTGGCGTTTGCCATTCTGTTCGTGGGCATCGCGGTGGATTTCGCGATCCAGTTCTGTGTGCGCACCCGCGAGACGATCGGGCAGGCGCCCGATCTGCGTGCGGCGCTGGATATCAGCGCGCGCCGGGTCGGGCCGCAGATCTTTGTGGCGGCGCTGGCCACGGCGTCCGGGTTTTTGGCCTTCGTGCCGACGGATTTCAGTGGCGTGGCCGAACTGGGCCTGATCGCCGGCTGCGGGATGCTGATCGCCTTTCTGACGACGATGCTGTTCCTGCCGGCCGCCATCATGCTGTGTCGCCCGCGCGCGGCGGGGGCGGAGGTGGGTCTGGCGTGGGGCCGGCCCGCCGAGGCGGCACTGGTGGGACGCACGCGCGTGGTGCTTGGGCTGTTCGTGGTGCTGGGCCTTGCCGGCGCGGTGTTGCTGCCGCGCATCACCTTCGACAGCGACCCGCTGCATACCAAGGACCCGGCCACGGAGGCGATGCAGACCCTGGGCGACCTCATGGCCAACCCGCTCACCAACCCTTATTCCGTAGACATCCTGACAGCCAACCAGGCCGCCGCCGACGCCCTGGCGGCACGCCTGCGAAAACTGCCGTTGGTGTCGGACGTGTTGACCCTGTCGAGCTTCGTGCCGGAGGACCAGGCGCCCAAGCTCGCTTTGCTGGCGGATGCCAAGGGCATTCTGGCATCCACGCTCGCCCCGCGCGCCACGCCGGCGCCGGTCACGGCCGCCGATATCCGGCTGTCCGCCAAGGCGGCGCTGGCCCAGCTCGCGCCGGCTGCAAAGCTTGCGGCCGGAGCCCCGCTGATCCCGATCACGCAAGACCTCGAAGCCCTCGCCAAGGCACCGGACAGCGTGCTGCTGTCCACCAACGCAGCGCTCACGCGGTTCCTGCCCCTGCAGCTGCAGCGGCTGCGCACCGGGCTTGACAGCCGCCCGGTTGCCGCCGCCGACATCCCGCCAGATTTTGCGCGCGACTGGCGCCTTGCCGACGGGCGGGTGCGCGTGCAGGCGCTCAGCACGCCGGCGGCGCGCGACAGCGCCGGGCTGCATGCGTTCGTGGCCGAGATCCGCACCGTGGCGCCGGATGCCGGCGGGTCGGCGGCAACGATCGTGGAGACCGCGGCGACCATCACCCACGCCTTCGTGCTGGCGGCGATCTTCGCGCTGGTCGCGATCTCCGCCCTGCTGCTGCTGGTGCTGCGCCGGCTGATCGACGCGGCCCTGGTGCTGGCGCCGTTGCTGCTGTCCGCCTTGATCACGGTGGTGATCGCGGTGCTGCTGCCGCTGCCGCTGAACTTCGCCAATGTGATCGCACTGCCCCTGCTGCTGGGCGTGGGCGTGAGCTTCAATATCTATTTCGTCATGAACTGGCGCGCCGGCGCGCGGGCCTATCTTGGCACCGCCACGGCGCGCGCGATCCTGTTCTCGGCGCTGACCACCGCAACCGCCTTCAGTTCTCTGGCGCTTAGCGGCCATCCCGGCACCGCCAGCATGGGCGTGCTTTTGCTGCTGAGCCTGGGCTCCACCCTGGCCGTGACCTTGGTGTTCATGCCGCCGCTGCTGCTGGCACTGCGGCCGCGATGAGCTTTGATCCCCGCGTCCGGCCCGGCGACCGCGTCAGGCTGCGGGACTGGCCAACGCGGATCGATGCGCCCTATCGCTCGAAGACCCATGCCGACGAGCTGCTCCAGGCGCAGGTGGCAAAGCTCAGCGCGTTGCAGAACCGGCTTTATGCCTCCGGCAGTTGCGCGGTATTGATCATCTTCCAGGCGATGGACGCGGCGGGGAAGGATGGCGCGATTTCGCATGTGATGTCCGGCGTCAATCCGCAGGGCTGCCAGGTGACCAGCTTCAAACATCCGAGTGCCGACGAGCAGCTTCACGACTTTCTGTGGCGCACCACGCGCTGCCTGCCGGAGCGCGGGCAGATCGGCATCTTCAACCGCTCGTATTACGAGGAGGTGCTGATCGCACGGGTGCATCCGGAGATCCTGGGGGCCGAGGGACTGCCTGATTCCAATCCAGGCGCGCGCCATGTCTGGCGGCATCGCTATCGCTCGATCAACGATCTTGAGCGCCATCTGCACCGCAACGCCACGCATGTGCTGAAATTCTTCTTGCATCTGTCCAAGGAGGAGCAGCGCCTGCGCTTCATCGACCGGATCGACGACCCGGCGAAGAACTGGAAGTTCAGCGAGGCGGACATCACCGAGCGGGGCTATTGGGGCGAATACCGCCGCGCCTACGAGGCCTGCCTGTCCGCCACCAGCAGTGCCAACGCGGCGTGGCACGTGGTGCCGGCGGATGACAAACGCACCGCGCGGCTGATTGTGGCGCAGACCATCGTGGATCACCTCGAAAGCCTCGATCTGTCTTATCCGGCACCCGATCCGGCACATCTCAAGGAGCTGCGCGCCATCCGCGCCCGCCTGGTTGCGGAAGCCAAGGGAGGGTGACAGGCTGCGCGAAAGCCTGGGATTTCGCGCCATGACGATACCGCCCCTTCGCTACGGCATCCTCGGTGCCGCGAACATCGCCCGCCAGTTCACCCGCGGCCTCGCCGGCGCGCCCGAGGCCGTGGTGGCCGCGGTCGCCAGCCGCGGCATTGAAAAGGCGCAGGAATTCGCCGCCGAATTGAACATTCCGCGCGCCCATGCCTCCTACGAAGCGCTGCTGGCCGACCCGGAGGTGGATGCGATCTACATTCCGCTGCCGAACGATCTGCACGCCCAATGGGCGATCCGCGCCGCCGAAGCGGGCAAGCATGTGCTGTGTGAGAAGCCGCTGGCCATGACCGAGGCGGACGCGCGCGCGATGTTCGCGGCCGGGACGACACATGGCGTGCGCGTGGCGGAGGCCTATCCCTATATGTCTCAGCCGCAGACCTTGAAGCTGCGCGAGCTGCTGGCGCAGGGTGCGGTCGGCCGGGTGCAGCTTGTCACGGCCGCGTTTGGCTTCTCGCTGTGCACGCCGGAGGGCGCGCCTTTTGGCGATCCGGGCAACATCCGGCTCGACCCCACGCGCGGCGGCGGGGCGCTGCTCGATGCCGGCACCTATGCCATGAGTTTCGTGCGCCTGGCGATGGGCGAGCGGCCGTTGCGGGTGCAGGCGGTGGCGCGGCCCACGCAAAGCGGCGTCGATCTGACCACGATGGCGATGCTGGTATTCCCGTCGGGCGGCCTCGCGCAGATCATGTGCACGATGGGCGCCTCCGGCCACCGTTTCGCGACGGTCGTGGGCGATGCCGGCGTGATCGAGACGGGCTATGCCAATCACGGGCCGGCGGATGGCGGCAGTTTGAGCCTGCGCGTGAAGCACGGCGCCCCGGGGGCGGCCCCCTTTAAGACAATCGACGTTCCGGCGATGGACGGCTTTGCCGCAGAGGCGATCTCGTTTGCCAACGCCATCCGCCTGGGCTGGGCGCATTGGAACGGGGCGTCCGAGGCCGAATCGATCGACACGATGCGCGCGCTGGCGGCCATCGCCGAGAGCGCGAAATCCGGGGCCTGGGTCAATCTGTAAAATGGCATGAGGTTTGCTGGGCGGGGGGGCAAAGGAGCCCCTCACCCGCAATGGCCGTCCCTGCCCCGCTCGAACTGGCCGCCGTCACCAAGCGCTACGGCGCAACGCTGGCTGTTGACAGCATCGATCTGAAGATCCCGGCCGGCACCTATTGCTGCCTGCTGGGGCCGTCTGGCTGCGGCAAGACCTCCACCTTGCGGATGATCGCCGGGCACGAGATCGCGTCCGATGGGGACATCATTCTGGGGACCGCCAACATCACCGCCCTGCCGCCGGCCGCGCGCGGCACGGCGATGATGTTTCAGTCCTATGCGCTGTTTCCGCACCTCTCGGTGCTCGACAACGTGGCATTCGCGTTGCGCATGCGCGGCACGGGCAAGGCCGCGCGCCACGCGAAGGCCCGCGCCCTGCTCGACCTTGTGGACATGACCCGGTTTGCCGACCGCCTGCCGGCCCAGCTCTCCGGCGGCCAGCAGCAGCGCGTGGCGTTGGCCCGCGCGCTGATCACCGAGCCGCAGATCCTGCTGCTCGATGAACCGCTCTCAGCGCTTGATCCGTTCCTGCGCGTGCGGATGCGCGCCGAGCTCAAGCGGCTGCAGCGCGAGCTTGGCATCACCTTCATCCATGTCACCCACGGGCAGGAGGAGGCGATGGCGCTGGCCGATCTCGTGGTGCTGATGAACGGCGGCCGGATCGAGCAGCAGGGCAGCCCGCGCGACATCTTCAACGCCCCGCGCACCGAGTTCACCGCCCGCTTCATGGGCGGGCACAACATCATCCGCAACGGCGACGCCACCATCGCGGTGCGCACCGACCGCATGCGCATCGGCCCCGCCACGGATGGGCGAACCGCGACGGTCAGTGAGGTCGAGTATCAAGGCGCCTGGGTGCTGGCCAATGTCGAGACACCGGACGGCGAGACGCTGGCCGCGATGATCACGGAGGCCGCCTTCGACAGCGCCCCGTTCCAGGTCGGCGATCACGTGAGCATCGGCTGGGACGCCGACGCCGCCCACGTGCTCGCCTGAACATCACCATCACAGAAGGAGACCCTCGATGCGCACAATGATGATCAGCCGCCG
The DNA here is from genome assembly GCA_903873995.1 of uncultured Rhodospirillales bacterium. Taxonomy (GTDB): domain Bacteria; phylum Pseudomonadota; class Alphaproteobacteria; order Acetobacterales; family Acetobacteraceae; genus CAIQQQ01. Next base: position 11,417 of record CAIQQQ010000295.1, read on the forward strand.
CACCATGCTGGCCGGCACTGCCGCAACCGCAACCGTGCTCGCCGCCCCCGCCATCCACGCCGCCGAACCGAAGGTGCTGCGCTATCTCGGCACCGCAGTGAACGAGGGTGATGACATCAGCAAGAAATGCCTCGCCGACACCGGCATCAAGATCGAATACGTGACCGCCACCACCGATGACGTGACGAAGCGCGTGATCACCCAGCCCAACTCGTTCGATGTGCTGGACACCGAGTATTTCAGCCTCAAGAAGCTGATCCCGTCCGGCAAAATCCAGGCGCTGGACGCGCGCAAGATCAAGGAATTCAACAACATCACCCCGGTCTTCACCAAGGGCGAGCTGCCCTCAGGCAAGAAGATCGGCGGCCAGGGCACGGCCCCTTGGAAGGTGCTGTATCTGGAGGGTGCGAAGTCCACCAAGTTCTCCGCCACGCCCACCGAGTTCGTGACCTTGATCCCGACCGTCTACAACGCGGACACGCTGGGCATTCGCCCGGACCTGATCAAGCGGCCGATCACCTCCTGGGCCGAACTGCTCAACCCCGAGTTCAAGGGGAAGGCCGCCATCCTCAACATCCCCTCGATCGGGATCATGGATGCGGCGATGGTGGTGGAGGCCACCGGCAGATATAAATATGCCGACAAGGGCAACATGACGAAGCCCGAGATCGACCTCACCATGAAGGTGATGACGGAGGCCAAGAAGGCCGGCCAGTTCCGCGCGTTCTGGAAGGATTTCAACGAATCGGTGAACCTGATGGCCTCGGGTGAGACCGTGATCCAGTCGATGTGGTCCCCGGCGGTCACCAAGGTGCGCAGCCAGGGTGTGCCCTGCGTGTTCCAGCCGCTGAAGGAAGGCTATCGCTCCTGGGCCTCGGGCTTCTGCGTCTCCAAGGGGGCGACGGGTGCGAAGCTCGACTGGGCCTATGAGTTCGTGAACTGGTTCCTGTCCGGCTGGGCTGGCGCCTATCTGAACCGCCAGGGCTACTACTCGGCCGTGCTGTCCACCGCCAAGGCCAACATGGCGGCCTATGAGTGGGCGTATTGGATGGAGGGCAAGCCCGCCGCCCAGGACATCAAGGGGCCTGACGGCGGCCTGCTGGAGAAGGCCGGCGCCACGCGCGACGGCGGCTCCTACGAGGATCGCATGGGCAACGTCGCCTGCTGGAACGCGGTGATGGACGAGAACGACTATATGGTCCGTAAGTGGAACGAGTTCATCGCGGCGTGAGCCGCGTCGCTATGACTCGGCTTAAGTTGAACACTGTTCAGCAGCGTCTGTCGGCGGGAGCCATCTCCCGCCTTCAGGCGTTGCCGATGGCGTTCGTGTTCGCCTTCTTCTTCATCCTGCCGCTCGTGCTCGTCGTCATCGTCAGCTTCTGGGACTACAACGAATACGAAATGATCCCGGCCTTCTCCGGCCGCGGCTACACCGACACGTTCGAAGGCTGTGCCGCCCAGCTTCCCGAGCTGTGCACGATCCTCAAGACCTACGCCAAGACCGTGAAGCTCTGCGCCGTAACCTGGGCGCTCACGCTCCTGATCGGCTTCACGGTGGCGTATTTCCTGGCGTTCCATGTGAAATCCCGCATGTGGCAGATCACCCTCTCGCTCCTCTGCACCATTCCGTTCCTGACCTCGAACGTGATCCGCATGATCGCCTGGATTCCGATGCTGGGCCGCAACGGCCTGGTCAACCAGGGGCTTCAGGCCACGGGGATCACCCACGCGCCGGTGGAGTGGCTGCTGTTCTCGGAATTCTCCGTGGTGCTCGCCCTCGTGCACCTGTTCAGCTTCTTCATGATCGTGCCGATCTTCAACTCGATGATGCGCATCGAACGCGCCTTAATCGAGGCGGCCTATGATTCCGGCGCCACCGGCTGGCAGACGCTGCGCCACGTCATCATCCCGCTGTCCAAGCCAGGCATCGTGATCGGCTCGATCTTTGTCATCACCATCGTGATGGGCGACTTCATCACCGTGGGCGTGATGGGCGGCCAGCAGATCGCATCGGCCGGCAAGATCATCGAGGTGCGGCTCAACGCGCTGCAGTTCCCCGCCGCAGCCGCCAACGCCGTCATCCTCCTCACCGTCACCCTCATGATCATCGCCGGCCTGCAGCGTCTGGTCGATATCCGCAAGGAGCTGTGAGGATGCAGCGCCGCGGCCTCGGCTTCTATCTGCTCGCTGTGTTCTTCGCCCTCTACGTGGTCTTTCTCTACGGCCCGATGATCGGCATCTATATCCTGTCGTTCCAGGGGCCCGACGGCGGGCTCACCTTTCCGATGAACGGCGTCTCGCTGGTGTGGTTCGAAAAGCTGTTCGCCGGCGGCGGGATCGTCGATATCGGCGCCGCTTTCCGCCGCTCCCTGGCCCTTGGCGCCGTCGTGATGCTGCTGACGGTCGTGATCTCGGTCTCCGCGGGTCTCGCCTTCCGCAAGCGCTTCGCCGGCTCCGGCCTCCTGTTCTACGTCGCGATCGCGAGCCTCATCGTGCCCTCGATCATCACCTCGCTCGGCATCGGCCTCGAATTCCGGCTGATCGACGATCTCGTGAAATCCCACGGGCCTGACTGGCTGGCCGCCGATCACACCACCTGGATGGGCCTGTTCACCTCCGGCCTCGGCGCCCATCTCACCTGGACCCTGCCCTTCGGCCTGCTGATCATGTTCGCCATCTTCAACCGCTTCAATCCAAGCTACGAAGAAGCCGCCCGAGACCTTGGTGCCACGCCCTGGCAAACCCTGCGCTTCGTCGTCCTGCCGATTATCCTGCCCTCCGTCATCGGCATCGGATTGTTCGGCTTCACCCTGTCCTGGGACGAAATCGCCCGCTCCAGCCAGGCCATCGGCGAAGTCAACACACTCCCCCTCGAACTCCAGGGCCTCACCACAACCGTCACCAAACCCGATATCTACGCCCTCGGCACAACTGTTTCAGCCATCTCGTTCGCCGCCATCCTCACCGCGCTCACCATCATTCGCCTCCTGCGCCGCTGAGCCGCGGGGGGCTGAGGAAAGGAAGTCAAGGGGCTCAGCCCCTTGCCTTTCTGTCCCCAGTCCCCGCCCAGGCCCGGCCCACGAGGCGCGTTGGGGGGCGGCCGCGTTCCAGGCGTTGGGCGAAGAGGACCAGCGCGATGAGGCCCAGGGCGGCCATGACGGGGTCGATCAGCCCGGCCCAGGCTGGGTTGAGCCGCATCGTGGTGCTGACGATATAGGATAGGAACAGGCCGAGGCAGAACACTTCGAGGCTGTGCCGGCCCATGGCGGCGAGCCAGCTGGCCGGGCGGAGGTGCATCCAGGCGCGGTCGCGGGGCACATAGGCGGCGACGAGCCAGGCGATGGCGCCGGCGTGCAGGACGCGGGGCCAGACGAGTTCCTGCTTGTCGGTGATCCAGGAGGCTTCCGGCATGGGCGCCGGGCCGGGGAGGACGCCGAACCAGCATAGTTTGATATAGAGGCTCATCAGCAGGACGAGGATGGCCGCGGCGGTGGCGGCGAGGCGCCAGGAGGCGTGGAACGGGAGGGCCTGCCCGTTGAGGAGGGCGCGTTTGCCCAGTGCTGCGCCGCCGAGGAAGAGCAGTTGCCAGGCGAAGGGGTCAAACCCCATGCCGATGTCGTCGGTGAGGCTTGGGGAGGTGATCCAGCCGGTCTGGGTTGCGAGATAGGCAAGCAGCGACGGGATCAGCGCCCACAGGCCGATGCGGCGTTCGAGGGCGGCGTAGAGCGGCAGGGCGAGCATGCACCAGATGAACACCGGCAGGATGTCCATCCAGTTGGGCTCGTAGATCATCACCAGAAGATGCGGCAGGGCGTGGGTCGGGCTGTCCAGCAGATAGCCCCAGCCGAGGCGGCGGAGGTCGCCGGGCACCAGCAGCCAGGAGCTTGCGGTCAGCATCAGCAGGAAGCAGGCGCAGACGGTGAGGTGGATGCGGTAAAGCCTGCGCGTGCGGCGCAGCAGGTCGATGGCCGCGGCGCGCCAGCCGTCCCGCGCCTGTTTGCGGGTGAAGACGCTGCCGAGCATGAAGCCGGACAGGAAGACGAACATCTCCGAGCTGTCCGACAGGCCGTAGGGCCTGTGGATCAGCCAGGCGCCGACCCAGGAATTGGCGATGTGGCTGGCGAAGATGCTGGCCTGGAGCCAGCCCCGCGCCACGTCAAGCCGCTGGTCACGCGGTGGACGGGGCGGGACGAGTGTGGCGGCCTCGCTCAAGCGAAGATGCCGGGGAGCACGCGGGCCAGCAGCGCGCGGAGTTCGCGGCGATAGACGGCCACAATGAACAGCGCGACCACGAAGGTGAAGCAGGCTTCCTTGAACAGCTTGCCGCCGTCGTTATACGGATCGATGCCGAGCGGGCTCACGGTGTGAAAGAAGATCGCCCCGCCCATGATGCCGGCGGTGAAGATCGCGCCGAACAGGCGGGTGCGCGGGATGACGACCAGGATGGAGGCCGCGATCTCCATGCTCGCCACGAGCAGGCGGAACGGCTTCTCGCCGCCGGGGGTGCTGAGCCAATCCGACAGAATGGTGAACAGCGCCACGGAGCCTTCATCCCCGGTCAGCTTGAACTGTTCGTACCACAGCAGCTCGTAGGCGATCCAAAGGGCGGCGGGCCAGGTGAGCAGCTTCAGGATCTGGTCTGCACGGCCGGTCGCGATGGGGGCCGTGGTGGCGAGGGTCTGGGTCATGCGTGTGTCCTTCAAGGTTGAGCCGTTGCATTCGATGCAAGGACCAGCCTTGCGCGGTGATGTTACGTCCTGGCGCGCGGCGGGCGCGGCGCTGGTCTACTCTGCCGCCATGGAATCTCTTGCCCTCTATATCCACTGGCCGTTCTGTCTGGCCAAGTGCCCGTATTGTGACTTCAACTCCCATGTGCGTGATCGCATCGATCAGACGCGCTTTGCCGCCGCCTTGCGCCGGGAGTTGGCGTGGGAGGCGGCGCGGCTGGGGGCGCGGCCGCTGTCGTCGATCTTCTTTGGCGGGGGCACGCCGAGCCTGATGGCTCCGGAGACCGCTGCGGCCCTGATTGAGGACGCCGGGCGGCTGTTCGGGC
>CAIQQQ010000296.1 GCA_903873995.1 uncultured Rhodospirillales bacterium
CCGTAGGCGAGGTCATGCGCCTCCCACCACAGCGCGTAGCCGCCCGAGTCGCGGGTTGCTTCGAAGGTCGCGCGGTCCACCGGGTTGTGCGCCTCGCCGCCCGGGGTTGCGGGCCGGGTGATGTCGCGCCGTGCGAAGCGCGTCTGTCCGTTACCGGCCAGCAGCGGGCGGACCGCGTCCAGCAACGTGTCTTTTCCCGCGCCCGACGGGCCCACCACCAACACCAGCATCGTCTTGATCCGTCGTTTTGACAGGGGGCTCCTAGGCGCTACCTTGCCGGCACCGCAAGCCACGGAGCGAGACATTGTTCACCACACGTCCGGAAATCGCCGCCACCTTTGGCGTTGTTGCCACCACCCACTGGATCGCGAGCTCGGTCGGCATGGCGGTGTTGGAGCGGGGCGGCAACGCGTTCGATGCGGCGGTGGCGGAGAGGTTCACGTTGCAGGTGGCCGAGCCGCATCTGAACGGGCCGGGCGGCGATGCGCCGATCATCATCCATGACGCCAAGGCCGGGTTGCAGCACGTGATCTGCGGCCAGGGCGTGGCGCCGGATGCGGCGACGTCAGAGCGGTTCGAGTCGATGGGGCTCGATCTGGTGCCGGGCACCGGGCTGCTGCCGGCGGTGGTGCCGGGGGCGTTCGATGCGTGGGCGACGATGCTGCGTGACTGGGGGACGTGGGAGCTGGCCGATGTGCTGGCGTTTGCCATCGGCTATGCGCGGCGGGGCATTCATTTGGTGCCGCGCGTGCCGGCGGCGATCGAGACGATGCGGCCGATGTTCGAGCAGGAATGGCAAACCAGCGCGGCCGTGTTCCTGCCGGGCGGGAAGGTTCCCGACATTGGGGGGCTGTTCGCGCGGCCGGCGCTGGCGGATTGCTGGGAGCGGCTGCTGGGCGAGGCGGTGGGCGCCACCCGCGAGGGCCGGATCGATGCGGCGCGCAACGCGTTCTATCGCGGCTTCGTGGCCGACGCGATCGATCGCTTCTATGCCAACACCGAGATCATGGACAGCACGGGGCGTCGCAATCGCGGGCTGCTGACGGGGGCCGACATGGCGCGCTGGGCAGCGCCGGTGGAGGCTCCGGTCTCTTATGAGTATAGAGGGCATACGATCTTGAAATGCGGGCCGTGGTCGCAGGGGCCGGCGCTGTTGCAGCAGTTTGCGCTGTTCAAGGGGTTCGATATCGCGGCGATGGACCCGATGGGCGCCGAGTTTGCCCATACCGTGGTGGAATGCGCGAAGCTCGCGTTTGCCGATCGCGAGGCATATTACGGCGATCCGGATCATGTGCAGGTGCCGCTCGAGGTGCTGCTGTCGGATGCGTACAACGACGAGCGGCGCAAGCTGGTGGGCGAGACGGCGTCCATGGAGCTGCGGCCTGGGGCGATTCCTGGGTTTGCGGCGGTCGTGGACCATCACGCGCAGGATCGCGCGGCCTGGCTGACCCGCGATCCGGGGGCGGGCGAGCCGACCGTGGCGCGGCTGGGGGCGACCGGGGGGGATACCTGCCATGTCGATATCATCGACCGGTGGGGCAACATGGTGTCGGCCACGCCCTCTGGCGGATGGCTGCAATCCTCGCCGGTGGTGCCGGAGCTTGGGTTCCCGCTGTCCACGCGCGGGCAGATGTTCTGGGTGAAGCCAGGGCATCCGAACAGCGTGGCGCCGCGCAAGCGGCCGCGCACGACGTTGTCGCCGAGCCTGGTGCTGCGCGACGGCCGCGCCTGGATGTCCTGCGGCACCCCGGGGGGCGAGCAGCAGGACCAGTGGCAGGCGTCGTTCCTGCTGCGGATGTTCAACCACAGGCTGCGCATTCAGCAATCGATCGATGCGCCGAACTTCCACACCGAGCATTGGCCGAGCAGCTTCTGGCCGCGGGTGGCGCGGCCGGGCAAAGTGGTGCTGGAAGGGCGTTACGATCCGGCGGTGCTGGCGGCATTGATGGCGCGTGGGCACAAGGCGGAGATGGGCGATCCGTGGAGCGAGGGGCGGCTGTCGGCGGCACGGCTGGAGGCGGATGGGCAGATGTTCGCCGGCGCCAATCCGCGCGGCATGCAGGGCTATGCGGTGGGACGATGAGCGAGATCATCCGCGCGGCGCAGCTTTTGCCGCGGCCCTGGCCCAATGGGTTGGGCGTCACCCGCGACGTGTGGGAGCGGCACGGGGTGCTGATCAGCATCGCCGATCTGTCGCAGACGGCGGCATTCTCCCATTTTCCCGATGCCGATCGGATCTTCACGATCATCGAGGGCGACGGCGTGGAGCTGCAGCTGGAAGGGCGGGCTTCGATGCCGTGCCTGCCGTTTCTGCCGCAGGCGTTTCCGGGGGATGTGCCGACGACCTGTGTGATGGGACCCGGCCTGCGCCGTGCGTTCAACGTGTTCGAGCCGCGCACCGGGCCTGGCGCGCAAGTGGTGGTTCTGCGCATTGCCGAAGGGCATCGCGTGGCGCGTGGGGCGGCGTTTGCGGTGCATTGCGTCTCTGGCACGCTGGCCACAGGCACAATTTGGCTGGAGGCCGGGGACACGGCGATCGAGCCTGAGGAGGATGGGCTGGAGGCGATCGGCGGGGCGGCGCTGGCGATCCTGGTGATCTGAGGAAACTGTCGTGAATCCTTGCGACTTGCCGTTGCGCGCGGCCGTGGAAACCGGCGCGCTGGCCTGTGTGGCAGCGATGGCGGCGACCGGCCAGGGCGTGATCCATGAGGCGGCGTTCGGCGTGCGCGACCCGGAGACCGGGGCGGCGATGACGACGGACGGCGTGGGGCCGATCGCCTCGCTGACCAAGGCGCTGACGGCCGTGGCGGCGTTGCAGCTGGTCGAGCAGGGGAAGCTGTCGCTGGACGGGCCGATCTGTGATGTCATTCCTGAGCTTGCCGCGCCGCGGGTGTTGGAGGGGTTCGGGCCGGATGGCGCGACGCTGACGCGGCCGGCCAGGCTTGCGATCACGTTGCGCCATCTGCTCACCCATACGGCGGGCTATGGCTATGACACGTGGAACGCCAAGCTGTTGGTGATGACGCAGCGTCATGGCGCGCCGCGGATTCCGACCGATCGGGCGAGTCTTTCGGCCGTGCCGTTGCTGTTCGATCCGGGCGAGCGGTTCAACTACAGCATCGGTCTGGACATCGTGGGGCATGCCGTGGCCGTGGCGGCCGGGCGCGGGCTGGATGAGGTGCTGCGCGATTTTGTGCTGGCGCCGCTTGGCATGGGCGATACCGGGTTCACGCCGGGTGAGAGCCAGACGGCACGGCGGGTGCTGCTGCGGCAATGGCAGGAGGATGGCAGCTTGGCCGTGATTCCGTGGCGGGCGCCTTCGCGCATGGCGTTTCTGGCCGGTGGGGGCGCGCTGTACAGCTCGGCGGCCGATTACCTGCAGTTTTTGCGCGAGATGCTGGCGGGGGCGCCAAATCTGCTGCGGCCGGAGACGTTCAAGCTGTTGGAGACGAACCAGATCGGCGATCTTGCGGTGGGGCCGATGCGGTCTGGCGCGCCGTTGGCCAGCCGGGACGTGGACTGGTATCCGGGCAACACTTTGCGCTGGAGCCTGGCGTTTCTGTTGAACGAGCAGGCGACGCCGCAGGGGCGGTCGGCGGGCAGCATGGCGTGGGCGGGGCTGCACAACCATTATTATTGGATCGACCGGACACGGGATGTGTGCGGAGTTTTCATGGGGTTTCTGCTGCCGTTCTCCGATCCTCGGGCGCTGGCGGCGTTCTGGGCCTGGGAAGCCGCGATCACCCGGCAGCTTGGATAGATCAGGCCAGGATCAGTTGGCCGAAGCGTAAAAGATTGCCGTTCGGGTCCATCACGTAGAATTCGCGCATGCCCCAGGCGCGGTCCTCCGGCGGGAGGATCTTGCCGCCGCCTTTGCCGACCGGGAGTGGGCCGAACGAGGCGTGCAGCGCGTCTGCGTCCGGCGTGCGGATGTAGCAGCTGCTGTTCTCGGCGAGGCTGCGGTCGCTGCATTCCCAGAAATGCACCTCCACGCCGTCACGCCGCAGGATCATGTAGCCCCCCCAGCGGCCTTGGGAGAGGAAGCCGAGATGGCGGTAGAACGCCTCCGTCGCGTCCATATCCTGCGCGGGCAGGATGGGATGGGCGGCGGAGATGGTTGGCGTCATCGGTTTTTGATCACCGTTTGGGTGTCATCGTTTGGAGGGGCGGGATGTGGAGGGCGCGCGCTTCGCCCGGGCGGGCTTGGCCGCGGCGGGCGCTGAGGCGGCGGACTTTGCGTTGGATTGGCGGAGCTGGGTGATGGTGGCGCGCGAGGTGATCTGTTCGGCGTTCATGCGCAGCTCGATCACCGCGGGCTTGCCGCTTTCGACCGCGCGGCGGAAGGCGGGGGCGAATTCGGCGGTTTCGCTCACCACCTCGCCATGGCCGCCGAAGCTTTCGATATATTTCGCAAAATCGGGGTTGGTGAGGGTGGTGCCGGAGACGCGGCCGGGGAAGGCGCGTTCCTGATACATGCGGATGGTTCCGTACATCTGGTTGTTGAACACCAGCACGATGGGCGCCACGCCATGGTGGAAGGCGGTGGCGATCTCCTGGCCCGTCATGAGGAAGCCGCCGTCGCCCACGAAGCAGACGGCCTGGCGGGCGGGTTCGGCGATCTTGGCGCCGATGGCGGCCGGCACGCCGTAGCCCATGGCGCCGTTGCAGGGGCCGATGAAGCGTTGGTGCTCGCTGAAATGCAGGAAGCGGGCGACCCAGGTGGCGAAGTTGCCGGCATCCGTCGTCAGGATCGCGTCGGGTTCGAGTAGGCCTTCGAGATCGTGCATCACCTGGGCGAGGTTGAGAGGGCCGGGATAGACCGGCACGGCGTGGGTCGCTTCGCGGATGGCGCGGAGCTCGGCCGTCCAGTCGTTCCAGGCGATCTTGCCGGGCTTCAGGCCGGCAAGGTGTTCGGCGAACACTTCGAGATCGGTTGTGATGCCCAGGGCCGGGCGGAACACGCGCCCGATCTCGGCCTGATCGGGGTAGACATGGATGATGGGGGTGCTGCCTGCGAGCTCGAACAGGGTGTAGCCTTGCGTGACCGCTTCGCTGAGGCGGGTGCCGAGTGCCAGGATGAGGTCGGCCTCGGCCACTTTCGCAACCAAGGCGGGGTCCGCGCCGACGCCGAGATCGCCCACGAAGTTGGCGGCGGTGCCGGGGTAGAGGGCGTGGCGGCGGAAGGCGACGGTGGTGGGGATGTTGAAGGCGCGCAGGAACTCGCCGAGGCCTTCGCGGCCCTCGCCCCACAGGCCGCCGAGGATCGCGAGCGGCTTCTTGGCGCTTTTGAGCATCTCGGTGAAGCGGGCGATGGCCTGCGGGTCGGGGTGGGGGACGCTGACCATGGCGGGGCCGATATCGGGCACCGCGACCAGGTGCTTCTGCATCTCCTCGGACAGCGCGATCACCACCGGGCCGGGGCGGCCGGAGGTTGCGACGTCCACCGCGTGGGCGACGATCTCGGGGATGCGGGCGGCGTCGTCGATCTGCGTCACCCATTTGGCGATGGGGCCGAACATGCGGCGGTAATCGACTTCCTGGAAGCTTTCGCGATCGGTTTCGGCAAACGGGATCTGGCCGATGAACAGCAGCAGCGGCGTGCTGTCCTGATGCGCGATATGGACGCCGATGGCGGCGTGGCAGGCGCCGGGGCCGCGGGTGACGAAGACGGCGGCGGGGCGGTTGTGCAGCTTGCCGAAGGCTTCGGCCATGTTCACGGCACCGGCCTCGAAGCGGCAGGTGATCAGATGAAGGTCCTTGCTGACGCTGTAGAGACCGTCCAGCACGTCCAGATAGCTTTCGCCGGGGACTTCGAAGACGTGGTCGATCCCCTGGGCGACCAGGGCGTCGGCGAGCACGCGGCCACCGGGGCGGGGGGTTTCGGCGCGCGCCTTGGCGGCGCGGGTGGTCTGGGTCTTGCCTGCTGAAGCCATGTCCGAGTCCCCGGGGTCTTGTGGCGCGACACTAGCCGAGGGGGGTTGGGGGAAGGAAGGCCAAGGGGCGGACGGGGGCTGTCGGAGGGGGGATCGGAAGGGGGGATCGGTCCTGCTGCGCTGAGCCATCACATGAGATGTAGTGTTATTGCGGATTTATTGTTCTCGTAATTTATAGATTGATGTTGACGGAGCTAAATTGGAACACATTAACATTTATATTATGAACTGATCAGCACGCTTGTTATCTCGGTGCATGACACAGCACCCGATATCACCGGATTATCTCTCCATCTCGCGATGGGGGCTCGTTTTGGCTCTCCTTGCGGTGGCGTCGCCTTGTCTTGCGGACAGTCCGGCGCCTGACGATGCGGGGCTTTGCGTGGCCGCCATCGCGCAGACCGAACGCCGGGCCGCGCGAGGGGCCGAGCTGCCGCCGCTGCTGTTGGGGGCGATCGGGGTGGTGGAGAGCGGGCGGCTCGATCCCGTCACCGGGCGCGTGGCGCCCTGGCCGTGGTCGTTGAACATCGCCGGTGTCGATCATGTCTATGACAGCAAGGCGGATGCGATCGCAGGCGTCCTGGCGGCACAGGGGGCGGGGATCCGCTCGATCGATGTCGGGTGCATGCAGGTCAATCTGATGTTTCACCCGCTGGCGTTCGCGAACCTGGAGGAGGCGCTCGATCCTTTGGCCAATGTCGCCTATGCGGCGGTGTTTCTGCGGCGGCTGCGCGGCGATCTGGGCAGCTGGCCGATGGCGGCGGCGGCTTATCACTCGATGTCGCCATCTTTGGCGAACGACTATGCGGCGCGGGTGGCCGTGCATTGGTCGCCGGCGCGCGGGTTCAGGATGCCGGGCACGGTGTCTGTGCCTGTCGTGGCGCCACCCAATGTCGATCCTTATGGGGTGATGACGGCGGGCTTGCAGGCGCGGGTGCGCGATGCGGCGGCCGATCGGATGGCGCTGCTGGCGCGGTTTCATCCGCTTGCACCGCCCGGGACCGGAAAGCGGCCGTTGGTTCGGCTCGCCAGTGTGGCTCCCTCCCGGATCGGGCGGTAGTCATGCCCGATGCGCTTCCGGTTGAGACCGATGGGCATGTGCTGGGGCAGCGCTCGGTGCGCGGGGGGCTTGCGACGTTTGTGGCGCAGGGGCTGCGGATCGGGTTGCAGTTCGGCTCGCAGATCGTGCTGGCGCGGCTGCTGCTGCCGGCGGATTTCGGGCTGATCGCCATGGTGGCGCCGTTGCTGACGCTGGTGCAGATCTTCAACGAGCTGGGGCTGTCGCAGGCGACCATCCAGCGGGCGGCGATTTCGCATGGCGAGCTGTCGCAGCTGTTCTGGATCAATCTTGCGGCCAGTGCCGCGCTGGCCTGCATGATGGCTTTGGCGGCCCCGCTGGTCGCCTGGTTCTATGGCGAGCCTTTGCTGGCCTCGATCTGCGTGTGTCTGGCGGCATTGCTCGTGCTGAGCGGGCTGGGGGCGCAGCAGATCGCGCTGATGAACCGGCAGATGCGGTTCACAGCACTTGCCGGGATCGATATCGCGTGCGCGGTGCTGTCAGTCGTTGTGGGGATCGCTGCGGCGTTGCTGGGGTTTGGCTATTGGTCGCTGGTGCTGATGCAGGCGGCGAACTCTCTCACGATCCTGGTGATGTGCTGGCTGATGTCGCCGTGGCGGCCGGATTGGCCGCGCCAGGTGGCGGGGGTGCGCGGGCTGCTCAGTGTGGGCGGGCATGTGACCGGGGCGAATCTGATCACGTTCCTGGGCTCCAATCTCGATCTGGTGCTGATCGGGCGGATCAGCGGGAGCGTGGCGCTGGGGTTGTACGACCGCGCGTTTCGGCTGGTGGCGGCGCCGATCTGGCAGATCAGCCTGCCGGTGGCGCGGGTGGCGGTGTCGTTGCTGTCGCGGCTGCATGGGCAGGATGCGCGCTACCGGCATGTCTGGCTGCGGATGGTGCAGCTGCTGATGGCGATGACGACGCCTGCGGTGATCTGGGCGGCGATGGTGGCGCCAGTGCTGGTGCCGTTGCTGCTCGGCCAGGCGTGGGTGGCGGCGGCGCCGATCGTTGCAGCACTTGCGCTGGCGACGGCGTTTGCCCCGCTCAGCATCGGCGCCTCGTGGCTGTTCGTGAGCCAGGGGCGGACCGGGGAGCAACTGCGGTTTGCCGGGCTCAAGGCGGGGCTGGCCATCGCGGCGCTGCTGGCCGGGCTGCCGTGGGGGGCGCTGGGGGTCGCGCGGTCGGCCGCGATTGCGGCGCTGCTGGTGCACGGGTCTCAGCTTTGGGGGGCGGCGCGGCGCGGGCCGGTGGGCTTTGGGACGATCGCGCGCGGCGGGCTGCCGGTGGGGCTGGGCGCGTTGTGCTGCGCAGCGGGTCTTGGGGTGTTTCAGCGCCTGGTGGCGCCGGGCGCGTGGCCGGTGCCGGTGTGGCTGCTGGCCGGGGCCGGGCTGTCCTATGGCTGTTTTGGCGCGGGGGTGCTGCTTGTCGAGGAGGGGCAGTGCATGCTGGGTGATCTGATGCGGCTGCGGCGGTTCATGCCCGGCGCCAGATCCGCAGGTAGTCCAGGGTAAAATCCCAGTTGGACGGGATCGCCTGCATGCCGGTGAGATCGACGCCGCGCAGGTTCATGCCGAGCTGGTTGGTGATCAGGACATGGGCCGGCGGGCCGTTCCAGCGGAATGCCATCTGCTTGATCGGGCGGCCGTCCAGCAGCCAGATCGGGCGGTCCAGCACCCAGTCCAGCGCGAAGACGTGGAAGTCCTGCGAGAAGCTGTAGCCAGGCTCGTAGCGGCCGTTCTGCATGATCGTCGAGAGGTCGTGCGGGCGGCCGAAGCCGTCCGTGTCGGCGGCGGGGTGGACGGCGGCCTCGAGGATGCGGGGCTGTGTGCGGCCCTGCCAGACATAGAACTCGAAGATGTCGATCTCGGGCGGCCAGGGGGTGGCGGAGAAGCTGCCGTCCGGCTTTTCGACGCCGGGGTTGAGCCAGAAGGCGGGCCAGACGCCGAGGCCCTGCGGCAGGCGGGCGCGCAGTTCGATCAGCATGCCGGGCGTGACAGGCAAAAGCGCACGGAGCATGCCGGATTCGAGGCCGCCGGTGCGCAGGCCGCCGCCGTCCGGCACGCGGCCCTTGAGCACCAGCGCGTCGTCTGTGAAGACGTGGAGCGAGCGTGGGTCACCCTCCGGATAGTCACGATGGAGGGACCAGTAGGAGGGCAGCGTGTCGAGCGTGCCGGCGTTGTAGATGTAGCGAAAGCGGAACGCCTCGGCGAGTTGCGCCTTGGTGCGGATGGTGGCGTCCCTGCGGGTGCGCCCGAAGGTGAAATCGGCCGCGAGCGTCAGGTCCCCGGTGGCACCGACCGGACGGACCGGCGGGTTCTCCCCCGGCGGCGCCGCGGCCAGCGCCAGAAGATGGCGCCGGCGCAGCGCCGGTTTTGCAGGGTTCAGAACCGGCGCTCGTAGACGTTGATGACGTCGCCGGGGGCGATGTAGGACAAGGGCGTCACGTTGCCTGCGACGGCCTGATTGTTGATCGTGCGCACCACCGAGGCGTGGTCCTGCACGCCGCGATAGGTGAAGCCGCCGGCGACGGCGACCGTGGTGAGCATCGTCATACCGGGCTGGTAGGCATATTGGCCGGGCTTGGCGACCTCGCCCAGGATGTAGACCGGGCGGTAGCTGACCACCTCGACCGCGATGCTTGGGTCGCGCAGCAGGCTGCGCCGCTTCAGCTCGCCGGTGATCTGCGTGTCGAGTCCTTCGGGCGTGAGGCCGGCGGCATGCACGCTGCCGAGCAGGGGCAGCGCGATGTTGCCGCGGTCATCGACGCGGAAATCGCCGGTGAGCTGGTCCTCGCCGAAGGTGATGATGCGGATCTGGTCGCCGGCGCCCAGCGTGTAGGCGTCGTTGGTGTAAGGCGGCAGGGCGGCGAGGTTGGCGCCCGGGGTGCAGCCGGCGGCGAGCAGCAGAAGGGCGGGCAGTGCGAACGTCACTCGTTTCATGAGAAGTCTCCCGGATACATTCGGTGTTGCAATGACGC
>CAIQQQ010000297.1 GCA_903873995.1 uncultured Rhodospirillales bacterium
CAAACCCGGCAAGATCGGCCAAACGCTCCGCCTCACCCAGCAGGGCCGGGAAGTCACCGCTGTCATAGCGCAGCCCAAGCGCGGTCACGCGTGGCCAGTCGGCCGGCGTCAGCAGGTTCTGGCGCCGCAGCGCCACCGGATCGCGCCCAAGCGTCCGCGCGGCAGCATCCACCAGCCGCTCCAGCAGATGCACGCCCTCCGGCCGCCCGGCGCCGCGATACACCTCCGTCGGCGCCGTGTTGGTGAACACCCCGGTCACCGACACATGGATGCACGGCAGATCATAAACCCCCGCCAGCACCGGCGTGTTGGACGTCGGCGACAGCTGCCCCTTGGGCGCCAGATAGGCGCCGATCGCGGCTGTCGTGCGCACGCGCAGTCCCAGGAACCGCCCGTCCGCGTCCAGCGCCAGCTCCCCTTCTGACACATTGTCCCGCGCCTGGTAGTCTGACAGAAAGCCATCGTTGCGATCGCCGATCCACGCAACCGGCCGGCCCAGCAGCCTTGCGGCATGCAGCACCAGAGCCTGCTCGCGATACAGCGCGTTCTTGATGCCGAAACTGCCGCCGACATCGGCCACAAGCACCCGCACGGCATCGCGCGGCACATGCAGCACGTCATCGGCGAGCGCGTCGCGCAGGCCGTGCGGCATCTGCGTGCCGGTCTGCAGCGTGAACCGCCCGTCCGCCGCGTCATGGAACCCGATCGCGCCGCGGTTCTCCATGCTGGCAACATGAATACGGTTGTTCACCAGCCGCACCCGCACGATGTCCGCGGCCGTAGCGAACGCCCGATCGACCGCCGCCGCGTCGCCCGCCTGCCAGGCAAAGCACACATTGTCCGGCGCCTCGTCCCACACCGAAGGCCCGCCCTGAGCCGTCGCCGTGTCCGTCACCGCCGGACGCTGCGCATACTCCACCACAACCAGCTCGGCCGCATCGGTGGCAGCCTCGCGGCTCTCGGCGATCAGCATCGCCACCGCATCGCCCACATGGCGCACGCGCCCAACCGCCAGCAACGGATGCTCCGGCCGCAGTCTGAACCCCTGATCGGCCGGCGTCCCCGGCAGGCGGATCAGCGGCGCGCCGGCGGGAATCCCGCCCAGCCCGGCGGCTGCGATGTCCGCCCCGGTCAACACCGCCACAACCCCCGGCACAGCCCGCGCCGCCTCGGCGTCGATGCCCAGAATGGCCGCATGGGCATGCGGGCTGCGGATCATCACCGCATGCAGCGCGCCCTGCGGCACCAGATCGGCGATGAACCTCCCCTGCCCCACCAGCAGCCGCGGATCCTCCCGCCGGCGCACCGGCTGGCCGAACGCGTTCGCCCCCATCAGACGGGCCGCGCGGCAAAGAGGGTCGTGAGATCCATCGGGGGGTCCTGGCTGATAAGGTTGCGCGGAGGATGCCGAACTGCCGGCCCCCGCGCAATCGCCCCCATCTGCCCGATATCTCCGGTGATGCCCGACTGTCCAAACGGACCAATCCGTTCCCGCGCCCTTCGGCGGGCGTGTGAGCGCCGTTCGATCCGACATTGCCCAGGCGCGTTTCTTGCGTAGTCTAGACGAGCATCAGCTGAAGGCGGCGCATGACATGACGGGGAATATCGTTTCGCGATGACCGAGCCTTTGCTCGTTGCCCAAGGACTGTCCGTCGCCCTCGGCGCCGCCGATCCGGTCCGCATCCTCGAAGGCATCTCCTTCCAGCTGGAGCCCGGCCGCACCCTCGGCGTCGTCGGCGAAAGCGGCTGCGGCAAGTCCATGACAGCCCTCGCGCTGATGGGCCTGGTGCCGCAGCCCAACACCATCACCGGTACGCTCCGCCCCAG
>CAIQQQ010000298.1 GCA_903873995.1 uncultured Rhodospirillales bacterium
CGCCCCCCCGGCCCCACCGGCCCCCGCCACGACCGTCGTCGGCACCGGGGCCGACACGCTGGCGCTGTCCGTCAGTGAGGACGCCTATCTCGGCAACGCCCAGTTCACCGTCTCCGTCAACGGCGTGCAGCAAGGCGGCGTCCTCACAGCCGTCATGGCCAACGCCACGCCCAACATCCCTCTGCCGGCCCAGTCGCAGGTGTTCGACTTCAAGGGCAGCTTCGCCGGCACCAACCTCGTCACGGTGACCTTTCTCAACGATCTCTACGGCGGCTGGAACGTGGGAGACCGCAACCTCTACGTGCTCGGCGCCACCATCAACGGCACTGCGATTGCCGGCGGCGCGCTCACCGAACAATCCGGTGGGCCGCAATCGTTCAGCTTCACCGAACCCACAGCCCCCATCACCCCCGCCACAACCAGCGCCCCTGCCACGGCGCTCGTGCTGAACCTGTCGGAGGACGCTTATCTCGGCAACGCCCAGTTCACGGTGGCGGTGGACGGCACACAGCTCGGCGCGGCCCAGGCCGTCACCGCCCTGCACAGCGCCGGCACCCCCCAGGCGTTCGGCTTCCCCGGCGTGCTGACCAGCGGCACTCACGATATTGCGGTGTCGCTGGTCAACGCCACAGGCAGCACCGCGCCAGGCAGCGGGCAACATCTCTACATCGACGCCGCCACCGCCGGAGGCATCGTGGCCGCCGCAGCGCCGTTCGCCTTGCTCTCCAACGGGACCCATCATTTTTCGGTCGTGCTCCCGTAAGGCATCATCCGAACCGGCGGGATCGGCCCTCTGCCGATCCCGCCGGCGCGCCGTATTTTACCGTTCGTTCATCACTCGGCTCTAACAATCCGGCATGGACGAGACCCCCCATCCGGTAAGGCCGCACGGCGCGGCGACGATCGCCGCCCTCCTGCTGGCCATGCTCGCACCGCTGGCGGCCGCCGTGTCGGCGCTGGTCGCTCCGGCCGGCAGCGGGGCGGTGGCCGCATTGTTTCCACCCTGGTGGAGCGAACGCGACAGCGTTGAAGCCGCGGCAGCGGCCGGGCCCGTCATCCGCCTCGGCGGTGTCGGCTTTATCGTCATCGTGGCGCAACCAGACCGGCGGCGTCTCCGGCAGGCAGGCGCCTGGCTCCTGCTGGACCCGATCGTGGCTGGCCTCTGCTCCCCATCCGTCCCCCAGACAGTAACGAGGACTGCCACATGAATCCCGAGCTCGCCTCAATGCGTCGGCTGCTCAACCGTATCTTCGTCGCGGGGTTCTGGTGCCACGCGGCGCTGGTACTGGCGATCGCCACTGTCCTGGACGGGCCGGCCTGGCTGCTTGGCGGCACCGCCGCAGCTCTGGCCATGTCCGCGACCCTGCTGTGGCTGACCGCGCCGGGCGCCCTGGTCACGCGCCTCACCATGGCCGCCTCGGCCATCGGCATGGTCTCGCTGGTGCTCGCGGCAGCTTCCGGCACAGCCTGGCAGATCGATATCCACATGTATTACTTTGCCGTGCTCGCCTGCATCGCCGCCTATGCGGACTGGCGGATGATCCTCACCGCCGCCGGACTGACGCTTGTGCATCACCTCACGCTGAATCTTCTGGCGCCCGCCCTGGTGTTTCCAGGCGGCGCCGATCTGCCGCGCGTGCTGCTTCACGCCGTCATCGTGCTCATCGAGACCTTGGTCCTGGTGATCTCGGCCATCAGCGTCACGCGCCGAGTAGCCGCCGCCGCCACCAGCCTCGCCGCCGCCGAAGCCGCCCGCGAGGCCCAGCGTATCGCCGAAGCCGAGAACGCCCAGATGCTGCAGGCGGAGGGCGAGTCGCGGCGCGTGCTGCTGAATGACGTCGCAACCCGCCTCGAGCAGCGTTTCGCCGCCGCCACGGCGCTGTCCAACGCCACCACCCAATCCCTGCGGACCCGGATCGGTGAGATCGCCGCGGCGGCCAACCGCTCCACCGCCGAAGCCGGCGGGCTGACCGACATCGCTGGCCAGACCGGCGGAGACGTGCAAGGCAGCGCCGCCGCGATCGAGCAGCTTTCCGCCTCGATTCAGGAGATCACACGCCAGATCGCGTCCGCCGCCACCATCGCCAGGAACGCCAACACAGAGGCGCAGGAGACCGAACAGGTCATGCTCGGCCTGTCCAACGATGCCACCCGCATCGGCGACGTGGTCAACCTGATCAACGAGATCGCGTCCCAGACCAACCTCCTGGCGCTGAATGCCACGATCGAGGCGGCGCGGGCCGGGGAGGCCGGCAAGGGCTTTGCGGTGGTGGCCAGCGAGGTGAAGGGCCTCGCGTCCCAAACGGCGCAAGCCACCCAGACCATCCGCACCATGATCGAGGCCCTGCAGGCCGGCAGCACGCGTGCCACGAGCGCCATTGCCGGCGTGGCCGCTGTCATCCGCAGCATCTCCGAGGCAACGGACGCGATTGCCATTGCGGCCGACCAGCAGCACGCGGCCACCAGCGAGATCTCAAGCGGCGTGCACAACACCGCGCACCGCGTGGACGATATGCGGCTCAGCATCGCCAACGTCGTGGATGCGGCCGTGTCCACCCACGCCACGGCTGACGGGATTTTGTGCAATGTCGACGACCTGGCGAAATCAAACAGTGCGTTCGAAACCGTGATGGCCACTATGGTTGCCGAGCTGCGGGCTGCATGAGTGAATTCCAGCGCTACCCAAAACATAATTGAAATTTTAAACAATAAAGGCGACGCCACGGTGCGATCTGCCCCGTGGGGGTCCAGTAATAATATCGGTGGGTATCATGAAAATTATCACTTCCACTTGTTTCTCTGTCGCGGCAGGCCTTCTGTCGTTGGCAGTCCTGTCAGGACCTGCGCGCGCGCAGGCTGACATGAAGCCGGATGTCGATCATCGCGCGATCGTCACCTGCATGGGCATGTCTCATGACGACATGATGAAGAACCCAAGCTGCGTCGAGACCACGACACGCATGAAGATGTCCTCCGCGGATCTGACGATGATGCGTCAATGCATGGCGATGCCGAGGGGTGCCGCGATGCAGAACGCCAGCTGCGAACCCTATGCCAAATCCTATCCCGAGCTGATGAAGTAGCCTTGGTCTGAGACGACCTATCCGGCCTGGGCGCCACGCCCTAATGTCCCGCACCAGGAATTCGCCTTGCGAA
>CAIQQQ010000299.1 GCA_903873995.1 uncultured Rhodospirillales bacterium
CCACTGCGGCTAACGAGAGCGGCCAGGCAACACCCAACGACACTGTGACCGCCTCGACGGGGGCGACCCCGGTGGTGTCATCGACCGCCAGATCGACGAACGAAGCATCCTCACGCGCGGTCCCGGCCCCGGCGACACCGCACCAGTCAACGACGCCGAAGAACTTCCCTACCGCGCCGGTGCCACGCCACCAGCGCCATCGCGGCGATCACCGGCACCACCACCAGCATGTTCAGCGCCACCCAGCCTTGGGCGGCATGCAGCGCGCCCGAGCTGAAGGCCGTGCTCGCCACGGTGCCGAACACGATCAGGTCGTTCGCCGCCTGCGCCCGCATCCGCTCTGAGCTGTCATAGGCCGTCGCCAGCAGGGACGTGGCGCCCACGAACATAAAGTTCCAGCCAACGCCGAGCGCCATCAGCCCGGCGTAGAAATCGATCTTGTCAGACCCCGTGAGCGAGATCGCGGCGCAGGCGATCGTCAGCACGCCGCCCAGCAGAATGATCCGGTGCACGCCAAAGCGCTGGATCAGCCGGCCTGTGATGAACCCCGGGGCAAACATGCACAGCGCATGCATCCGGATCACGTCGGTGCTGTCATCCACGCCGAACCCGCACAGCCGCATCTCCAGCGGCGTGGACGTCATGACAAGGTTCATGCTGCCATACGCCACCAATCCTGCGATCACCGCCACCACGAACCCGGGCCGCGCCATGATCACGCGCAACGGTGTCGGTGAGGAGACGGGCGGTGGGGCAGGGGGCAGCCTGGTGACCGCGATCAACAGCCCGCCGATCAGCGGCAGCACAGCCAGACAGGCATAGGTCGCCACGAACAGCAGCGGGCCATAGGCATCCTTGGTCTGCTTCACCAATTCTGGCCCCAGCAGTGCCGCCAGCACGCCGCCGGCCATCACCAGTGAAATGGCCCGGGCGCGATGCGTTGGCCCCGCCACCTCGGCGGCGGCGAAGCGGTAATGCTGCCCGATCCCAAATACTGAGCCGCAGGACAGCGACCCCAGGCAGAACAGGGAGAAGTCAGCTCGAAAGACCGCCAGGCCGCACACCGCGGTGCCGACCAGCGTGCACAAAGCGCCAACCAGGAATGTCGGCTTACGCCCGAACTTCGTGAACAGGATGCCCGCCGGGATCGAGGCGCACATCGTGGCCAGCATCTGCAGCGCATAGGGAATGGTGGCCAGTGCCTTGTCGTCGGCCAGGGTGTATCCGATCAGCGCGCTCATCGAGACAAAGGCGATCGCCGAGCCCTGGTTCAGAGACTGCGCCACGAACAGCAGCCAGACATTCCTGTTCATGCGAAGTGGCTCCATCCCGACCGGTCGAGGCGCATCGGGGCACCATCATTGCCGAATACCTTGACATGCGGCGTGCCGGCCAGGAACCGCCCCACGCGCGTGACAGGCACGCGCTGCGCCATGGCCTGTGCCCGCAGCCGGGGCTCCTGCGCCGGCGGCACCGCCATCAGCAGCTCGTAATCGTCCCCGCCGGTGAGGCACAATGCGAGCTGCCCGGGCATATGCCGCCTTGCTGCGTCCGACAGCGGCAGCAGCCTCGCATGGAGCTCGGCTGCAACACCGCTCGCCCGGCACAGATGGCCGAGATCCTGTACCAGCCCGTCCGACACATCCATGCAGGCCGTGGCGACGCCCGAGACAGCCAGGCCCACGCGCGGCTGCGGCAGGCGATAGCGATCCGCGAGGAACCCGCCAGGATCATCGATCCGCCCCGTGGCGGCAAGGAGGCCCAAAGCGCCATCGCCGATTGTGCCGCTGACCCAGATGCCATCGCCCGGCCGCGCGCCGCTGCGCCTGATCTCAGCCCCTGGCAAGACCGTGCCAAGGATGGTGACGCTGAGGCTGACCGGCCCGGGGGTGGACGTCGTGTCGCCGCCCAAAAGGCGCAGCCCGAACGCCGCCTGATCGTGCGCAAGCCCCCCGGCGAACCCGGCAAACCAGTCATCCGGCGTCGATTTCGGCGCCGACACGGTCAACAGATAGGCGAGCGGCCGGGCCCCCATCGCCGCGAGATCGGAGAGATTGGTGCGCAGCAGCTTGCGCGCGACCAGATCCGGCGGATCGTCAGGCAGGAAATGCACCCCTGCCACCATCGCATCGGCCGAGATCACCAAGGTTCGGCCGGCGGGCGGCACCAGCAACGCCGCGTCGTCCGACAGATCCAGCGAGCCCTCGCCCGCCAGCGGCCGGAAATGCCGCGCGATCAGGCTGAACTCGGCGGGGAGGGCCGCCTCGCTCACACGCCGGCGAATTCCTGCGGCCGCAGCTGATGCGCCAGCCGATCAAGCACGCCATTGGCCATGCGCGGCTCATCGCCCTCGAAGAAGCCGTGCGCCACATCCAGATATTCGTTGATCACGACCTTGGCCGGCGCGCCGTCTGGCATCCACAGCTCGGCAGCGCCGGCCCGCATCAGCGCGCGCAGTACCGGGTCGAGCCGCTCGATCGGCCAGTCATGGGTGAGCAGGCTGACCAGCAGCGGATCGATGGTGTCCTGCTGGGCGGAGGCGGTGCGCACGATGCGGGTGAACAGCTTCACGTCCACATCCTCCACCCGCCCATCCTCGAACCCGTCGGTGTTGGCGAGCTTGCCGAGGCGGAAGCGCACGAACTCGTCGATCACCGTCTCGGCGTTCGCCCCACCCTGCTCGGTCTGAAACAGCGCCTGGACAGCCGCGATGCGCGAGCCGGTGCGCGGGCGGGACTTCAGCGGCTTTGGCGGCGCCCCCATCAGACGGCACCGAGCCAGCGCGCGGCCCCGATCTGCACAAGGCACGCGGCCGCAGCCTCCGCCCCCTTGTTGTGCCCGTCCTGGCGCGAGCGATCCACGGCCTGCACCTCGGTGTTCACCGTCAGCAACCCATTGCCGATGCACAGCCCATGTTCGAGAGCCACCATGGTCAGACCGGTCATGGCCTGGGTGCAGACATGGTCATAATGATCCGTCTCGCCCTCGATCACGCAGCCGAGCGCCACGTAGCCGTCGAAATGCCGCGTGCCGCGCAAGGCGAGGCGGATCGCGGACGCGAGCTCGAGCGCACCTGCGACATCGAGAACATCCACCGTGGCTCCCGCCTCGGCCAGGATTCGCAATGCGCCATCCCGAAGGCCATCGACGATGTTCTGATAATACGGCGCGCGCACCACGAGGATATGCGGCTTCGGGCCTTCCAGCAGAGGTGCGGACGGCAGCCTGGCGTCGGCGGTGCTCATTCTTCGGCGGCCTTGTCTTCGATCGCACGCTGACCGGTCACGTGCAGGCCGTAGCCTTCGAGACCGATGATGGTGCGATGCGTGTTGGAAAGCAGGATCAGCTCGGACACGCCGAGATCCAGCAGGATCTGCGCCCCAATCCCGTAGTCGCGCAACTGTGTTGGCTCCGGTGTGGCGGTGCCGAGCCGGACGATCCGCTCGGCCAGCGCCGTGGGCCGCGGATCGCGCAGCATCACCACAACGCCGCGGCCTTCCTGCGCGATCAGCCGCATGGCCGCGTGCAGGCGTGTGGCGGTGCGCCCGCCCGCCACATCGTCCAGAAGATCGACGGCATGCATGCGCACCGGCACCGGTGCGCCATCGGCGACGTCGCCCTTGACCAGTACCAGATGCTCGGCGCCGTCGATCGTGTTGACATAGACCAGGGCCCGCCATGCACCGCCGACGGCGTGTTCCGTCACACCCTCCTGCACGCGGCGCACCAGGCGCTCGGTGCGCCTGCGATAGGCGATCAGGTCGGCGATAGTGCCGAGCTTGAGGTTATGGTGCTGGGCGAAGGCCACGAGATCGGGCAGGCGCGCCATTTCGCCGTCGTCGCGGATGATCTCGCAGATCACGCCCGCCGGGAGCAGGCCCGCAAGGCGGGCGATGTCCACCGAGGCCTCGGTGTGCCCGGCGCGCACCAGTGTGCCGCCCTCGCGCGCCATCAGCGGAAACACATGGCCGGGCGTCACGATGTCGTCTCGTCCGCGATCCGGATTGATCGCAACCGCAATGGTCTGGGCACGATCGGCCGCTGAAATGCCGGTGGAGACGCCGTCGCGCGCCTCGATCGAAACCGTGAACGCCGTCTGGTGGCGTGTGCCGTTGGACTGGCTCATCAGCGGGAGATTCAGCGTCTCGACCCGGTCTCGCGTCATGGCGAGGCACACCAGGCCGCGGGCATGGCGGATCATGAAGTTCACCGCCTCGGGCGTTGCGAACTGCGCCGGAATCACGAGGTCCCCCTCGTTCTCGCGGTCCTCGTCATCGACCAGGATGAACATCCGCCCTGCGCGGGCCTCGGCGATGAGGTCCTCGGCACTTGCGATGTAGTCGGACAGGTTGCGGGTGACGATGCTGTTCATGCGAACTCCGAAAGCCGCGCGACGTAGCGCGCGACCGTGTCGATCTCGATATTGACGGGGTTGCCCACGGCCAATGTTCCAAAGCGGGTGACCAGGGCGGTGTGCGGGATGATGTTGACGCCGAAGGTGCTGCCCTCGACCTCGTTGACGGTCAATGACACGCCATCGATCGCAACGGAGCCCTTGGGGGCGATGAAGCGCGCCAGATGAGACGGCACGCGGAACCGCCAGCGCACCGAGCCGCCCTCCGGCGTCATGCCGATGACCTCGCCCACGCCGTCGACATGGCCGGCCACGATATGACCGCCCAGTTCGTCGCCAACCTTCAGCGGCCGCTCAAGATTGACCTGTGTGCCAATTTTCCATGAGCCCAGCGTCGTCTTGCTCAAGGTCTCCGCCGAGGCATCGACCGCGAACCAGTCAGGCCCGAGCTCAACGGCGGTCAGGCAGCAGCCGGAACATGCGATCGAGGCGCCAACGGGAATCGTTGCTGTGTTGGGCCAGGGTGTGGCCACAACGAGGCGCATATCTTGGGCTGCTCCCAACGGTTCGATGGCGCGGATGGTGCCGAGCCCGGTGATGATGCCGGTGAACATCAGGCGGCTCGTGTCAGTTCGGTCAGCATGTCATGCCCCACAGGTTGAGCGCTGGTTCTCACGAAACGCGGCATCTCGGCGAGGTGCGAGACGCCGAAGGATTGTGCTGCCGGCCACGCATCGCCGCCCATCACGCTGGGGGCGTGAAACCAGGCGATGCGATCGACGAGGTCGGCGCGCATCAACGCGGCGGCGAGCTGCGCCCCGCCTTCCACCAGAAGGCGGGTGATGCCACGCGCGGCGAGTGCTGCCAAAGCCGCCGGCAGGTCGATGCCCGGAGACGCCGCCCCCACCTCGATCAGCTCGGCGCCGGCCTTCCTGAAGGCTTCGGCACGATGCGCGTCGGCGCCATCGCGATGAACGATCCACAGCGGTGCCTCCGCCGCGCGGGCGACCAGACGGGACAGCAGGGGGGTGCGCAGATGACTGTCCGCCACCACCCGCACCGTGGGCATCGCGGTGTAGCCTTCGAGCCGGCAGGTGAGATCGGGGTTGTCCGCCATCACCGTGCCCACGCCCACCATCACCGCATCGTTGCGCCCGCGTAGCGCATGCGCCATGCGCCGCGCCGGCTCGCCGGTGATCCACTGGCTCTCACCGGTCCTTGTTGCGATCCGGCCGTCAAGTGTGGTGGCGAGCTTGAGGGTGACCAGCGGGCGGCCCTGGCACATGCGGTGAAAGAAGCCGGCCGTGACCTCGGCCGCGTCGGCGCCGAGCAGGCCCTCCTCCACCATGATGCCGGCCTCGCGCAGCTTTGCGATTCCGGCGCCGTTGACCCGTGGATCGCAGTCCCGCGCCGCGATCACCACGCGCGCCACGCCGGCTGCGATCAGCGCATCCGTGCAGGGCGGCGTGCGGCCGTGATGGCAGCAGGGTTCGAGCGTGACATAGACGGTGGCGCCACGCGCCGCCTCACCGGCCATCGCCAGTGCCTGCGGCTCGGCATGCGGCCGTCCGCCGGGCGCCGTCACGGCCCGGCCCACCACGCGGCCGTCCTTCACCACGACGCAGCCAACCGAGGGGTTGGGCCAGCACCGGCCAAGTCCACGACGCGCCAGCCCCAGGGCCGAGCGCATATGTTCGCTGTCGTTCATCACAACCTATGTGGGGTCTGCGAGACCCCCGAGAAAGGCCTCGAAATCGCGGGCCTCGGTGAAGTTGCGGTAGACGGAGGCGAAACGGACATAGGCCACCGCATCCACAGATTTCAGCGCCGCCATCACCATCTCGCCGATCGCCTTGGACGACACCTCGGCATCGCCCGACGTCTCGAGCTTGCGCACGATCTCGCTGACCAGCCGCTCGATCCGCTCATCGTCCACCGGGCGCTTGCGCAGCGCGATGCGCACCGAGCGTGACAGCTTGTCCCGATCGAACAGCGTGCGCCGCCCGTCGGTCTTCAGCACCGTGATCTCGCGCAGCTGCACGCGCTCAACGGTCGAGAAGCGCTGGCCACAATTCGGGCAGGAGCGCCGGCGTCTGATGGCGGCGCCATCTTCAGTCGGCCGGCTGTCCTTCACCTGGCTGTCGGTGTGCCCGCAGAACGGGCAGTTCATGTCTGCCCCCCCCGGGTCATCGCGGCGTCAACGCCCAAGATCGGGATAGATCGGGAACTTCGCGCACAGCTCCAGAACCTCGGCCCCCACCTCGGCCTCGATGGCCGCGTTGGTGCCATCGTTGGAGGCGGACAGCCCGTCCAGCACTCGCCCGATCATGCGGCCCACCTGTTCGAACTCCGCCACGCCAAACCCGCGCGTGGTCGCGGCCGGTGTGCCCAGCCGGATGCCGGACGTAACGGCGGGTTTCGCCGGATCGAACGGAATGGCGTTCTTGTTCGCTGTCATATGCGCCCGCTCCAGCGATGCCTCGGACGCCTTGCCCGTTACGTGCTTCGGCCGCAAATCGACGAGAACCAGGTGGCTGTCAGTGCCGCCGGTCACGATATTGAGCCCCTGCGCCACCAGAGTTGCCCCCAGCGCCTTGGCATTGGCCAGCACCTGCACCTGATAGGCGCGAAACTCCGGCGTCAGCGCCTCGCGGAACGCCACCGCCTTGCCGGCGATCACATGCATCAGCGGCCCGCCCTGCAGCCCGGGGAACACCGCCGAGTTGAACTTCTTGCCGAGATCGAGGTCGTTGGACAGGATCATGCCGCCGCGCGGCCCGCGCAGGGTCTTGTGTGTCGTGGTCGTCACGACATGGGCGTGGGGCAGGGGGCTCGGATACACGCCGGCGGCCACCAGGCCCGCGAAATGCGCCATATCGACCATGAACAGCGCGCCCACCGCATCGGCCACCGCCCGGATGCGTGCGAAATCGATCACGCGCGAATAGGCAGACCCGCCGGCGATGATCAGCTTCGGCTTCTCGGCATGCGCAAGCGACTCCAGCTGGTCATAGTCGAGCAGCCCGTCCTCGGCGCGGACGCCGTATTGGACCGGGCGGAACCATTTGCCTGACAGGTTGGGCGCAGCGCCATGGGTGAGATGCCCGCCGGCATCCAGACTCATGCCCAGGATCGTGTCGCCCGGCTGGATCAGCGCCAGAAACACCGCCTGATTGGCCGAGGCGCCGGAATGCGGCTGCACGTTGGCATAGGCGCAGCCGAACAGCTCCTTCGCCCGGTCGATCGCCAGCTGTTCGGCGACATCAACATGCACGCAACCGCCATAATAGCGGCGGCCCGGATAGCCCTCGGCGTATTTGTTGGTGAGCACCGAGCCCTGTGCCTCCATCACCGCGGCGGAGACGATGTTCTCGCTGGCGATCAGTTCGATTCCATCCTGCTGGCGCACCAACTCGTGCTGAATGCAGGCGGCTAGTTCCGGATCGGTCTGGGCGAGCGGGGCGGTGAAGAAACGATGCAGGCTGGCGGCGGCGGCGATCTCGTTCATGGCTCGGTTCCCGAAAAGGGCATTGTTCATTGTTCGTCAGGTCTTGCAGCGTCAGGGCTGGGGAGCAATCTTGGCGATCCGTCGGTCATGCCGCCCGCCCTCATAAGTTGCGGCGAGAAAGCTGCGCAGGATGTCGATCGCAATCTCCTCGCCGATCATCCGCCCGCCGAGTGCGAGCATGTTGGCATCGTTGTGCTGTCGCGCCAGCCGCGCCGAGGTGGTTTCGCTGACCAGCGCGCACCGGATCGCCGCGTGGCGGTTGGCGGCATAGGACATCCCCAGCCCCGTGCCGCACACGAGCACCCCGAACCGCGCGGCACCGCTCTCAACCTCGCGGCACACCGGATGAGCGAAGTCCGGGTAATCGACGCTCTCTGTGCCATGCGTGCCAAGGTCATGCACGACATGGCCCTGGGTCTGCGCCCACGCGACCAGCGCGTTTTTGAGCGCCAGGCCTGCATGATCCGCGCCGAAGGCGAGGGTGAGTGTTTGATCAGTCATCGGTCATACGTAACACAGACAGTGCCGACGTCGAAATTCCCGCGTGCGGCATTTCCCGTTTTCTTGAGCAGCATGCGATCGCCCAGTCATGCGATGGCGCGATGGCTGATGCGAATTGCCCTCCGCTTGCCATCCGATCGGCTTGCGTATCGTGCGCGCCGGGGCAAGATCGCGCGACGTTCCAGGAGACATCGCCATGACGGTCGGCCGCTTCCCCACAACCCGCCTGCGGCGCAACCGCACCGATGCCTGGACCAGGCGTCTTGTCGCTGAGAATCGCCTCAGCGTGGATGATCTGATCTGGCCTGTTTTCGTGATGGATGGCGCGGGCCAGACCACAGACGTCGCCACGATGCCGGGAATCCAGCGTGTCAGCGTCGATCGTCTCGCAGCCCATGTCGAGCCTGCGGTGAAGCTCGGCATTCCCGCCATCGCCCTGTTCCCCGCCACCCCGGCGGCCCTCAAGAACAGCGAGGGCACCGAATCGTCCAACGCCAACAACCTCATCTGCCAGGCAGCCCGCGCCCTCAAGGCGGAATTCCCAAACCTTGGCCTGATCGGGGACGTGGCGCTCGACCCCTATACCGATCACGGCCATGACGGCGTGCTGCGCTCAGGCCCAGGCGGCCTTTATGTCCATAACGACGAAACCCTGGCGTTGCTGGCCCGCCAGGCCGTCAACCAGGCCCAGGCGGGCATCGACGTGGTGGCACCGTCTGACATGATGGACGGTCGCATCGCCGCGATCCGCGAGGCACTGGACGGCGAGGGCCTGATCCACACCAGCCTGATGAGCTACGCCGCCAAATACGCATCCGCCTTCTACGGCCCCTTCCGTGACGCCGTGGGCAGCAACGCGGCCCTGAAAGGCGGGGACAAGAAAACCTACCAGATGGACCCGGCCAACTCTGACGAGGCGTTGCGCGAGGTCGAACTCGATCTGCTCGAAGGCGCTGACACCGTCATGGTCAAGCCTGGCCTGCCCTATCTCGACATCATCCGCCGCGTGCACGACACCTTCAAGGTGCCAACCTTCGCCTATCAGGTGTCCGGCGAATACGCGATGATCATGGCCACCGTGGAACGCGGCTGGATCGACCACGACAAGGCGATGCTGGAAAGCCTGATGGCGTTCAAACGCGCGGGCTGCGCCGGCGTGCTGACCTATTTCGCCCCGAAGGCCGCGGCTTTGCTGAGCTAGCGCGTGATGGCCGAAGGTGGAATCACCGAGAGGTCTGAGTAACGCGTGATAACAAAAGCCTGGAGCAGGATGGCGTCGCCTGTCAGACGTCATCCTGCTCCAGGACAGGCCAGGGCTCTACCCTGCAGGCGGGACGTCAAGCATATCCTGGGCTGGCCTCCTGCGGCGTTCGTCGAGGGGGGATTTGTCCGGCTAGCGGACCTTTGGTCCGGCAGGACCCGACATCGGCATGGCGCCTTCAGCCGTTGCGCCGCGATTGCTCCGCGTAAGATGCGGGTCCTGGGCGGAGCCCTGGCCTGCGTTCACCCCAAATTAAGTCAGCCCGATGACTACCCCCCGAGTCGTCCCCAGGCTGTGGATAACAAGGATCGCGGGGATGGAGTGAGTTGGGGCTTTGGATACCGCGGAATTGCGCCTATGTTCATGGTCCGTTCAGGTTTGTGATTGTGTTGCCTTATAGCCATGAACCTCACATATTGTGGTCAGTGAGGGGCGTCACCCCACATCTAGTGTCATTTGAATTGACGCCGCGAAGCCCTTGGGGACAAATGAGGTTATGAGAATGCAGCCGCCTGAGGGAGATTCCAACGTGCTCGATGCCGTTCAGATGCAAGGTCGCCATCAGGTTCGCGTGGATCGCACGCGCGATGCGTTGCTGACCGATTTTGGCCGGGCGACGTTGGATGACCGGTATCTGATGCCGGGCGAGGGGTATCAGGATCTGTTTGCGCGGGTGGCGAGCTATTACGGCGATGATCAGGCGCACGCCCAGCGTATTTACGACTACATCAGCAAGATGTGGTTCATGCCGGCGACGCCAGTGCTGTCCAATGGCGGAACGCAGCGCGGGCTGCCGATCTCGTGCTTTTTGAACGAGGCGTCCGACAGCCTGGATGGCATTGTGGGGCTGTGGAACGAGAACGTGCAGCTTGCATCCAAGGGCGGCGGGATCGGCAGCTATTGGGGCAATCTGCGCTCGATCGGCGAGAAGGTCGGGCAGAACGGCAAGACCTCGGGCGTGATTCCCTTCATCCGGGTGATGGACAGCCTGACGCTGGCGATCTCGCAGGGCTCGCTGCGCCGCGGGTCAGCCGCAGTGTATCTGCCGGTGTCGCATCCGGAGATCGAGGAGTTCATCGAGATCCGCCGCCCGACCGGCGGCGATCCGAACCGCAAGGCGCCCAACCTGCATCATGGCATTCTGGTGCCGGACGCGTTCATGCGCGCGGTGGAGGCGGATGAGGAATGGGCGCTGACCTCGCCCAAGGATCATTCCGTGGTGCGCAAGATCGGCGCGCGGGCGCTGTGGATCCGTATTCTCACGGCGCGGGTGGAGACGGGCGAGCCTTATTTGATCTTCTCGGATCATGTGAACCGGGCGATGCCGGAGCATCACAAGCTGGCTGGGCTCGAGGTCAAGACCTCCAACCTGTGCAGCGAGATCACGCTGCCGACGGGGATTGACCAGCATGGCCAGCAGCGCACGGCGGTGTGCTGCCTGTCCTCGCTGAACCTTGAGAGCTGGTTCGAGTGGAAGGACCATCCGCTGTTCATCGAGGATGTGATGCGTTTCCTCGACAACGTGCTGCAGGATTTCATCGACCGCGCGCCGCCAGGCATGGAGCGGGCGAAGTATTCCGCCATGCGCGAGCGTTCGGTGGGGCTGGGGGTGATGGGGTATCACTCCTTCCTGCAATCCCAGAACGTGCCGTTCGAGAGCGTGATCGCGAAGGTGTGGAACATCCGCATGTTCAAGCACATCCGCGCGCAGGCCGACCAGGCGAGCCGGATGCTGGCCGAGGAGCGCGGGCCGTGCCCGGATGCCGCAGAATACGGCATCATGGAGCGGTTCTCCAACAAAATGGCGATCGCGCCGACGGCGTCCATCTCGATCATCACCGGCAACGCCTCGCCGGGGATCGAGCCGATCGCGGCCAACGTGTTTTTACAGAAGACGCTGTCGGGCAGCTTCAAGGTGCGCAACCGGCATCTGCAGGTGCTGCTGGAGGCCAAGGGCCAGGACACGGACGAGGTCTGGTCCTCGATCACGACCAACAAGGGCAGCGTGCAGCACCTGGATTTCCTGACCGAGCAGGAGAAGGCGGTCTACAAGACCGCGTTTGAGCTCGACCAGCGCTGGATCATCGAGCATGCCGCCGATCGGACGCCCTATATCTGCCAGAGCCAGTCGGTGAACATCTTCGTACCGGCCGATGTGCATAAGCGCGACCTGCATCAGATCCATCACCTTGCGTGGAAGCGCGGCGTGAAGTCGCTGTACTATTGCCGCAGCCTGTCCATCCAGCGGGCGGACGCGGTGAGCGAGAAGGCGATCAAGCCGGCGGAGTTCACCGGCATCGCGCTGGGGCAGGATCATTCGGCGCCTGAGAGCCATCGCCCGCCGCCGGCCAAGCCGATCGATTACGAGGAATGCCTGTCCTGCCAGTAGGCGCCTGAGCCGACGTTCGGTTCACGTCTCGTCGAGCCCCGTTATGGGGGCAGGGGCCCACCGTATCTGCTGATCAGGGCGGGCCGTCCGGCTGGGACGTGAAGGCCGATACCTCACGAGGATAGGTGGGTCCCGACACCTGTGCGTTCAAAGGCGCGATAAGCGATGCGTTCGGCTTTCTGTTCACCGAAGACCGATTCGTTTTCACGACCGGCCTTTGCGCCCGGCTGGGCGAGTGTCAGATGCAGA
>CAIQQQ010000300.1 GCA_903873995.1 uncultured Rhodospirillales bacterium
CCACCTCGCCGAAAAACCTGTCTGCGATGGCGAGATAGAAGATCGCATTGCCCATCACGCCGTGCTGCGCGTTGGCGGCCTCCAGTCCGGCGCCGATCCTTCGATACAGCTCCGGAGTGGTGAGATCGCCCTGGATGTAGCTCATCTGCCCCACCAGCCGATCCCACACCGCTTCGTCGATCGCATCGATCGCAAATTCGGCCGCTGTGCTGCCGATGAAGGATTTGAGCATGTCGTGCAGGTGCGTGGCCCAGCTTTGGGCGTTGCCTCCAGCGAGATCGACGCCGATCAAGGCGAAATGTTCCGGCAGCAGATTGGTGCACGCGAGGTTGTAGAGCGCAGGCACCACGAGCCGCTTCGTCAGGTCGCCGAACGCGCCAAAGATCACCATCGCGCAGGGATCGGGCAGCAGCACCTTGCGGCGTGGCGGCGCGTTGATCCCAGGCGATCCCGCCGGTGCCTCGTCGGTCACCGGGCTAATCCGCGGCGGTGCTGGTCACCGGCTGATCCTGCGCCGGCTTCGGCTCCGGATCGGTCGCCTCGCGGCCCTCGATATGGCCACCGAAGCCGAAACGCATGGCCGACAGCATCTTCTCCCCGAACGTATGCTCCTGCCGCGATCGGAAACGGGCATACAGCGCGGCTGACAGAACATCGGCCGGCACCGCCTCCTCGATGGCCGCCTCGACCGTCCATCGTCCTTCACCGGAATCCTCAACGTAGCCGGAAAACCGTTCCAGGTGCGGATCCTTCACCAACGCTGCGGCACCGAGATCAAGCAGCCACGACGAGATCACGCTGCCGCGCCGCCAGACTTCGGAGATGTCCGCCAGATTGAGTGTGAAGCGCTCGTCCTCGGGCAGGTCGTTCGAATTCTTGTTGCGCAGAATGTCAAAGCCCTCGGCGTAGGCCTGCATGAGCCCGTACTCGATACCATTATGCACCATCTTGACGAAATGCCCCGCGCCTGGCGGGCCGGCATGGATATAGCCCCGCTCGGCCGGGCTGTCGGCGCCGTCGCGACCGGGCGTGCGTGCGATGTCACCCAGTCCAGGCGCGAGGGCGGCAAAGATCGGGTCGAGGTGATCCACCGCGTCCTTCGCGCCGCCGATCATCATGCAGTAGCCGCGGTCGATGCCCCAGACACCACCGGACGTTCCGCAATCCACGTAGCGGATGCGTCTGTCGGCCAGCGTCCTGGCGCGGCGGATGTCATCCTTGTAAAAGCTGTTGCCGCCGTCGATGATGATGTCTTCGGGTTCCAGCAGGGCGCCCAGTTGCTCCACCGTCTGCTCCGTCACCTTCCCGGCCGGCAGCATCACCCAGACCGCCCGAGGCCGGTCAACGAGGGTCTTTACCAGGTCAGCGAGCGACCCGGCATCAACGGCCCCGTCCTTGGCAAGGGCTGCGCGCGTGTCCGCCTTGGCGTCGAACACCACGCAATGATGGCCGGCCCTCATCAGCCGGCGAGAGATATTTCCGCCCATGCGGCCCAGACCAATCACGCCGATCTGCATCTGCTTATCTCCGTCGCTTCACTCAGGAAAAACAAGGTATCGTCGGCTCCGGCCATTCTGCTAGTGGCCCGCTTTACCAGAAATTCGCAAGGCGAATTCCTGGTAAAGCGGG
>CAIQQQ010000301.1 GCA_903873995.1 uncultured Rhodospirillales bacterium
AGATCGGGATGGCGTCGCCTATCAGACGTCATCCCGATCTGGCCCGGAAAATTCATGAGGCCGAGGCGCAAGCTTTCGTTGCCTGGCTGTGGCTCACCGTGCTGCGCGGCGGCAGGTCTTTCGCGATCGCACGCCACTACAGCCGGCGCTCAGCACATACATCAGGCCGCTCCTAACCTCACGGACGTCCACAGTCCGTTTGTTGCCGCCTCGCTTGGCGCGCGGGATCTCAATCTTGGCCAGCGCCCATTCCTCATCGGTCAAATCGCTGGGATAGCCAAGCTTGCTGCGGTCATACCAGGCGCGGTTCTCGACCGCCCACATCGGGCGGCTCCTACGGATCGGGGCTGCCGAGATGGAATCATATCTGATTCCCAAGGCTCAATATGTTCGTGGACGGACACTGAGAGCTAAGGCAGGCGGGCCCAAGCTCGAGGTCGACGGGAAGGCGGGCCAGATCACGGGATAATCGAAAACGTCCGTATGAAATGTAAAAGCCACATTCACCAAATTGATTTTTATTCAAATCCGCCTCTAAATAAAAACAGCAGTGGATTAACCAAATGAAATCCCTCGATGATCTGTTTATGCATTTTTTGCAGGATGTATACTATGCCGAGCGCCAGTTGGTGAAGGCGTTGCCAAAAATGGCGAAGAACGCCGAAGCACCCGCCCTGAAGGCTGCTTTCACCGCGCATCATGGCGAGACCATCCACCACGTCGAACGGCTGGAACAGGTGTTCGAGCATCTCGGCAAGCCAGCGAAAGGCATCCCCTGCGAAGCCATCAAGGGGCTGATCGAGGAGGCCGAGGAAGTGATCTCCGACAGCGTGGCCGGTGCTGTTCGTGATGCCGGTCTGATCGCCTGCGGCCAGGCAGTCGAGCACTACGAAATGGCGCGCTACACCTCGATGATCGCGTGGGCGACCGCGACGGGGCATACCGATGTCGTCTCCCTCCTGCGCCAAACACTGAGTGAGGAAACCAAGGCCGAGAAGGGCCTGGGCGATCTCGCGGCGCACGACATCAACAAATCGGCGGCGGCAATGTCGAAGGCTGCTTAAGTTTGCCTTTTTATGCAAGCAACAACTCCACGCTCTGCGTGGCTGGAAAAAAGAGGTCTTGGAAATGGGCCGTTCAATTCTGCTATTCTTTCTGGGCGTGCCGATTCCCATCATCATTCTGATCGCATTATTTATGCATTGACATGATCGGACGCAAACGATGAGCGCCACCCTTCTTCCGCCGTACGCCGGTCACAACGACCAGCTTCATCCAGGGCTGCTCCAGCCGGAAGCACATCATGGCTCCGGCGTCGCCTGGCCAGCGATCTTCGTCGGTGCCTTCGTATCGGTCTCCGTGACGCTGATCCTCGTCACGCTCGGATCAGGCTTCGGACTTGCCGCGGCCTCGCCCTGGTCCGGACAAGGCGTGTCGGCCACCACGCTCACCGCCGTCGGCGCCATCTGGCTGGTCGTTCTCTATTGGTTCGCGTCCAGTATCGGCGGCTACATCACCGGGCGACTCAGAACGAAATGGACGAGCCTCCATACCCATGAAGTGTTCTTCCGGGACACCGCCAACGGTTTCATCACCTGGGCGGTGGCCACTGTGTTCGGTGCGGCCGTCGCTGCCACCATTGCCGCCTCGGCCGTCAACGGTGCAGCAGGGATGGCCAGTGGCTTGGCATCATCCGCGGTTTCAGCTGCGGCCGGCGGCGCTGCCAGCGACCACGGCGCCTATGTGCTCGATGGGTTGTTTCGGGGCGATCACGCGACCGCCACCGACCCGGATGTGAAGACGCAAAGCGGACGTATCCTGCTGAACGCAGCGAGCACGGGCGTGATGCCTGACGGCGACAAGGCCTATCTGTCGCAGGCCATCACGGCCCGCACTGGCATTGGTCCTGCCGATGCCTCGAAACGGATCGACACGGTGATGGCGGATATGGCGGCCGCCAAGATCAAGGCCAAAGACGCTGTGGACGTCGCCCGGAAGGCCGCGTCCACGGTTTCGATCTTCACCGGCCTTGCCATGCTGATCGGTGCCTTTGTCGCCTGCGTTGCAGCCGCTATCGGCGGTCAGCAACGTGACGAATACTGACGCGATCGAAGTGTCGGTCCAGGAACGTCCTGAGTTCCTGGACGCATTTGTGTTTCTGCGCCGAGTGTCCCCTGCGCCATGCGGGGCTGCGACACGCGGATGGTTGAGATGCGCGAGGGGCTGATGGTGTGATGTTGGGGCAGTGCACCGCCGCTGCCACTTGCGTACGACCCGCTATGCGGCCGAGCCGACCGGTGTCGTGAGCCAGTCATCATTCCCAATCCAGCAACGAGGGATCACCACATCATGGCCGAGACGAAAGGCACGATGGCGCCGGTGGCACGCCTGATTGGCGCCACAGCGGTGATCGGCCCGGATATCTTTGATGCTGAGGGCGTGTGGCTGGGTGAGATCCGCGATGTCATGCTCAACGAGCTGTCAGAGAAAATTGAATTCGTTATCTTAAATCTCGGAGGTCATTTTGTCGGCGTCAACCAGCGTTACGACCCGCTGCCTTGGCGCTTGCTAAAGTTTGATCAGGCACGCCGCGGCTACATCGTCTGCATCGATTACCAGAAGCTCGATGATGCACCCACCTGCGAATTCTCGGACACTGGCTCGTATCTCGATGACGGGTCAGACCGCCGCGTGATCGAATACTTTGGAGCCGTCTCGGGTTGAAGGCACGGCCCGCGGTTGCTGACTGCGGAGCACTGTGATGGTATCGGATGCTGCAGTGTGTGCCAGCGTGCGATATCAAACTTCTTAACCCGCATGCCCGGCCTTGGCTGCCAGCGCCGCGTTCAGCTCCCGGGCCGCGAGATCCTGGGCCTCGCCGGCATTGCTGACCACGGCGTCCATTCCGAAGAATTCGGGCGTCACGCGGTTGGAGACGTCGTGTTTGGTCGTCACGCCGGCCTGTGGCCGCCCCTGTTATCGCCGAGCCTGTCTGGCTCAAGGATTGGGCGCACCCGAAAGTTGTTGCCTTGCTTCAATCGCTCGATCACGTTGCCGGCAGAAGCCGAAAGATCGGACGGGGCTTGCGTGACCGATAAATTCCTGTCGATCGCGTCCGAAACCGTCAGGATCCCGCTGACGTCTTATGACGAGAATGTTCTGATATGATGGCATATGGCGTGTTCAAGGTGATCCATATGCTGGGGATCATCCTCCTGGTCGGCAACGTGACCGTGACGGCATGCTGGAAGTTCTTCGCCGATCGCACCCGCGATCCGCGTATCATCGCCTTTTCGCAACGGCTGGTCACGATCACCGACTGGGCCTTCACCGCCTGGGGAATCGGACTAACCTGCATCGGCGGGTTCGGTGCGGCCTGGATTGTCGGACTCAACCCCTGGCGAACCGGATGGATCGCCAGATCCGAGGTGATGTTCGGGCTGTCGGGCCTGATCTGGCTCGCCATCCTGTTGCCGATCCAGATCCGCCAGGCGCGACAGGCGCGATCGTTCGGGCCGGCCGATATGGTTCCCGAATCGTATTTCCGCAGCACGCGCATCTGGCTGATCTGGGGCGTGGTGGCGACGATCCCGTTAGTCGGCGCGCTGTATTTCATGGTGTTCAAATACTAAATAGATTTATTCGACCATGTCGCGGCTTCTCGACAACTGGCTGAGCCGCCCTTGTTCCCGATCAAAGGATCTTCGGTCTCAACGGGTATAATCCGATGGTTCAAACAGCCCCTCCGTGCGGAGTAGCATTTCAGAGGCTTCTGTTGATCCGTCACAAAGCTGAACATCCAACATCTGACGAGCGGCCACTATTGCCGCGAAGGAGTTTGCATCGGCCAGTCAGTCGCCCCGTCCAAGCGGACCCGCCGCGCCTTGCAGGTCATGGCAGGGCTGGTCCTGGTGTGTGTCGCTGTCGTGTTCCTGTGGGACTGGAACTGGTTCCGCGGCCTCGTTGAGGCTCGCGCCTCCACGGCCATCGGACGCGAGGTGCAAATCGGCCGGCTCGAGGTGCATCTCGGGCGGGTCACAAGGGTCGTGCTGCACGATGTGCGTGTGACCAACCCAACAGGGTTTATGTTGAGCGCGGCCGCATTCCTGGTGATGCCGACGTTGACAGTGGATGTTGCCGCAGAAACCTACCTGCGCACCCGCAAGCTCTCGCTGCCATTGGTGCAGGCGAACGCCCCGGTGATCTCCATGCTCCAGATGACGGACG
Organism: uncultured Rhodospirillales bacterium; assembly: GCA_903873995.1. Classification (GTDB taxonomy): domain Bacteria; phylum Pseudomonadota; class Alphaproteobacteria; order Acetobacterales; family Acetobacteraceae; genus CAIQQQ01. The sequence continues at coordinate 4,228 of CAIQQQ010000301.1, forward strand.
GCGCCAACAACTGGACCATCACACCACAGGCCCGTCCGGCCGGTGGCGCTGCCGCATCCGACCTGGCGATCGGCGACGTGGTGATCAATGACGGAAAAGCCCGGCTTGAGGCACCGCTTACCGGAACCGATATCGCGATAAGCATCACCACCGGTGACAGCACACCACGCAGCATCACCATCGATGCCAGTGGCAGCTATGCGCGCCGCCCGATCACGGCCCATGTCGTCGGCGGCGCTTTGCTATCGTTGCGTGATGCTGCGCCCTATCCGATCGAAGCGGAATTGGCGACCGGGGACACCAAGCTCAGCCTGAAAGCCACCTTGCAAGACCCGCTGGCTCTTGCGGGGGCGGATATTGACCTGTCGATCGCCGGGCAAGACATGGGGGCGCTGTCTTCGCTCACCGGTATGCCGATCCCCAAGACACCGCCATACCGCCTGGCCGGCAAACTGGATTTCGGCGATCGGCAGATCAAGTTCAGCAACATCGTGGGCCTCGTCGGCAGTACAGACCTCGCCGGCACTCTCGCCGTCGATCCAAAGCCCGCGCGACCGGTGCTAAACGGCAACATGATATCGAAATCCGTCGACATGCAGGATCTCGGCGGTTTCGTAGGCTCCACCCCCGGGCGCACCACCACGCCGGGGCAGACGAAGGAACAGGTGGCGCAGGTGCGCCGCGCCGAAGCGAGCACGCAACTGCTGCCCAACACCCCGATCGAGGTTCCTCACCTCCGCGCGGCTGATGTCCATATCACCTATCGTGCCGAGCACATCATCGGCCGAAATGTCCCATTCGACTCCCTGGAGGCGAAGCTCGACATCGAGGACGGGCACATTCATCTGGAACCGGCGCGGGTCGCGGTCGGCGGCGGTCACGTCACGGCGACGATCGATCTGAACCCGGATGGCGACACGCTGGTCTCGTCGCTGGATGCGAAGATCGAACACGTCGACATCGGACGCATCCTGAAATCGTCGGGCCTCGGGTCCGGGCGCGGCGTGATTGACGGCACGATCAAACTGATGGGCAGCGGCGATTCGCTGGCCGCCATCGTCGGCCACGGCGACGGCCGCCTGTCGCTGAACATGTCCCGCGCTGGCGACGTCAATGCTCTGTTGCTCGATCTGTCCGGTCTGCAACTTGGCCGTGCCATCCTCTCTGCCCTCGGCATTCCCGATAAGGAGATGCTGCGCTGCATGATCGTCGATGCGCCGATGCGCCATGGCGTGGCAGCGACGACACGGCTGGTGATCGACACCACCGACCATCTCATCACCGGCGGCGCGCGGGCCGATTTCGTGCGCGAGGTGATGGAAATGCACCTTCGCACCGACGCCAAGCATTTCACCGTCGGCTCGCTGAGCACACCGATCCGGATCGCCGGGCCGTTCAAGGATCTCAGCGTCGGCCCGGATGTCCGCGAGCTGGGGGCGCGCGGCGGCGCGGCCGTGGGCCTTGGCGTGCTGTTCCCGCCGGCCGCCCTGCTGCCAACGATCGAGTTCGGCGTTGGCGAAACCTCGCCATGCCACGCACCACGGTAGTCAACATGAGGTTAAAAAAGGCAGTAGCTGCCTTGTCCAAGCGCTGATCAGCACTGCAATCCACCGACACCCCAATCTATAATATCATCTTAATCCGGAGACTTCACGAAGAATTGAAGGTCATGGGATAAATCTCTGATATAATGTGGAGCTTTGTCACTGAATCTAATCCCACCAACTCCCGGAAGCGAAACCACCGACAGTTGACCCCAATTCGGGTTTGCTGCTGACCAATCGCGCAATCCACAATCACGGCAAAACGACCCTGACGACCTGGTATCGCGCGCGGACCGGTGCGCGCCACACGCAAACAAAATTGATGTGGTCCGGTGTTGACCCGATCATGGGTCAACATCAACGTTAAGTGGTTTGGCTCGGTTCATCGAATGGACCGTCGATGTGTGGCACCACTATGTTGCTGATCCGGAAGCAAGACCTAAATTCAGCTTTTCGTCGTGATGCGACGCCAGAACATGCGCGACACCATA